>NZ_JBVMUY010000021.1:0-298344 GCF_055632325.1 Nocardiopsis sp. KDC1DS13DA1
GCGCAGCGCGCGGCCTGACCCCGGGTCGGCCCGAGCACGGACGGCCCCGCCGCCCTTGGGGGCTCAGGGGCGGCGGGGCCGTCGCCGTCGCGGTCCGCCGTGGACCGCAATCCAGGAGACGAGCGCGACCGGTCACGGGCCACAGGATGGACGGGTCCCGATCCGGGGTCCGGCCCACACGGTGGAGAAGGGGGACGCACGATGGCCGAACGGGCTGCGGGCACCGCCGGTCCTCCACCGGCGCGCACTGACCGTCGCGAACCCAGGCAACGACACCCCTAGGTCGGGAGGCCTTCACCCATGCATGTCGCCATCGTCGTGCAACCAGCCCACGGCCACGTCAACCCCATGCTCCCGCTGGTACCGGAGCTGCTGTCCCGCGGCCACCGCGTCACCTACGCGACCGGGCCCGAGTGCGTCCCCGTGGTCGCGGCCACCGGGGCGAGGGTCATCACCATCCCGGCCCAGGTACCCCCCATGTACTGGCCGGACGGAGCGACCGACGAACGCGTCGACGCGATGCTGAGCGCGATGTCCACCGGGGTCGGGGAGAGCCTCCCGATCCTCCTGCGGGAGTTCTCGCAGGACCCCCCGGACGTGCTCTGCTACGACCTGACCACCGAGGTGGGACGTCTTCTGGCCAAGCTTCTCGACGTGCCGTCGGCGGCGCTGGTGCCCCACTTCGCGTTCCACGAGACCCTCGGCATGCGCGACGCCATCGCGATCGAGGAGGGCTGGGAGTCCGCGGATCCCGGGTGGCCGTGGCAGCGGTACTACAAGGCGATGCAGGAGACCGCCGCGGGCTACGGAGTGACGTGGCAGGACGACGCCCTCGACGGAAGCTCGGTCGCCGACCTGAACCTCGTCCTGATCCCCAGGGAGTTCCAGTACGAGGCCGACACGTTCGACGACCGTTTCCACTTCATCGGACCGTTGGAGGACGCTCGTCCGGGGAGCGCGCGGTGGGAGCCGGCGGACCCCGGCTCAGAACTGCTCTACATCTCGTTCGGCACGCTGTTCAACGACAACCCGACGTTCTACCGGACCTGTTTCGAAGCGTTCGGCGACCTCGACTGGGAGGTCGCCATGGCCGCGCACAAGCTGGACGTCGCCGAACTCGGTCCCGTTCCGTCCAACTTCGAGGTGCGTCCGTACTTCCCGCAGGTGGACGTCATGCGCAATGCCGCGGCGGTCGTGTCGCACACCGGGATCAAGACGCTCATGGACGCGGTGACCCACGACGCGCCGATGGTGATCGTGCCGCCGGTGCCGATGTGCGGGCTGATCGCCCAGCGCGCGGAGGCCGTGGGCCTGGCACGGTGCCTCGACCACGAGACCCTGGACGCCGAGACACTGCGCAACGCCGTCGAAGGCATCCGGCACGACGAGGAGATCCGCCGCAACATGCGCCGGTACCAGCAGATCATCGCCGACTGCGGTGGAGCCGCTGAGGGGGTGGACGTACTCGAGGCGTACCGGGGCTGAACCGTGCGGCCGCCGGGGCGGCGCACCGGGCACCGCGTCCCGCGGGCGTCCCACAGGCTCCGACCACGGACAGGACGAACAGGCAGAGGGGAGAATCCCGCGGTGTCCTCGGCGTTTGGCCGCATCCGCGGTGGCGGGGCCGACGTGGACGTCGGTCTCGGCGACCGGACAGCCTCCACCGGTTCTCCGACTCCGGAACAGACCGGTACCGAGCCCACGGCGGTCCTGCCGCCATCCCGACAGGGAAGACACTCATGAGCGACCGCAAGGAGAAACTTCTCGCCGACGTGGCCAAGTACCACGCCGATGTCAACAAGTCCCGACCGTTCGTTCCGGGGCACACCGAGATCTGGCCCTCGGGGGCGGTGCTGGACTCCTCCGACCGTATCGCGCTGGTCGAGGCCGCTCTCGACATGCGCATCGCTCACGGGCGTTCCGCCAGCGAGTTCGAGTCGGCGTTCGCGCGCCGTATGGGGGTACGCAAGGCACTGCTGACGAACTCGGGGTCCTCCGCCAATCTGCTCGCGATCACCGCCCTGACCTCGCCGCTGCTCGGCAAGCGCCGCCTGCGGCCGGGGGACGAGGTCGTCACCGTCGCGGCCGGATTCCCGACCACGGTGAACCCGTTGGTACAGAACGGCCTGGTCCCGGTGTTCGTCGACGTCGATCTGGACACCTACAACGCGACGGCGGAGCGGGTGGCCGCGGCCATCGGCCCGCGGACGCGGGCGATCGCGCTGGCCCACACACTGGGCAACCCGTTCCCGGTCGCCGAGATCGCCGCGCTGGCCGTCGAGCACGGTCTGTTCCTCGTGGAGGACAACTGCGACGCCGTCGGCTCGCTCTACGACGGTCGGCCGACGGGGACCTTCGGCGACCTCGCCACCACGAGCTTCTACCCCGCGCACCACCTCACGATGGGTGAGGGCGGCTGCGTACTGACGTCACGGCCGCTGCTCGCCAAGATCGTCGAGTCGCTCCGGGACTGGGGCCGGGACTGCTGGTGCGCGCCGGGGGCGAGCAACACCTGCCTCAAGCGGTTCGACCAGCAGAAGGGCACACTTCCGTTCGGCTACGACCACAAGTACGTCTACTCCCATGTCGGCTACAACCTCAAGTCCACCGACCTCCAGGCCGCGCTCGGCCTCTCGCAGCTCGGCAAACTCGACTCGTTCACGGCGGCCCGGCGGGAGAACTGGGCCCGGCTGAGGTCGGCGCTGGAGGGAACGCCCCATCTCCTGCTGCCCTCGGCGACCCCGGGCAGCGCCCCGAGCTGGTTCGGGTTCGTGATCACCCTCGCCGACGGTGCCCCCTTCAGCCGGTCTGAGCTGATCAGGTTCCTCGAGGGGCGCAAGATCGGCACCCGCCACCTGTTCGCCGGCAACCTCACCCGGCACCCCGCCTACCGGGACGTGCGCTATCGCGTCGTCGGCGAGCTGACCAACAGTGACGTCATCACGGAGCGCTCCTTCTGGGTGGGGGTCTACCCGGGGCTGAACGAGGAGATGATCGACTACATCGCGGCATCGCTGCGGTCCTTCGCCGAGGGCGGGGGCCGGGAGTGCGCTCGATGACGGGCCGACCGGCGCACGGGAGCTTCGCACGACGTTCCAGGAGCCCGGCGGGTGACCCCGCGCGGACGTGCGCGCGGAGGGATCCGGCCGGCTCCGCCCGCCAGGCAAGGGCCGGGAAGGGCCCGGCCCCGACACCAGGAGATCACCATGCCGAAGTACCTGCTGATCAAGCACTACCGCGGAGGCCCCGAGCCGCACCGTCCGGTGCCCCCGATGGACCAGTGGGACCCCGCGGACGCGGAGGCGCACACGGACTTCCTCTACCGGTTCCCGGAACTGCTGGAGGAGAGCGGCGAGTTCGTCGAGCTCCACGCGCTGCTGCCCGCGCGGACCTGGGTGCGCCATGACGGCCCGGGGGCCGCGCCGGTCACGGCCGACGACCCGCGGCCCGAGACGGGCGACCTGGTCGCCGGCTGGTGCATGGTCGACGTGAAGTCCTACGAGCGCGCGCTCGAGATCGCGGCCCACCTCTCCTCGGGTCCCGGCCCCGGCGGAGAGCCGATCGACGAGTGGATCGAGGTCAGGGAGGTCCTGTCCTTCCTGACTCCGGAGTCCTGACCGGTACGGTACGCGGACCGTGGACGGGGGCGCTCCGCGCGCTCCCGTCCACGGTCGTGCGGGGTCTCCCGGTCCCCGCACCGGAGGGACCGCACCGTCTCCGTCAGATGTACATGGTGTTGGGTTCGAGTCCGCAGAGTTCGCGGCCGTAGAGTTCGAAGTTGGTGTTCGGGTGCATCAGACCGTGCAGGGTGAACGCCTGCATGTCCCTCTGGATGCGCTGGATCGGCACCGAGGTGTAGATCGAGGATCCGCCGCTCGCGGTGGCCAGGGTGTTCACGGACTCACCGACCAGCTGGACCAGGCGGCCGAGCCAGCCCCGGTTGCGCATCCGTTCCTGCAGCGTCCACTGCTCGCCGGAGATGCCCTTCTCGTCCAGCAGGTCCACCATCCGGTGCGCGTGGAACTCTGCCTCCTCGAGTTTGAGCGCGGCCTCGGCCACCTGGAAGTGGGTCACGGGTGCCGCGCTCTGGTCGTCGTAGTCGGTGAACGTGATCTTGCGGCCCGGCAGCCGCAGCAGGAACTCGTCCAGGGCCGCGCGGCCCATGCCGACCGCGACACCGATGAACCCGGACGCCCCGGTCGGGATCATCGGGGTCCGGAACACCGGCGAGTCGATGTTGAGTTCGGTCGCGTACTGCCCCTGGAGGATCGCGGGCATCGGCAGCGTCCGCTCCTGCGGCACGAACAGGTCCTCGGCCACCGTGGTGACGCTGCCGGTGCCGGCGAGGCCGGAGGCGTACCAGTCGTCCTCGACTCTGAGTTCCGACATGGGCACCAGCGCGGCGACCGGCCACTGGCCGCCGTCCGGAGCCGGCGCCATGGTGATGATGATCTGCCAGTGGCTGTGCCGCGCACCGCTCATGAACCGCCAGCGCCCGTTCACGCGCAGGCCGCCGTCGGCCTCGGTGGCGACCGCGGTCGGGCTCAGGACCACACAGATCCGTGTGGCCGGGGTGGCGAAGACCTCGTCCTGCACGTGGTCGGGGAACGCCGCGGCCATCCAGGAACCGATCGCCCACACCGCGGTGTTCCACCCGGTCGAACCGTCTCCGGCGGAGAGGGTGCTCAGCACGTCCAGGAGGCCGCGCGCACTGGTTTCGTAGCCGCCGTAGCGGAGCGGGCGCCGCAGTTCGAACATGCCCGCTTCGGCGAGCGCCTCGACGACCTCGTTGTCCAGGTTGCGGTTCTGCGCCGCGGATGACGCACTCGACTTGATCAACGGCACCAACTGCTCGGCCCGCTTGATCAGTTCGTCCGACGACGGTACGGCGTTCTCGGACACAACGTCCTCCACTCAAGGAAATTGACGTGACGGCCACAGTCGGAGAAATCATGCTCCCCGGCGCCCGGCCGGCGCATCTTCTCACTTGCGCCTTCGGCCTCTTCCCGGGGAGCGAAAAAGGCAATCTGGAAGGAGATGCGATCCCCATTGCAAGCCAGGATGGTTGCAGCCCCGTGCCTCTTGTGACACGAATATCGAATTGGACACAACGCCAAGGAAGGCAGTCGATATGGACCCCTTTCGGATCGAGATCCCCGAATCCCAGCTGGCCGACCTGCGCAGGCGCATCGCCTCGACCCGCTGGCCCGTCACGGTGTCGACTCCGGGGTGGGAGCGCGGCGTCCCTGTCGGCTACCTGCGTGAACTGGCCGACTACTGGCAGTCCGACTACGACTGGCGGGCCGCGGAACGGGAGCTGAACCGGTATCCGCAGTTCACCACCGAGATCGACGGCGCCAACGTGCACTTCCTACACGTCAGGTCGGCTGAGCCGGACGCACGCCCGCTGCTGCTCACCCACGGCTGGCCCGGTTCGATCGTCGAGTTCCTGGACGTCATCGGGCCGCTGACCGACCCGCGCGGCCACGGCGGCGATCCGGCCGACGCCTTCCACCTGGTCATCCCCTCCCTGCCGGGACACGGCTTCTCAGGGCCGGTGACGGAACCCGGCTGGGACGTACGCCGGGTCGCCCGGGCCTGGGCGGAGCTGATGCGCCGGCTCGACTACGACACCTATCTCGCCGCCGGCGGGGACTGGGGGTCGATCATCTCCCTCGAACTCGGCCGGGTGGCGCCCCGACACGTGTCGGGCGCGCACGTCACGATGCTGCTCACCACCCCGTCCGGGGATCCGGAGGAGATGGCCGGGCTGTCGGAGTCGGACGGGGCGCGCCTCGCCGAGCTGGGCCGGTTCGACGCGGAGATGTCCGCCTACATGCGGGTGCAGTCCACCCGGCCGCTGACCGTCGGCTACGGTCTGAACGACTCGCCCGCCGGACAGCTGGCATGGATCGTGGAGAAGTTCCGGGAGTGGAACAAGGGGGTCAAGACGCCTGAGGAGGAGGTGGGCAGGGACCGCCTGTTGACCAACGTGAGCATCTACTGGCTGACCGCGACCGCGACGTCCGCGGCCCAGCTGTACTGCGAGTCCGCGGCCTACCTCGGCGCGTTGTTCACCCCGGGCGTGCCCCCCGAGCCGGTGGAGGTCCCGATCGGGGTCGCGGTCTTCGGCCAGGACCCGGCGCTGCCGATCCGGGCGTTCGCCGAGCGCGACTTCGGCCCGATCGCCCACTGGACGGAGTACGAGCGGGGCGGCCACTTCGCGGCCATGGAGCAGCCCGAGGTGTTCGTGTCCGACCTCCGGGCGTTCGCCCGCTCGCTGCCCGGGCGCTGACCCGCCCGCGCACGCCGACGTCCGCCGCCCCTCCCCGGGGCGGCGGACGTCGGCGTCGCGTCAGCGCAGAGGAGTGCTGTGGTGGCACAGCAGGCGCCACCGGCCGTCCTCCGCCACGATGGTCCAGAGGGCCCGGATCGCCCGCTCCGGGGCGATCTCGGACTCCCCGTCGAGGATGATGCCGCCCTGGGTGACCACGACCGCGACGCCCTCGCCGAGGAACGTGACGTTCAACGGCCATCCCGTGACCCGAGCGCCCCGGAGCCCGCGGCGGAACCCCCCGGCCATGTAGTCCCGGATCTGCGCACGGCTGGTGAGCTGGTCCTGCTGCATCAGCAGGCTGCCTTCGGCGGTGAAGACGCGGGCGAACATCTCCGGGTCGTTGGCCTCCCAGGCGGCCTGGATGACCTGGGGCACGGCCAGTACCGCTCGCTGCGCGTCGCTGTCGAACGAACCGTAGAAATCAGGATCCTCGACGACGGAGAATTCGGTGAACAGGTCCGGCGTGGTGCCGGTCGGCGTCATGGCGTGTCCTTCCGCAGCGGTGATCGTTCCTGTCCGTCCGGGGACGACCGCCGTGCCGGCGGGGTGGGCCCGCCGGCACGGCACCCCGGAGCGGTGGGTCGGTACGGCGTCGTCGCCGGTTACCGGTACTGGGTGGCCATCCGCTCCAGGACGGGAACGAGTTCGGCCGGACTGGGCGTGGCCAGCAGGTCGTTGTGCACCTGCGCCGAGCCCCGTTGGAAGGAGGGCTCGGTGAGCACCCGCTCGATCTGTTCGCGCATCTGGTCGGCGGACGGCTCGCTGACGTTCATGACCAGTCCCGCGCCGGTGTCCGTGAGGTATCTGGCCAGGGCCGGGCCCAGGGCGTACCGGGAGCGGCCCATCCGCCCCCCGGTGGCGGTGGCCGAGATCTCGTGGCCGACGAAGTCGACCACGATCTGCGGGACGCAGCTGGCCACGGCGGACATGACGGTGCCCATGCCGCCGTGGTGGATGAGCAGCGAGCAGGTGGGCATCAGCTGGTTGAGCGGGACGAACTCGACCACCCGCACGTTGTCCGGGATCGTGGACACCGCCTCCAGCTGGGTCTTGTTCAGCGTGGCGACGACCTCGACGTCCAGTGTGGACAGCGCTTCCAGCAGGGCCGGGATGTGGCTCCAGCCGCCCTCCATGAACTGCCGCTCGGACAGGCCGAGCGACACGGCCACGCGGGGGCGTTCCGGCACCGGGTAGATCCAGTTGGGCATGACCTCCTGGCTCGAGTGCGGAACCCACCGCACCGGAAGGGTCCGGGCGGACACCTCCGGTCCCACCGCGGGCGGCTGCGGGTTGAGGCTCCACTGCCCGAACAGCAGCTCCGTGTCGACCTCGACACCGTAGCGTTCGGCCATCGGCCGCACGGTCTCGGCCAGAGGGTTCTCCACCGCTGGCGCATCCGGCCGCGCGGTGGCCTCGGTGAACCTGTCGATGCTGCGGCAGAACACGTCGGGGGCGGTCCACCAGCGCGCCTGGGCCGCGCCGCAGGCCCGGGCCGCGACCGCCGCACCGGGAACGCAAGGGTCCCAGAGCACCAGGTCCGGCTTCCAGGTACGGGTGAACTCCACCAGGCCGTCCATCGCGGGCATCGGCTCACCGGGGTCGCCCTTGAACGGAACGAAGTCCCACATGGAGGGGAGGTAGAACTGGGTGAAGACGTCCCAGTGTTCGCGGTCCGGATCGTCGGGCTCGAACGCCATGGCCTCGGTGATGCGCGCCAGGTCAGCGCGCTCCTGAGGGTAGGGGCGCCCCGGGCCCATCGGCACCGGGATGCTGTTCGGGTCACACCAGGCGACCGGGGTCAGGCCCATCGAGGCGGTGGTCTCCGCGATGGAGGCGTGCGAGACCACGCGGACCTCGTGCCCGGCTGCCTTGAGCGCCCAAGCAAGCGGGACGAACGGATACAGGTGGGCGGCCGCCGGCCACATGACGAATGCTACACGCATGGAAGTCTCCTTACGGCTCGGTGAGGACGTGGGGCTCGGGCAGTGGGACGACGAACTTGCCGCGGTATCCCTCCTCCCGCAGCCGGGAGCTCAGTTCGTCCAGGATGTGCCAGGAGAACAGCACGACGTAGTCGGGCTGCCGGGGTCCGCACAGCTCCTCCTGGGAGACGACAGGGAGGTGGACGCCGGGGAAGAGGCGCCCGATCTTGAGTGGGCTGATCTCCGAGACGAAGTCGATGTCGCCCGGTCCCAGTGAGCAGTAGTTGAGCAGTGTCACCGCACGGGCGGGGCAGGAGGAGCCGGCGATCCGCGACCCGTCGGCGGCCAACTCCCCGACCAGTCGGCGGAAACGGTCCCGGTGGTCCTCCACCCGGGCGGCGAAGTCCCGGTAGGTCGCCTCGTCGGTGAGCTTCTGCGCGTCCTCCTCACCGCGGAACCGGGCGACGGACCCGCGGACCTCGTGCGCGCCCCGGAACCCGGCGTGGACGCGGATGGAACCGCCGTGGGTGTCGACGGACTCGATGTGGAAGACCTCCAGGCCGTGCATGCCGAGAACATGCTGCAGCGCGGTGAGGGAGTAGTACCGCGAGTGTTCGTGGTAGGCGAAGTCGTACTGCAGGGACCTCAGCAGTTCCGGCAGGTAGTGCGACTCCGACACGAACACGCCGTCGGGCTCCAGGATGGTGCACAACCCGTCCAGGAAATCGTGCAGGTCCGTGACGTGGGCGAAGACGTTGGTGGCCACCACCATGTTCGCCGGGGGGTGGCCGGACATCAGCCGCTTCGCGGCCTGGGCCCCGAAGAACTCGGTGACGACCTGCGACCCCTTCGGTGAGACCGTGCCGCACGGATCCACTCCGAGGACGTCGAAGCCGCGTTCGGCCAGCGCGTCCAGGAGACTCCCGTCGTTGCTGCCGATCTCGATGACCCGGCGGCGCCCCGGGTCCGGGTCCTGTTGCGCCGCCAGGTCGTCCGCCAACTCCCTCAAATGATCGCGAAATCCTTTGGTCAGTCCGGCCAGATGGTGATATTCACCGGAAAAGAGAATGCGCTCGCTGACCGGATTCATCAACTGGACCAGGCTGCACTGCGAACAGAAACCGAGGTCAAGCGGCCAGGTCCGTTCGGACTCGGCCTCCTCGTGGGTTTCAGGAAATTGACAGGCGGGCTGTTCCCCGAGTGACAGAAACTTGGTGACCGGGACGTTTCGGCAGGTTTGGCAAAGCGTCATTTCATCACTCACAACCGAGTCCCTCGCGTTGACCGATTGACTGTTCCGTCAAGTGACGGTATTGCGGCACCGCTGTGACGAGCGTCTTCACGATTGCGGTCCGCCCCGGCGGGGCCGCGGGGTCGGCCCGCGTCGGTTGTCCGGAGCTGGGCCGCCGCGCACCCGCGGCCCCGGCTCCGGGCCCGCGGACCGGCCGGTGACGCCGGACGTCAGGTTCCGGAAGGCACGTCGCCTCCGCGCACGTGGACCTCGGGAACGTAGAGGATCCAACGCCCGCCCAGTTCGGCGAACTCACGTTCCTTGGCGATGATCTCCTCGGCGTGGCTCCACGCGAACAGCACCGCGTACTCGGGATAGGGCGCGCGGAAGGCCGACGGGGGCACGATGGGGATGTGCGAGCCCGGCATCAGAAGCCCCTGTTTCTCCCGGGTGGAGTCACACACGTACGGAACCAGATCGGGCCCGATACCGAACGAGTTCGTCACCGTCGTGCTCTTGGCCGTGGCACCGTACCCGACCACCGTGCGGCCCTCGTCCCGCAGGCGCCGCAGAAGCCCGGTCAGGTCCGCACCGATCCTCGCCACGCGGTCGCCCAGCCGTGTGAGGGTGGCGCGCTCGGCCAGGCCGAGCTCCCCCTCGGAGGCGAGCATCTCGTGCACGCGCCGCCCCGGCGTCCGTCGACCCCGGCGGGCGACGGTGTAGCGGATCGATCCTCCGTGCACCGGCAGCCGTTCCACGTCCACCAGTTCGAGCCCGAACCGCCGCGCCATCTCCCCCACCGAGCGGACGGCGAAGAGGTGGAGGTGCTCGTCGTAGATCTGGTCGAAGGCACTGCGGGAGACGATGTCGCCCAGATAGCGCTCCTCGAACACGAAGCGCCCGTCCGGCGCCAGGAGGATCTCCACGCCCCTGAGAGCGGAGCCGATGTCGGAGATGTGGCTGAAGGAGTTGGCGGAGTAGACCACGTCGGCCGGACCGTGGACGTCCCGGATGAGGCGTGCCGACCTCTCCTCGAAGAAGTCGACCAGGACGTCCGCGCCCTTCTTCCTGGCCACGGCGGAGGCCTGTTCCGAGGGGTCGACCCCCAGGTGCCTGGCCCTGGCCTCGGCGAGCCTGCCGAGCATGATGCCGTCGTTGCTCCCGATCTCCACGACGAAGAGCGGATCGTCCGGGGGCCGCTCCGCGAGGAATCGGTCGGCGACCTCCTCGAAGTGCCTCCTCATGCGGGCCGACTCCGAGGAGCGGTAGGGGTAGTCCTCCCGGAACATCCGCCGCCGGGGGACCTCGTTGAGCTGCTGGACCATCGTGCAGGTGTCACAGACACCCATCACCAGGTGGTAGGTGTGCTCCGTCCCGATCCGCCCGGGGCTGAGGTAGTCGTTGGAGACGGGCTGGATTCCGAAGTCCAGGCACCCGTGGACCACGCCTGCGCAGATACGGCAGGGCTTTGTCTCTGGCGGCATCACATCACGCCCCGTCCACTCGGCTCGGGCCACTCACGAGAACTGACCGGGCTGACGGCCGGCCCCGGCCGGACCGCGGTAGGCCTGGGCGATGTCGAGCCAGTGGTCGGCGTCGGCCCCCTCCGCGGTCACGTCGAGGTCGTCGCGGTGGCGGCGGCGCGTGACGAGCAGGCAGAAGTCAGCCGCGTCCCCGGTGATCCGCTGTTCGGCCTCGGGCGGGCCGAACTCCCACTTCTGCCCGGAGGGCGAGGTGAGCTCGAAGCGGAACTCGGTGTCGGGCGGGGTGAGCCCCCGGGACTGGTAGCCGAACTCCCAGACCATCACGGCGAACCCGACCACGTTGCCGATCCGGTCGGTGCGCTCAAGGGTGACGCCCAGCGCGTCGGCGATGTCCTGCCCGTGGGCGAGGGCCTCCATCATGCCCGCGCAGGCCAGGATGCCCGGGGGGATGGGACGCACGAGCCAGGGCACCGGCTGGTCGGCGGGGGCCGCCGCGAGCGCCCGCACCGCGAAGTCGCGGTCGGTGCGCCAGCGGGCCAGCAGCTTCTCGGGGTCGTCGAGGGGGTAGGTCCTCAGGACCGCGTTGACCGCTCCGTCGAAGTCCTTGCCGGCCTCGGCCGTCATGGCGGTGAACGCCTCCGCGTCGGATGCCGCGGTCCCGGCCAGCCGGAAGACGAAGCAGAGGTGGGCGACCTGGTCGGCCACGGTCCATCCCCGGGCGGGGGTCTCACGCGCCCAGTCGGCGGGGTCCAGGTCGGCCACCAGAGCGTCGATCTGGGCCGCCTCGGCGGTCAGGTCCTCGATGACGGCGGGCAGTTCGGTTATGACGTTGGGCAGGTTGTTCACGTCTGACTCCCTCGGTTCGGTTCGATGCGGCGGACGGATGCGGCGTTGCGGGCGGTGGCGTGGCGGGCCGCGGCCATCGCGGCCCAGGAGACGGCTCTGACCAGGTCGGCGTCGTCGGCGCCGGCACGTCGGCACGCGGCGACGGTGTCGTCGGCGACCTGGAAGGACGCACGCGCGGTGAGCAGGGCCAGCCGTCCCAGGGGACGGTCGGCCGGGGCCAGTTCGGCGACGGGCCCCTCCACCCAGGAGCGGCTGACGCCCGCGGGCGCGGTGCCGTTCTCGTGGAGGTGACGGCGGACCAGGGAGCGCACGGCGCCGGGGAGGACCCGGGCCCCGGCCCCGTCGACAGCGGCGGCCACCCCGGCCAGGACGGCCGCGATCCTCGGCTCACCGAGCGCCCAGCGCAGGTCGTCGGGCACGGGCGCCTCGCGGGCGCCGCGGGGCAGCAGTTCCAGCGACGTGTCGGGGGACGGCGGTGGTCCCGGCCGGGCGGCGATCACCGCTCCCGTGGCGCGCCGCAGCGTCCCCCGCAGCGGTGCGGGTGCGAAGTCGGGTAGGGGCGAATCGGGCAGGAAGACGTTGACCAGGCGGTTGATGTGCTGGAAGGTGAGTTCGACCGCGCCCAGTTCGGCCTCCTCCGCGGGAGTGACCGACCTGAGGGAGCGCGGGTCGGGGGCGTCGGCGCCGTCCCCGCTCCCGTCCAGGGACCCGAGGGTCGCGCCGTGCACCTCCACGCAGTAGGGACAGGTGTTGGCCCGGGACACCGCGGTGGCCACGGCCTCCCGCTCGCCCCTGGTGGTGCGCCCCGGCACCAGGAGCGACTCGCGCAGTGCCGTCCAGGTGGCCGCGGCGCACTCCGGGGCGGGTGAGAGCATGACCACGGGCGGGGCGAGGACGCCGAAGTCCCGTTCCACCCGGCGGTGGAGGTCGGCGACCTCACCCCGCGCCCGGCCCGGTGGGTCGGGGCTGATGTGGCGCACCTCGTTCAGCGACCGGCGCACGGCCGCCAGCAGGATGGAGCGGAGCACGGATCCTCCTCCCGTCTCGGGCCGACCGGTCAGGCCGAGGCCCGGCCGGCCGGGTTGAGGACGCCCCCGCGCCCCGACGTGGCGCCGTCGGGAGCGGGAGCGCCGTAGGTGACGTCGACTCCGCGCGCCCGGGCGGCCTCGACGATGCCGGGCACGGAGCGCTCGGCGAGGGCGGCGATGGTCATCGCCGGGTTGACGGTGAGGGCGCCGGGGACCGAGGACCCGTCGGTGACGAAGATCCCGGGGTGGCCCCGCAGCTCGTGCCGGTCGTCCAGCGCCGAGGTGTGCGGGTCGTCGCCGATCCGGCACGAGGCCAGCGGGTGCACCGTGTAGGCCCCGACCAGGTCGTTGGTCCAGGGGGCCACACTCGCGATACCGTCCTTCTCCAGGATCTCCCTGACCTCGGCGTCGGCGCTCTTCCAGCCGTGCCAGGTGTTGGCCGTGGGCCGGTAGGTGAGCGGACCGCGGCCCAGCATCTGCTGGGACAGGCGCACCGCGTTGCCCGTGGGCGGGGGCGCGCCGAAGACGCCCTCGTTGTCGTCCTCGCTCATGGTGAAGATGATCAGCCAGGACTTCCAGCGGCGGAGCATCTCCTTCTTGTCGGCGCCGAACCACGACGGTGCCGGGGCGCCGGGGGTCTGGGCGAGGATGGTGCCCAGGGCCGGCGGGAAGTAGAGCTGTTCGAGCGAGTACCGGGAGTACTCCGGCAGCGCCGGGTCGAGCCGGTCCCAGTTGGCCACGCAGGGGCCCTTGCCGATCTGGAACGCCTCGTAGGCGCGTTCCTCGTCGCGGGACAGGCCCAGGACGTCGCGGACCCGGTCCTCGTTGACCACGGCGGTGTTGAGCCGCTCCCCGTTGCCGGAGAAGTAGCGGCCCACCGCGTGCGGCATGGTGCCCAGGTACTCCTCGGAGCGCTTGAGGATGACGGGGGTGGCACCGGCCCCGGCCGCGACCACGACGATCTTGGCGTCGATCGCGCCCGACCCGGTGGTGACCCGGTAGTCGCTGTCGTCGATGACGTTGTAGTGGACCCGGTACCCGCCGTCGTCGAGCCGCTCCAGCCGCTGGACCTCGTGCAGCGGCCGGATCCGCGCACCGTGCGCGACGGCGGCGGGCAGGTAGTTGAACACCAGCGACTTCTTGGCCTCGAACCGGCAGCCCGCCATCATCCAGTTGCAGTTGACGCAGGAGTCCTTGTCGATGGCGACGGGCACCGGGTTGGCCGTGCGTCCGGAGTGGTCGCAGGCCGCTCCCCAGAGCCCCCCGGCGTAGCTGACGTCGGACCAGTCCTGGGTCCGCACCCCCAGCGCCTCGGCGACGCGGTCGTACCAGGGGTCGAGGGCTTCCCGGTTGATCGCGGAGGGCCACATCCGCCGCCCGACCGATCCCCGCCGTTCGAAGACGAAGCGCGGGGCCCGGGGCAGCGCGGCGAAGTAGACCATGCTCCCGCCGCCCACGCAGTTGCCGCCGAGCACGCTCATCCCGTCGCCCACGGTGAAGTCGAAGGCGCGCGTGTACGAGGAACCGAGCAGGAAGTCGTGTTCGAGCTCCTCGGTCTCCAGCCACGGACCGCGTTCGAGAACGGTGACGCGCGCCCCGCCGGCGGCGAGGTGGTAGGCGGTGATGGCGCCGCCGAAGCCGCTGCCGACGACGAGGACGTCGGTCTTCTCCGTGGTCGTCATGCGGGACTCCCCGAGGGTGTCGTGTCCGGGTGGAGGCGGGCCAGCGGCCTGCCGTAGGAGTACTCCTTGAAGCGCAGCAGCCCGTCGGGGTCGGGGGCGGCGAAGCCCATCGCCGTCAGCCCGGGGTGCCCGGCCGCGAGGGCGGCGGGCGTGCTCATGTGGGCCGCGCTGTCGAAGGCCATGTTGCAAAAGAGCGCGAGCATCACCCAGAACTCCTTCTCCGGGTGGCCGGGCGAGGTCAGCGCGCGGACGAGGGCGGTGCGGTCCCCGAAGGAGAGCCGGACGAAGGCCGGGAGCCGCCCGTCCGCGGGGAGGCCGTGTTCGCGCGCGTACCGTTGGGCGTGCTCGTTGAGGAGTTCGGCGAACTCCGCGAGCCCGGACGTCAGGCCCGTGGCCGGGGTCCGCAGCAGGTCCAGCGCTCCGGCCTCGACCGAGCCGGCGTCGTGCGAGTGCCCTGCGACGCTCACGTCGTCCGGCGCGCGTTTCGCGCCCGGGAGGATGGTGTCGGCGAACGCCTCCAGAGTCAGCGTGCGCTCACGTTCCGTGTCGGGTGTTCCCCTCGGCATGGTCGTCTCCTGTCGTGGTGGGGGCGCGTCGTGCGTCCGGTGTCCTAGACCTCGTGGACGTGCATCGGAAGGCCGCCGCGGACGCGCAGCGAGAGCATCGCCTCGGGAACCGCCCGGTATCCCGGGGGAAGGGTGAGGCGCAGGTCGCGCGCCATGACCGCGAGCACGAAGACGGCCTCCATCATCCCCAGGTTGCTGCCCACGCAGACCCTCGGCCCGGCCCCGAAGGGGATGTAGGCGTAACGGTGCCGGTCGTCTCGGTGGTCCGGGGAGAAGCGCTCGGGGTCGAACCGCTCGGGGTCCCTCCAGGAGTCGGCGCGACGGTGCAGGGTGTAGGGGCAGATCAGGACGTCGGATCCGGCGGGCACGTGGTAGCCGCCCACCTCGTCGTCGGCCAGCGCCACGCGCGGCAGGATCCACACTGCCGGGTACAGGCGCATGGTCTCCTGGACGACCATCGTGGTGTAGGTCAGCCGATGGAGGTCCTCGTGGGTCGGTGTGCGGTCCCCGAGGACGCGCACCGCCTCCTCCCTGAGCCGCTCCGCGGTACCCGGGTTGCGGTCCACGAGGTAGAAGGCCCAGCTCAGGGTGCTGGCGGTGGTCTCGTGTCCGGCCAGCAGCAAAGTGACCAGTTCGTCGCGCACGCGGCGGGAACGGGCCCGCGGGTCGGGTTCCGAGGCGGCGTCGGCCAGCACGCGGGAGAGCGCGTCGTCGGCGTCCCCGACCGCGGTGTGGTCCCGGACGAGCCGTCGCACGATCCCCTCGAGTTCGGTGCGGGCGCGCCGGAACCGCGTCTGCGTGCGCAGCGGCAGCCACACGGGGAGGGCGTTCAGGGTGACCATGTCGAACATGGCCTGGTCCTGGACCGCCTCGAAGGCGGCACCGATGGTGTCGAACGCGTGCAGGTCGGTGTCCAGGAGGGTACGGCCCAGGACACCCAGTGTCAGGGAGGTGGCCTCCTCGACCAGGTCCACCGGTCCCCGCCCGGCCCGTGCCCGCAACCGGTCGACGAGGGTGACGGCCTCCTTGGCCACCGCGTCCGCCTGGGCGGCGATCCTGCGCTGCTGGAACACCGGCCGGATCGTCCGCCTCTGGCCCCTCCACAGCTCACCCTCACTGGTCAGCAGGCCGTCGCCGAGGGCCCGCTTGGCGTGAACCTGCCCGATGCCCTTGTGGTAGTTGCCGTGGTTCTCGGCCAGGACGTGTTTGGCGTGGTCGGGGTGGTTGAAGAGGTAGAGGGTCTTGGGTCCTGCCGCCATGCGCACGGCGTCACCGTGTCGTCGGACCGC
Organism: Nocardiopsis sp. KDC1DS13DA1; assembly: GCF_055632325.1. Classification (NCBI taxonomy): domain Bacteria; kingdom Bacillati; phylum Actinomycetota; class Actinomycetes; order Streptosporangiales; family Nocardiopsidaceae; genus Nocardiopsis; species Nocardiopsis sp. KDC1DS13DA1. The sequence goes on from NZ_JBVMUY010000021.1 coordinate 16,386, forward strand.
CGTGGACATCATGGCGAGCCGGTCGGTGAGCAGGTCGCGCAGCATGCCCGGTGCCGCCGAGGGCGGGGTCCGCGGGGGGTGGCGCCGGTCCGTCCGGGTCACGTGCGCGCACCTCCCCCGTCCCGGAGGGCGAGTTCGTCGGCCACGCGCGACCGCCACTCCTCGTAGAGGGGGTGGCGGGGGTCCTCGGCGCCCGACGGCCCGGGGCGCAGGTCCCGGGACAGGCGGGCGGCCTTCTCCGCGTCCGTACCGCACAGGACCGCGGTGGCGGCCTCGGTGTGGGGGACGAGCAGGCCCGCGCGGACCCTGGCCTCGGCGCCGAAGGAGCTGCCCTGGGCGAGGTGGCGGGCGTGTTCGCCCGCGCGTTCGCGGAGCCGGTGCAGCTCGTCCTCGTCGGCGCCGCCCGCGTAGGTGGCGGCCAGCCCCACTCCGGCGTACAGGTCGGCGCGGCGCCGCGGTGGGAACGACTCGACCAGGTCGGCGGCCCGGTCCGCGTCCGTCCCGGCCACGAACCACAGTGCCCGTCCCATGCCCTGGTCAGCCGCCCGGAGCGCGTAGGCGCCGTCGCCGGTGTACTTGGCCGCGCGACCGTCCAGGGAGCGCCGGTGCACGTAGGCGTCGGTGTGGAAGTAGGCCTGGTGGAAGCCGTAGCCGTCGTGGACGAGCCACCGGAGCACGGGGTCCAGGCGGCCGGTGTCCGGCCAGAGCTGCCGGGGCAGGCGGGCCATGGCCCATCCGATACCGACGTAGGCCATGTAGACGTGGGGTGCGCCGGGGCCCTCCAGGAAGCGCTCGGTCCGCCCCTTGCGCAACGAGAGCGCGTCCACGAGGGCGATCCCCATCGCGGCGCCCTCGTAGGCGAAGCCCTTGTAGCGGGTCGGCAGCGGGTCGAGGCGTTCGTCGACGCGTTCGGGCGAGCCCGTCTCCAACGCGTCGCCGAGGCCCGTCAGAAACGACTCCCCCACCGTCTCCAGAACGTCGCGGCCGGCAGGACCCTTGTCGTGGAAACCACGGACCTCCAACGTGGTCTCGGTTGCTTTCGGGGTGATCAACCGGCGTCTGAGCGCACCGATCACACTGGCCATTTCGTCCTCCCGCCTCGTACGACGGATATGGTCGATCGCTTTTTCCATGCTTCCGGACCGGGGTGTGGGGGTCTACTTCGCGATTGCCGACGCCGGATCCGGGTCAGCGGAAACGCCCGCGAATTCCGCGACGCCACACCTCGTAGGCGGGCACACCGCCGTGGTCGCCGGGGTCGACCGCGTGGTCGTCGGCGATCGCGGCCGCCCCGGAGGCGTCCGTTCCCGTGAGCGCGCGCACCACGGTCTCGGTGTGGTCGGGAACGCAGCCGGAGTGGACCCTCGCCTTGGCCGCGAACACCGACCCCTGCGCGATGTGCGGTGCCGCCTCCCCCGCCGTGCGCAGGAGCTTCCTGAGTTCCTCCGGGCCGGCTCCCCCCGCGAACGTCGCGGCGAGGCCGACTCCGCTCCACAGATCGGCGCGGCGCCGCCCCGGAAAGGCGAGGACGGCGTCGGCGACCGCGGAGCACCTGGCTCCGTGGATGAACCACAGGGCCCGGCCGACTCCCTGGTCGAAGGCGCGGGGGAAGTAGTCGGGGGCCCCGAGCCAGGGATAGGGCCGAGGGGTCTGCATGCGTCCGACCCAGCGCGGTGTGTGGAAGTAGGCGAGGTCGAACCCGTAACCGTCCACGGCGAGCCAGCTCATCGTGGGGTGGTAGGGATTGTCGGTGAGTGCGGGCAGCACCCCCTTCCACAGCCGCCGGGGCAGGCGGGCCATGGCGAACCCGATCCCGATGTAGGCCAGGAAGGTGTGCGGCGCGGCCGGGCCGTCCATGAGTTCACGGGTGCGGTCGGACCGGCCGAAGGGAAGGGCGTCGCGCACGGTGAAGGCCATGGTCGCGCCCTCGTAGGCGAAGCCGCGCAGGGCGGCGTCGACCGTCTCCAGACGGCGTTCGGCCTCCTGGAGGTGGCGCGCCTCCATCCCCCACTCGAACCCGCAGACCACGGACTCGGGGATGGCCTCCAGGTTCCGTGCAGCGGGTGCGTCGCGCCCCGGGAAGCCCCGGCGCTCGAACCCGACGTCCTCCAGGGGCGGTGCCAGCAGTGCACGCGCGACGGCGCGCGGAATCCGGCCGGGCACGGTTCAGGCCACCGTCGGCTGAAGGCACCGGACGCTGTTCCGCCGCAGATCGGCACCGACCGACGAGGCGTCGGCCAGGGTCACCGCGATCGGCGGAGCCGTCGCCCCCGTCGGTCCCATCGTCAGGGACACGTAGGTGTCGAGCCCGGGTTCGATCGTGACGTGTTCTCGGGTGACGACCGTCAGGGCCCGCGCCGTCTGCGCCCCGGCATCGTGGGGTACGGCCACGGCGATGACGTGGTGACGGCCGCTCGGCACACCGGCCACCTCGAACTTGGTCGCTCCGCGTGCGGAGAGCGCGTCGAACGCCACGGGTGTTCCCTGGGGCGCGGATTCGCCGAACACGCCCACCATGACGTCCACCCCGCCGGCCTCCGAGGGGATGTCGAGCGATCCGCGCAGGACGCCGGCGTACCCCGCGGACTCCCTCCGCGCACGGGCGGCCTCCAGCATGTCCCCCAGCGCGGGGAGCCGGGCGAAGTCGTCGGAGGCGGCGACCATCAGCCTGGCGACGGCGGGATCCCGGTACTGGGTGGGAGACATACCGACGGCGCGTGTGAAACGACTGGTGAAGGTGCCCACACTGTTGTATCCGACACTGCACACGATGTCGGAGACGGTGAGATCAGTGGTGAGCAGCATCTGTTTGGCGGCGAACAGGCGTACGGCCGTGAGGTAACGGCCGGGGGTGAGCCCGACGTCGCGTGAGAAGATCCTGGAGAAGTGGTACGGACTGACGAAGACCTCAGCCGCGATCTCGCTGAGAGTGATGGGCTCACAATAGTGACTACGAATGAATGAGACAGCTTGGCGAACGGATCTCTCCACTGATATCTCCAAACTCGACATCGGGCCTCAGGCATCGGAAACCGGAAACACCCACTACCTGTCAGGTATCGCCGGAGCGCACTGCATCAGCAGGCAGTAAAGGCCCGAACCGCCACTCCCGAAGCCGTTCGGCCACAGAAATCGAACTCGGGGGAGCCGGCGTGCGCCGGGAAACACGCACGACACATTGGGCGACGAAACATCGACGGTTCGTGTGTTCTCGCTGTTCAGTCGGGAACCGAAACGGCTTCGCATCGCCACCACGCACTCACCCTTCGACACAGGCACCGATCCATCGTCACACCGAGACCCTCGCACCTCATCTTCAAAATTGCGACACCCTCCCCGCAGTCGCGCGGAGAAAAAGACGACGAACGGCACAAAATCTCGACACATAAAGTCACCAAGCGCCCACGATCAGTGAAGTCCGCAGTACGATAAGCCGCAACCGGACGGCCCTCGCGGACTCCGCGGACAACTCTGACCGCACTCGGACAAAGGGGGGTTAGCCCACCGCGAACCGGGAATAAGTACATGCCCGCCGAACACCGGCCGCCCCCACTCCGAGTAACCACAATCACTTTGCGTAGGATCCCCGGCGAAGACCCCGAAAACCATCACAAAATAAGACCTGAACAATCGACATCAATGGGAAACCGCAAGTCTGTTCGAAAAGGCTGGCTACGAGTAGAGGACACCGGGCGGCAAGTCGCATATTGATTCCATGAGCCCACGTAAGGCAGACCCGCGACTGCGTACCTCCCTGATCGACACCGCCGCCCGGCTGCTCTCCGCCGAGGGCCCCCAGGCTCTGTCCACGCGCCGGATCGCCCGCGAGTCCGGCAGCTCCACCATGGCCGTCTACACCCACTTCTCGGGTATCCGGGGGCTGGTGCACGCCATGGTCCGTGAGGGCTTCGCCCGCCTGGAGGAGAGCCTCTCCCGGGTCGCCGCCACCGACGACCCCGTCCGCGACCTCGCCCTCCTGGGACGGGCCTTCCTCGACAACGCGTCCCGGAACGAGCACCTGTACCCGGTCATGTTCGGCGGCTGCTCGATCGCGGGCTTCAGCCTCTCGGAGGAGGACCGGCAGCACGGCCGCTACACGCTCCGCCACGTGAGCACGTGCGTGGACCGCTGCGTCGGCTCCGGCAGGTTCGACCCCGCCGACCCCGAACTGGTCGCGCACCGGCTCTGGATCGCGATGCACGGCCTCACCACGCTGTACCTCGGCTCCTACCTCATCCCGCCCTACGACGCCGACCGCTGTCTGGAGGACCAGCTCGTCTCCCTGATGGTGGGGTGCGGCGACACCCCGGAGTCCGCGCGGACGTCCGTCACCGCGTCCTCCGGGTGGTTGCCGCACCCCTCCGAGGAGCAGGGCGCCTAGAGCGGCACGTTGCCGTGCTTGCGTCTGGGCTGCTCCCTCCTCTTGTCCCGCAGCATCGCCAGGCCCCGGCGCACCGCGGCCCTGGTGTCGGCGGGATCGATCACGTCGTCGACGAACCCCTCCTCCGGGGCCCGGTAGGGGTGCATCAGCCGCTCCCGGTAGTCGGCCACCAGCTCCGCCCGGAGCGCGTCCGGGTCGGCCGCCGACCGCAGTTCCCTGCGGTGGACCACGTTCACCGCGCCCTCCGCGCCCATCACCGCGATCTCGTTGCCGGGCCAGGCCAGCGACAGGTCCGTACCGATGGACCGCGAGTCCATCACGATGTAGGCGCCCCCGTAGGCCTTGCGCAGGATCACCTGGACGCGCGGCACCGTCGCCTCGCAGTAGGCGTAGAGCAGCTTCGCCCCGTGCCTGATCACCCCCGCGTGCTCCTGGTCGGTTCCCGGCAGGAAGCCGGGCACGTCCACCAGCGTCACGAGGGGGATGTTGAAGGCGTCGCAGAAGCGGACGAAGCGCGCGGCCTTCTGCGCGGCGTCACTGTCGAGGACCCCGGCCAGGACCATCGGCTGGTTGCCGACGATCCCGACCACGGCGCCGCCCACCCGGGCCAGCGCGCACAGCACGTTGCGCGCCCACCCCTCGTGGACCTCGAAGAGGTCGCCGTCGTCCACGATCTCGGCGACGACCTCGCACATGTCGTAGGACCGGTTCGGCTCGGCCGGGACGATCTCGGCCAGGCCCGGCCGCCGGTCCTCCTCCGCGTCCCCTCCCCAGACCGCCTCCGGCGGGGAGGAGAGGTTGTTGTCGGGCAGGAGGGAGACGAGGTGGCGCACGTCCTCCAGGCACTCCTCCTCGTCGTCGTGGACGACGGTCGCCACACCGGTGCGCAGGCCGTGCACGTCCGCGCCGCCCAGCTCCTCGGGGCCCACCCGCTCACCGCTCACCGCGGCGATCACGTCCGGTCCGGTCAGGAACATCCTGGCCGTGCCCCGGACCATGAAGGTGAAGTCCGCCAGGGCGGGCGAGTAGGCCGCGCCACCGGCGCAGGGGCCGAGGACCACGCTGATCTGGGGGATGACCCCCGACGCCGCGACGTGGCGCCGGAAGATCCCCCCGTAGCCGTCCAGGGAGGCCACGCCCTCCTGGATGCGGGCCCCGCCGCTGTCGTTGAGGCCGATGAGCGGCGCGCCGGCGTCCAGTGCCAGGTCCATGACGCGGTGGATCTTGGCGGCGTGCTCGGCGCCGAGCGACCCGCCCAGGATGGTGAAGTCCTGGGCGTAGACGAACACGCGCCGCCCGCCGACGGTCCCCGACCCCGTCACGACGCCGTCGGTACGGGGCCGTCTGCCCTCCGTCGCGGGACCCTCGTCCCTCCGGCGGCGGAACACCCCCAGTTCGACGAAGGACCCCTCGTCCAGGAGCAGGCCCAGCCGCTCCCGGGCCGTGCGTTTGCCCAGGGAGTGCTGGCGCTCGACCCCGGTCGGGTCACCGGCCTCCGTCAGCCCGCGCAGGGTGTCCCGCTCCGAGCGCAGCTCCGCCATGGAGCGCGCCGGGGGCGCCCCCGGACGCGCGGTCCGGGGGGCGGCCTCCGGCCGCAGGTCGGCCTCGGAGGTGCTCATCCCGACCTCACCCGGCCGTTCACGCCACCGGGCCGCACCCCGCGCCCCAGCCAGTGGAAGCCGCCGCCGTGGAAGAGCAGCGCCGACCGGTCGTCGCCGACCGCCGTGTGGAGGACGCGGCCGACGAACACCGAGTGGTCGCCCGCCTCCACCTCCTCCGTCACCTCGCACTCCATCCACGCCAGGGCGTCGGCGATCAGCGGCGCGCCCGTTCCGGGGCCGGGGAACCACTCCACGGAGGAGAACTGCTCCAGCCCCTCCGGGCGCGCGCGGTTGGCGAAGTACCGGGCGGTGTCCTCCTGCTCGGCGCACAGCACCGACACCGCGAAGTGCCCCTCCGAGACGACCGCCTTGTGCAGCCGGGCCGTCCCGGAGACACAGCACAGGACCAGGGGCGGGTCGAGGGAGACCGAGCAGAAGGCGTTGGCCGTCATGCCGTGGGGGGTGTCCCCGCCGACCGTGATCACCGTGACCCCGGTGGCGAACGTGGACATCACCCGGCGCAGGTCCACCACGTCAGGCCACCACCCCTCGCTCGGGGACGCGGCCGACCGCCGGCCCGGATCCGTCCGAGGCGTAGGGGGCGAGGGCCGTGCGCAGTTCCTCCGGCACCCGGGTGGGCACGGTGGACGTGTTCGGCCCCCTCATGCAGGCGATCCGCTGGGATCCGCGGGCCACCAGCGTCTCCCCCTCCGGGTCCAGCCGGACGTAGTCGAAGGAGAACCCCACCTGCGTCTGGGTCAGCTCCCCCAGCCGCATCCGGACGGACAGCTCGTCGAAGGCGGTGATCTCCGCGAAGAACTCGCAGTCCACCCGGAGCGTGAACAGCTTCAGGTCGTCGCGCAGGTCGGCCAGGACGCCGGGGGCCCGCTCCTTGAGGAACATCTCCCGGCAGCGCCCCTGCCATCGCAGGTAGTTGACGTAGTAGACGTTGCCCACCAGGTTGGTCTCCTCGAAACCGACCGTGTGGCGGATCTCGTAGTAGTCGGACATCAGCTCTCCTCTCCGGCCAGGACGGCGAACACCACCGGTTCGGGGGTGTCGTTGAGGGTGGTCGTCCAGGTGGCGACGCGCAGGCCGCCGGAGGCCAGGACCACCCAGCCGTGCTCCAGCACCGCCTCCAGCCTCAGCGCGCGGCCGGTGTCACCCGCCTTGCGCAGGCACTCCAGGGCGCTCCACACGCGGGTCGCCGCGGCGTGGACCGACTCGTCCGCCTCGGCGGCGACCAGGTGCCGCACCGACGCGGACTCCCGGCCCAGCAGCCCGTCCCACTCCTGGTCGGAGCGTTCGAGGACGGTCTCCACGTCACAGGCGAGGCGCTCCCGCCCCACGACCGCCAGGGTCAGTCCGGCCCCGTGGGAGGCGGACACCACCGCGCCGGGAACCTCCGGGCGGCCGTCCGGCCTGCGGCGCACCTTCACGGGGCGGTTCAGCGCCCGGCCGACCGCCAGTTCGGTCCTGCCCCGGCGGTCCTCGGCCCCCTCACCGGAGCGGGGTTCGGGGTCGGGGTCGACGACCACGGCCCTGGAGCCGCCGAGCACGTGTTCCAGTTCCCGCTCCAGGTGGGAACCGAGCAGGGCGGGCAGCCACGGTCCGGCTCCGCCGCTCCTGCGCACCGCGCGCAGCCGCAGGCCCTCCCAGCGCTCGACCGCGCGCCCGGAGGGATCCCGCACGTCCACGTCGTAGACGTAGGAGTCCCCCTCCTGGAACCGTTCGCGGGCCTCCAGGAGGACGCGGTCCGACTCCTGGTCCTCCGGCCGCGCCAGGACGATGCGGTCCACGCCCTCGGGCAGGAGCGTGCCGTCGGGGACGCAGGCCTGGAGGACGTGCATGGCGGCGTCGCGCACGCCCGGGTCGGCCAGGAGCCGCTCCTGGGGCAGGAACGAACCGAACCAGTCGCCCGGTGCGACCGTGGACAGTTCCGCGACCACGTGGCGGGCGCTGGCCCTGCGGTAGGAGAGCAGCCGCTGGAACCTCTTGCCCTGGAAGAGCACGTCCCCGTACATCTCGGCGGGGTCGATCGGCACCCCGGGCAGCAGGGGCGCCGCCTCCTGCGCGCGGTCCTGCCCGTCCCCCGGTTCCGGGCGGGGCCAGCGCAGGAGGGCCCGGAAGTGGTCGGCGTCGTAGCCGGTCTCCTCGCTGCGGATGACGACCTCCACCGTGTGGGCGTCGCGCACCAGGGCGGCCACCCTCACCGTGGTCCGACCCCCGGGACGCACCGCCACGGGGCGCAGGAACCGCGCCTCCTCCATCACCGGCGGCCCCTCGTGGCCGCTGGCCGCGGCCGCCACCTGGGTCATCGCCTCCATGCCGATCACGGCGGGGAAGAGCATGTCCCCGTCGAGCAGGTGGTCGTCCAGGTAGGGGTCGTCGGTCGAGGACAGCTCGGCCTCGGTGACCAGCTCGACCCCCGGGTAGTGCACCAGGACGCGGTCGACGAAGCGGCCGAGGGGGAGTTCGCGCTCCTCCGTCGCCAGCGTCGGCAGCCCGCCGGTACGGCCGCTGACGACCAGGACCGGACCCGCCGAGGGGTCGGCCAGCACCCGGTGGAGGACGGAGATCCCCTCCTCCGCGGACACGGGCGTGATGCCGTCCCGCATCAGGGCCTCGACGACCCCGAGGCGCTCGCCCATCCCCGCTCCGGACCACACCGACCACTCCAGGGCCAGCACCCGCGTGTGCGGGTGTTCCCTCCCGTACTCGACCGTCATCTCGGTGAGCCAGTCGTTGGCGGTGGAGTAGTGCGCCTCACCGCGCAGCCCGGCCCGGCCGATGATGCTGCCGAACGTGACGAGCAGCCGCAGGCGCTCCGGGTCCAGGGCGTCGAGGACGGCCGAGAGCCCGTCGGTCTTGGGCGCGAGCGTGCTCCGGAAGACCGGTGCGGTCAGGCCGCCCACGGCGGTGGGTTCGTTGCGCCCGGCCCCGTGCAGCACCGCCGTCACGGTCCCCAACTCCTCCTGGAGGGACCGCACGGCGCCGCGGACGTCGTCCGCCCGGGTGACGTCGGCGCGAACGTAGCGGTGGCGGACGCCCGCCGCCGTCATCCGCTCCAGGTTGGCGGCCAGTTCGGCGTCCTCCTCCTGGGCCGCGCGGCCCAGGAGGGCGAGCCGGACCCCGTACTCGGTGGCGAGGGAGAGCGCGCACTCGGCCGTGATGCCCTTGCCCCCGCCGGTGACCAGGAGCACGTCGTCCGGGCCGAGCGGGACGGTGCCCTCCCCCGGGGCGTCCGCGGGGAGCGTGGCGCGCAGGACCGGCACGGTGCGGCGGCCCTTCGCGTCGTGGCGGGACTCCCGGTAGGCCGCGGCGGGGGTGGCGGCGGTCTCGGCGACCACCCGGCGCACCGCCTCCGCGCGCTCCTCCGGGGAGTCGGGGACGGGGTCGTGGAGGGTGACCACCGTGGTGGTCACACCGGGCAGCTCCTGGTGCAGCGTCCTGGCCACCCCCGACGCGCCGCGCCGCCCCTGGACCACGACGAACCGCGTCCGCTCCCCCTCCGCCAGCACCGAGCGCGCGGCGTCGAGGAACGTGCCCACGAGGTGGGCGCCGCCGTCGGCGGGCAGGCACAGCAGGACACCGCCGCCGACCCCGGAGAGCGCCTCGCTCAGCGGCTCGGCCAGGGGGTGGTCCGGGGAGGCGTACACGCTCCATCCCGTGCCCTCCGGACCCGCCTCGCCGGGTGCCGCGCCCGCGGGCACGTCCGCGTCGACGTGGGCGACCTCGAAGGCGCGGACCCAGGGAGCCACACCCGGTGCCTGCCCCGCCTCGGGCCGCCCGTCGTCGGTACCCGCCAGCGCGTCGACGGTCGCGGCCAGCTCGCTCAGGCTCGACGTGGCGTACCCCGAGGTCGCCCCCATCGGGGGCATGCCCAGGCGCTGGGTGACCTCGTTGACGATCTGTCCGACCGTGATGGAGCTCAGGTGGAGGTCGTCCAGCGGCCGGGTGTCGTCGCCCACCATGGACTCGGGGAGTTCGACCCGCTCGGCCACGAGCGCGCGCAGGAGTCCCAGCGTGTCCTTGCCCTCGTCCGTCCCTCCGGTCCCTCGCCCCGCGCCGTCCTCGGACGACGCCTCCGGCCCGGCCCCGCCGTCGGTGCGTCCGACACCGGTGCTGGGGGCGGTCTCGCACGGGCTGGCCAGGAACTCGAACTCCTCCGGGAACCCGCGGACCAACCGCCCGGAGAAGAGTGCGCGGACGTCGACGGGCGCTCCGAGGGCGTAGGCCGCGGCCACCGCGCCGAGGAAGGGCCGCAGCGAGCCGGAGTCCGTGTCCACGGAGACGGCGGGGACCTCCGGGACGGCCGCGCCCGCCAGACCGGTGAGGACACGGCCCGGCCCCGCCTCGATGAGCAGGTCCGCCCCCTCGGCCAACCGCGTGACCGCCTCGTGGAAGCGCACCGGGAGCACGACCTGGTCCCGGAGGAGGCGGCGCGGATCGGTGTCGGCGGACAGGTGCGTGCCGGTGACCGTGGAGACCACGCCCGGGGCGGGGCGCCCGAAGTCGATCCCGGCGAGCCCGCGCTCCAGCACCTCGGCGGCGGGCGCGACCAGCGGGGAGTGGAAGGCGTGCGAGACGTTCACGCGTGTGGCGGTGACCCCCTCGGCACGCGCCCGCGCACGGACCCTCTCCACGGCCGCGGAGGTCCCGGAGACCACCGTCTGCTCGGGGCCGTTGTAGCCCGCGACGACCACGTCGGGCTCGCCGTCGATCAGGGCCTCCACCCGCTCCGGCGGTGCCGACAGCCCGGCCATGGCGCCGTCGTCCCGACCGGTCTCCGCCATGGCGCGGCCCCGGACGGCCGCGAGGCCGAGGACGGCGGGGACGTCGAGGGCGCCCGCCCAGTGCAGTGCGGTCAGCTCACCGAGGCTGTGTCCGACCGCCCCGTCGGCACGGACGCCGACGTCGCCCAGAACGGCGAGGGCGGCCAGGGACCCGGCCACGATGCGCGGTTGGGCGACCTCGGTGGCCACCTGGTCCCCGCCCTCCGGGAGCCCGGCCGAGGCCAGGACCTCCTCGGCACGGGCGAAGCGGCGCCGGAACGCTCCGGTACGGCCGTTCCCCGACCCCTGGCCGGGGAAGAGGTAGCGGATGACCGGCGGAGTGTCGCGGTGGGCCAGGAACATCCCCTGGGCCGGGGCGACGACCTCCCTCTCCCCCGCGTCGATCCGTGCGATGAGGGCGGTCACCGCGTGCGAGGCGGCCTCCGGCGAGGAGGCGACGACGGCGGCGCGGGCCAGGCCCCCGGAGTTCTCGGCGGCGAGCGCGGCGGCCAGGTCGGTGAGTTCGGCGTAGGAGAGCCTGGGCAGGACGTCGGCGAGTTCCGCCAGGCGCCGGCGTACGCCGGGGAGGTCACCCGCGTCCACGACCAGCAGCTCGGCGTCCTGCCGCCCGGCCACCAGCTCGCGGACCCGGGCCGTCACCCCCGCGCTCCGGTGGCCGGGGGCGGACTCGACGGCGACGTGCGTGTTGACCCCCCCGAAACCCATCGCCGAGACACCGGCGCGGACGGGCCGGTCCTGCGGCCAGGGCAGTGCGCGGTCGGGGACCCGCAGGGGCGCCGACTCCCCCTCCAGACGCTCGTGGGGGTCGTGGTGGCCGGTCGCGGGCGGGATGACCCGGTGGTACACGGCGAGGACCGCCTTGATCAGGCCCGCGACACCCGCCGCCGCCTTGGTGTGGCCGATGTTGGCCTTGATCGAGCCGAGCGCCGCCGGCGGTGCGGCGGGGTCGGCCGCCGCCCGGCTCCCCCCGAGCGCGGCCAGCTCGGTCGCGTCGCCCAGGGCGGTGCCCGTTCCGTGCCCCTCGAAGTAGCCGACCGTCTCGATCCCGTATCCGGCGCGGCCGTAGGCGCGCTCCAGGGCCCTGCGGTGCCCGCTCTCCTCCGGCCTGGTGATACCGCCGCTGCCGTCGGAGGAGACCGCCCAGCCCGTGATGACGGCGTAGACGCGCTTGCCCTGGGCGAGCGCGTCCTCCTCGCGCATGAGCACGAGCGCCCCGGAGCCCTCCCCGGGCCAGAACCCGTTGGAGTCCTTGTCGTAGACCTTCATCTCGCCGGTGGCGAGTGCCCCGGTCTTGGCGAACCCGATCACCTCGAAGGGGTCGATGGACAGGTCCACCCCGCCCGCCAGGGCCGCGTCCAGGTCGCCGGAGGCCAGGGCGTTGGCCGCCGAGGAGACGGACAGCAGCGACGACGAGCAGGCTCCGTCGACCGTGTACCCGCCGCCGCCGAAGTCGAAGTGGTTGCAGACCCGGCCCGCGATGGTGTTGGACAGCCCTCCGGCGAGCGTGTCCTCGTCGATGCGGGGGAACGGGGACTTGTAGGACTTCTCCAGGTCGGACAGGAAGGCGTCCGCGTCCTCCTCCGCCCATCCGTGGTCGAGCAGGGCGGAGGCCACCGTCCTACGCACGTAGGGCCAGCGCAGCCGCATCGTGTTCGCACGCGAGAACTCACCGGTCAGGCTGTTTCCGATGACCACACCGGTGGACCTCCGGGGAAGGCCCTCGCCCTCCGGGAAACCGGCGTCCTCCAGCGCGCGGGACATCGTTTCGAGGGCGAGCCAGTGCGTCATGTCGGTGGACCGGAAGGAACTCCCGGACACCCGGTAGCGCGCCCTGTCGAACCTGAATCCGCGGAGCACCGCGGCCTTCTCGGAGTAGAAACGATCCTCCGCGGACGGATCCTCCGACCAGTAGTCATCCAGGTTCATCCGCTCCTCGGGCAGCCGCCGGAAAGCCCGCCTACCCGCCAGAACGTTGTCCCACAGATCCGCCGGAGAATTAGCGTCGGGATAACAGAGGCCGATTCCCACAACAGCAATCCTGGTGTTTTCCATACCACACCCGCAGACAATTTCAGAGAATTAACCCACACCAGCCAACACTGAACAATCATGCGCCGGGACGGTTGGCGTGTCTTCTTCCTTTGTGCGCCCCAGCGACACGGGTATTCCATAACAGCGTGATTATTGCTATACGCTCCCGCGGTTCCGTCTCCGGCCGCCGGGCCCGGCCCGCACCGCCCCGGGGCGTCCGGGGAACCGGTCCGGAGGACAGCGGTCCCGGTGGCCGGAGCCCCCTAGGCTGGGAACATGATCAAGGTGATCGCGGTCGTCGGACCGACCGCCGTGGGAAAGTCGGACCTCGCCGTCGAGCTGGCACTCCGGTTGGAGGAACGCACCGGGCTGCGCGGGGAGGTGATCAACGCCGACTCCATGCAGCTGTACCGCGGCATGGACATCGGTACGGCCAAGATCACCCGCGAGGAGATGCGCGGCGTCACCCACCACCTGCTGGACGTGTGGGAGGTCAGCGAACCCGCGGACGTGGCCAGCTACCAGGAGATGGCCCGCGACCGGGTCGAGGAGTGCGCCGAACGCGGTGTCCTCCCCGTCCTGGTCGGCGGATCGGGACTGTACGTGCGCGCGGTGCTGGACCACCTGGAGTTCCCCGGCACCGACCCCGAGGTGCGCGCACGGCTGGAGGGGGAGCTGGCCGACCTGGGCCCCGGCGTCCTGCACGCCCGCCTGGCCGAGGCCGACCCGGAGGCCGCCCGCACGATCCTGCCCGGCAACGGGCGGCGCATCGTGCGCGCCCTGGAGGTCATCGAGCTGACCGGCGCGCCCTTCACCGCCAACCTGCCCGACCACGACACCTCCTACTACCCCTGCGCGCAGATCGGGCTGACCGCTCCGCGCCCCGAACTGGACGCGCGGATCGACAGCCGTGTGGACCGCATGTGGGAGCGCGGCCTGCTGGACGAGGTCCGCCGCCTGGACGGACAGGGGCTGCGCGAGGGCCGGACCGCCTCGCGCGCACTGGGCTACGCGCAGGCGCTCGGCCAGCTCGACGGGGACCTGAGCGAGGAGGAGGCCAGGGAGAGCACCGCCCGCGCCACCCGCCGGTTCGCCCGCCGCCAGGAGTCGTGGTTCCGCCGCGACCCCCGCGTCCGCTGGCTGCCCCACGACTCCCCCGGCCTGGTCGAGCGGGCGCTCTCCCACGTCGAGACCGCCCTGGCCGGACCACGCGCCGAACCGGACGCCACTCTCGTGGACGTGGCCACCCTGACCCCCCGGTCCCCGCACGCCGCGCCCGGCGCCTGACCCGAGCCCGGATCGCCCGCGCACACCGGCGATCCGGGCTCTTCCCGCTCCGCGCGAACACTTGCCACCCGGCTCCTCCTGACCTAGCGTTGACTTCGTGACCAGATTCGAAATCTGGTCACGGGGTCACACGGCGAGGGGAGGCGTGGTTATGGTCATTGCGACGACAGCGGTACACCCAGACCACAGCCGAATCCCCCACGCTCAGGAGTACACCGTGACCCCGTCCACCCAGCCGACGTCCGGAACGGACAAGCGTGTCCAGAGAGCCGAACGCATCCTGGACGCCGCAGGCGAACTCCTCGTCTCCTGGGGCTACCCCAAGATCACCGTCGAGGACGTCGCCCGCCGCGCCGGGATCGGCAAGGGCACCGTCTATCTGCACTTCCCCACCAAGGAGGTGCTGTTCCTGGTGGCCGTGCTCCGTGCCCGGAAGGCGATGATGGACCGGATCCTGGAGGAGGCGCGCCGGTCCCCGGACGGGATCTGGCCGAGTTCCCTCGCCCGGACCGTCACCCTGGAGTCGCACGACTCCCCGATCATCGCCGCGCTGATGACCGGTCGGACCGAGACGCTGGGCACGCTCTCCCGTATCGCCGCCGAGAACAGCGCGGAGCTCCTCACCCGAGGGCGGATCGGTTTCGAAGCCTACTTCGACCTGCTCCGCGACCGCGGGCTCATCCGCACGGACCGCTCGCGCGACGACCAGGTCTACGCCTACTCGGCGGTTCTGACCGGCTTCCTCGTCCGCGAACCGCTCCTGGCCGAGCAGCACGGCCTCACGAGACCGCACACCGGCGACCACGCCGACATCGTGGCCGACACCATCCGCTCCGCGCTCGGCGAGTCCGACGCCGACGGTGCCCTGCGCACCGTCTGGCCCGAGGTCGTCGGCCTCTTCGAGGCACTCTCCCGAGAGACGCGGGCGGAGGTCGAGCGCCACACACACGCCACGCGCGACACCTGACCCCTGGAGGTCCCCATGACGGCCACACCCTCCGCACCCCACGACACCATCAACCTGATGGACCCGGTCTGGAGCTCCGACCCGCGAGCCCTGGTCGACCGCGTCACCGAGGCGGGAGGGTCCGCCCCGGCCCTGTTCGCGGACGGCTTCGCGGTCACCCTCTTCACCGACGACGAGGACGTGCGCACGATCCTGAGCGACCACCGGTTCGTGGTCAACCCCGACAACGTGCGCTCGGGGGCGGTCACGCGCAGCAAGTCCGAGATCTTCGAGGCCATGGGCATCACCCCGGACCTGGCCGCGTACATCACCGAGAACATCCTCGCCATGGACGGCTCCGACCACACCCGGCTGCGCAAGCTCGTGTCACGCTCCTTCACCGTGCGCCGCGTCAACGAACTGCGTCCCAAGGTCCAGCGGATCACCGACGACCTCCTGGCCCGTCTGCCCGAGCACGCCGAGGACGGCGCCGTCGACCTCCTCGCACACTTCGCCTACCCGCTGCCGATCACCGTGATCTGCGACCTGGTCGGTGTTCCCGAGGAGGAGCGGCCCCTGTGGCGGAGGTGGAGCAGCACCCTCCAGAGGTTCGATCCGACCAGGCCCGAACTGATGAACGCCGTGCTGGGCGAGATGATCGACCACCTCAGGGGAATGATCGAGCGACGCCGACGGGCACCCCACGACGACCTGCTCGACGCGTTGATCAGGGAACGGGACGAGGACGGGGGGAAGCTCAGTGAGGCGGAACTGATCGCCATGGTCTTCACCCTCATCATCGCCGGACACGAGACCACGGCCCACCTGATCACCAACGGCACGCACGCCCTGCTCACCCACCGCGACCAGTGGGAGATGCTGCGTTCCGATCCCGATCTGCTGCCCTCCGCGGTCCACGAGATGCTGCGCTGGTGCGGTGTCGCCCTCGTGACCCAGGTCCGCTACGCGACCGAGGACGTGCGGCTCAGGGGCGGTCGGCTGGCCGCCGGCGACCGGGTGGTGGCCGTCCTCATGGGCGCCAACCGGGATCCCAAAGTGCACCCGGACCCGCACCGGTTCGACATCACCCGCCACCACGGCAGGCCCGGCGAGGCGCACGTGGGCTTCGGCCACGGGATCCACTACTGCCTGGGCGCCGCCCTGGCCCGGCAGGAGGGCCAGGTGGCCTTCGGGTCGCTGGTCCGGGCCTACCCGAACCTGGACCTGGCGCCCGGACGCGAGCCCGGGCGGCTGCCCACCCCGGGCGCGCTGCGCTTCGGGGACCTGTACGTCCGGCTCACCCGGGACTGACCACGCCGTACCGGCCGCTCACCGTCCGGCCCCCGGCGCGCTGCCGGGGGCCGCGAGGGAAGCGGGGTCAGGCGTCGCAGCACCCGCCGCCGACGGGGGCGGCGGGCTCGTCCGGGACACCGATCCTGGGCATACCCAGCAGCACGTCGGAGCCGCGCTCCGCGGTCGGCTGGCCGTTGCGGGCCGCCCAGGCGTCACCGGCGCGGGTGCGGCGCAGTCCGCGGACACCGGAGTCGGCCACCAGGTGGTGCGGAGCGGCGTAGGTGACCTCCACGGTCACCGTGTCGCCGGGGCGCGGCTCCTCGCCGCCGCCCACGGCGAAGTGCACCAGGCGGTTGTCGGGGGCCCGGCCGGACAGACGGCGGTGTTCGCCGTCCTTGCGGCCCTCGCCCTCGGAGACCAGCAGCTCGACCTCGCGGCCCACCAGCTTCTGGTTCTCCTCCCAGGAGATCGCGTCCTGGAGTTCCACCAGGCGCTGGTAGCGGTCCTTGACGACCTCCGGCGGCACCTGGCCGTCCATCGTCGCCGCGGGGGTCCCCGGACGCTTGGAGTACTGGAAGGTGAACGCCATCGCGAACCGGGCCTCGCGCACCACGTGCAGCGTCTCGGCGAAGTCCTCCTCGGTCTCGCCAGGGAAGCCCACGATGATGTCGGTGGTGATGGCGGCGTGCGGCATGGCGGCGCGCACCTTCTCCACGATGCCCAGGAAGCGCTCCTGGCGGTAGGAGCGGCGCATGTCCCTGAGAACCCTGCTGGACCCGGACTGCAGCGGCATGTGCAGCTGCGGCATGACGTTGGGGGTCTGGGCCATCGCCTCGATGACGTCGTCGGTGAAGTCACGCGGATGCGGCGAGGTGAAGCGGACCCGCTCCAGCCCCTCGACCTCACCGCAGGCGCGCAGCAGCTTGGAGAAGGCCTGGCGGTCGCCGAACCCGCTGCCGTAGGCGTTGACGTTCTGGCCCAGGAGCGTGATCTCGCTGACGCCCTCGTCCACCAGGGCGCGCACCTCGGCGAGGATGTCCCCGGGGCGCCGGTCCTGCTCCTTGCCGCGCAGCGCGGGCACGATGCAGAAGGTACACGTGTTGTTGCAGCCGACGGAGATCGAGACCCACGCCGCGTAGGCGGACTCACGGCGGCTGGGCAGGGTGGAGGGGAAGTGCTCCAGGGACTCGGCGATCTCCACCTGGGCCTCGCGCTGGACCCGGGCCCGTTCCAGCAGCGCGGGCAGGGACCCGATGTTGTGGGTGCCGAACACCACGTCCACCCACGGGGCGCGGCGCACGATCTCACCTCGGTCCTTCTGCGCCAGGCAGCCGCCGACGGCGATCTGCATACCCGGGTTGGCGTCCTTGACCGGGCGCAGGTGCCCGAGGTTGCCGTACAGGCGGTTGTCGGCGTTCTCCCGGACCGCGCAGGTGTTGAAGACGACGATGTCTGCGGTGGTGTCCTCGGCTGCGCGCGCGTACCCAGCGTCCTCCAGCAGACCGGACAGGCGCTCGGAGTCGTGGACGTTCATCTGGCAGCCGTAGGTCCGCACTTGGTAGGTACGACTCTGGCTCACGGTCCCAGGCTAACCGCTGCGGAGGACGGGCGGTCCCGGCGGAGGCGGAGCCACCGTGTGCGCGCGGCGGCTCCCGGGCGCGCGGGAGGGGCCGGGGCGGTGTCCGCGAACGGCGGGACGGGACGCCCACGTGGACCCGGGGGCCGGGGCGTGGAACCCTGGTGTCAGGAAACAACCACGTCGCGCAGCGGAATCCGACGTAATCCTCCCGAACCATAACGGTTTCGCCGATCACGTCGTAACAAGTCAGCCACTCTGGGACTGGTCCGTGTTTTCGTGATGACACGGCAACATGGGGCCATTAGGTTTCGTGCATGACCTCAACTCCTCTCGTCGTGCTGGAGAACGTCAACAAGCACTTCGGCGAACTGCACGTGCTCCGTGACATCAACCTGACGGTCAACTCCGGCGAGGTGGTCGTCGTCATCGGGCCGTCCGGATCCGGCAAGTCGACACTGTGCCGCACGATCAACCGTCTGGAGACGATCGACACCGGCACGATCACCCTCGACGGGCAGCCGCTGCCCGCCGAGGGCCGCGGTCTTGCACGACTCCGGAGCGACGTTGGCATGGTCTTCCAGTCGTTCAACCTGTTCGCGCACAAGACCGTGCTCCAGAACGTGTCGCTGGGCCCCGTCAAGGTGCTGCGCCAGTCCAGGAGCCAGGCGGAGGCGCGGGCCATGGAACTCCTGGAGCGCGTCCAGATCGGCGAACAGGCGAACAAGTACCCGGCCCAGCTCTCCGGGGGGCAGCAGCAGCGTGTGGCCATCGCCCGCGCCCTGGCGATGAACCCCAAGGTCATCCTCTTCGACGAGCCCACGTCGGCCCTGGACCCGGAGATGGTGCAGGAGGTCCTGGACGTCATGACCGACCTCGCCGGTGAGGGCATGACCATGGTCGTGGTCACGCACGAGATGGGTTTCGCCCGCCGTGCCGCCAACCGCGTCGTCTTCATGGCCGACGGCGAGATCATCGAGGAGAACACCCCGGACGAGTTCTTCACGAAGCCGCAGACCGATCGCGCCAAGGACTTCCTGTCCAAGATCCTGACCCACTAGGTCCGGGCTTCGCGAGCCACTGTTCTCCGCACGAACCAAGGAAGAAGAAGAGGTACCCCGAATGCGATTCCGTCGCACCAGCACCGCTCTGAGCAGCGCCGCGGCCCTCATCGTCGCCCTCACCGCCTGTGGCACCGCCGACGTCGGCGGTGGTGGTGACGACGACGGCGGCGAGAACGGCGGCGAGAGCATCACCATCGGCGTGAAGTACGACCAGCCCGGCCTGGGTCTACTCGAGGGCGAGGCCCCCGTCGGCTTCGACGTCGACGTCGCCACGTACATCGCCGGCGAGCTCGGTTACTCCCCGGACCAGATCCAGTGGGAGGAGGCCGCCTCGGCCAACCGCGAGTCGTTCCTCCAGCAGGGCACCGTCGACCTCGTCGTGGCGACCTACTCGATCACGGACGAGCGCCGTGAGGTCGTCGACTTCGCCGGTCCGTACTACATCGCCCAGCAGGACATCCTGGTCCAGGCCGACAACGAGGACATCAACGGCCCCGAGGACCTCGAGGGCAGGGTCCTGTGCTCGGCCTCCGGATCCCGGTCGGCCCACAACATCGTCGAGGACGGCATCGACGTCCAGCTGCGCGAGGCCGGCAACTACTCCGAGTGCCTGGAGCTGCTCAGCAACGGAACCGTCGACGCGGTGACCACCGACAACACCATCCTCGCGGGCTTCGCCGCCCAGAACCCGGGCACCTACCGGGTCGTCAACAACCCGTTCGGCGAGGAGAAGTACGGCGTCGGTATGCCCGACGGCTCGTCCGAACTCTGCGAGGAGATCAACGCGGCCATCACGCAGATGTGGGAGGACGGCGAGGCCGGCACGTACCTGGACACCGCCTTCGGCGAGACCGACTTCGCCTACGAGGAGTCCGCCCCGGCTCTCGACCCCTGCGAGTGAGACACCGCATCTGACCGTACGCCAGCGGCGGGACCGGTTGCCGGTCCCGCCGCTCGGCCCCTGACCAGCTGGGACCCATGGAAGCCTTTCTCAGCAATATCGACAGGGTTGTCGACGGGTTCTCATGGACCGTCCGGCTCACCCTCCTCAGTGCTTTCTTCTCCTTCGTCCTGGGAGTCCTGCTCACCGCCATGCGGGTCTCCCCCGTCCCGCTCCTGCGCGGTCTGGCCACCGTGTACGTCGAGGGGATCCGGAACACTCCGCTGACCCTCGTCCTGCTGTTCTGCGGGCTGGGACTCAACAGCGCGCTCGGTCTGAGCCTGTCCGGCACCGTGATGTGGGACGTGTTCTGGTGGTCGGTCATCGGCCTGTCCGCCTACACGGCCTGCTTCGTCTCCGAGTCGCTGCGCTCGGGCATCAACACCATTCCCCTCGGCCAGGTCGAGGCGGCCCGCTCCCTGGGGCTGACCTTCACCCAGAACCTGCGCCTGATCGTGATCCCGCAGGCGCTGCGTACCGTCGTCGGCCCCCTGGGCAGCGTGCTCATCGCCCTCACGAAGAACACCACCGTCGCCTCCGTCGCGGGGTTGGGCGTTCAGGAGGCGTCCCGAGAGATGAAGCTCATGTTCGACCAGGGCATCGCGCCGGTCCTGCCGACCTTCGTCGGCTTCGCGATCGGCTTCCTGATCCTGACCCTGCCGACGGGCTACTTCTTCGGTTGGCTCTCCAAGCGTGTGGCGGTGGTCCGATGACCTCCCAGGGAACCGTCCTGTTCGACGCACCGGGCCCCAAGGCCCGTGCGCGCAACGTGGTCTACACGGTCCTCACGCTGTTCCTGGTCCTGATCGGCCTGGCCGTGCTGTACCTCGGGTTCAACCGGACCCTGACGGAGGGGACGGCCCCGCTGTTCTCCTCCGCCACCTGGGCGGTCAACCCCGACGGGCAGTGGACGGCGGACAAGTGGGAGCCGTTCCTGCGGCCGCAGACGTGGACCGACTACGTCATCCCCGGTCTGCAGAACACCCTGACCGCCGCGCTGTCCGCCTCGGTGCTGGCGATCGCCTTCGGCCTCGTGTTCGGTATCGGGCGCCTGTCCGACCACTGGTGGATCCGCGTCCCGGCGGGGGCCGTCGTGGAGTTCTTCCGCGGCATCCCCCTGCTGATGCTGATCTTCTTCACCATGGCGCTGCCCATCGTCGCCTGGCAGGTCTTCAACATCCCCACGGGCACCTTCCAGGTGACGGCGCTGGCCGCGGTCGTCGTGGGCCTGACCCTCTACAACGGCTCGGTCCTGGCCGAGGTGTTCCGCGCGGGGATCCTGGCCGTCCCCAAGGGGCAGTCCGAGGCCGCGCAGTCCATCGGGATGACCAAGTCGCAGACCATGTGGCAGATCCTCGTCCCGCAGGCGGTCTCCTCGATGATGCCCGCCATCGTCGCCCAGCTGGTCGTCCTGCTCAAGGACTCCGCCCTCGGCTACATCGTCGCCTTCCCGGAGCTGCTGCGCAGCTTCACCCTTCTGGCGACCCGCGAGAGCAACGTGATCCCCGCGGCGATCATCTGCGCGATCATCTACATCATCATCAACCTGTCGCTGAGCCGGTTCGCGATCTGGCTGGAGCGGCGCAACGCCGGCCGCGGCCGCCCGTCCGCCAAGCCGGCCGCGACCAGGGGCGCTCCTGTCGGGGTCGGCGCCGCCGGGACCTCGGTCCAGGAGGCCCGGCCCGACGAACCGGAGGCGCACGAGCCACCGGAGGACGGTGAGGGCGACGCGGACCGGGGTCGCTGACCCGCCGCTCCCGACCCGACCGACGGCCCCACCCGCGCGCGGGTGGGGCCGTCGGCGTTGTCGGCACCCGTGGCGACGCTCCGGGGCGGCCGACGCTCACAACACGGACACAAGCGCTCAGGGGACTGCATAGACATGAGTGTGAGGACTAAGGTCGACATGTCATCTGTTTTCCATTCACGATCCTTCCTGAGCGGGACATGTCTGAACTGTCGAGCCCCCACGGCTCCTGGCCCTCTCCCATCAGCGCCGGTGACGTCGCCCGAGGCGTACGCCGGATGTCCTTCCCCTCCGTCGTCGGCGACGAGGTCTGGTGGGAGGAGGAGCGTCCGGAGGAGGGCGGTCGCTGCACCGTCATGCGCCGCGACGCCGACGGCGCGGTCACCGAGCTCCTGCGCGGGCCCTGGGGAGCCGGTACACGGGTGCACGAGTACGGGGGACGCTCCTACCTTCCGGTGCCCCGACGCGACGACAAGGCCCTCACCCGGATGGGCATCGTCTTCGCCAACACCGAGGACCAGCGGCTCTACCTGCTCGAACGCGACGCCGTCGCGCCCAGGCCCCTGACCCCCGCACCCGGGCGGCCCACCGCGCTGCGCTACGCCGACCCGGCCCTGAGCGCCGACGCCAAACAGGTCCTGTGCGTGCGGGAGGAGCACGCGGAGGGGGGCGTGCGCCGCTCGGTGGTGGCCGTGCCGCTGTCCGGCCGCGGCGCGGACGACCCGTCGGCGGTGCGCGAACTGGCCTCGGGTGCCGACTTCTACGCCTCGCCCGTGCCCTCCCCCGACGGGCGGCGCCTGGCCTACGTGCGCTGGAACCACCCCCGGATGCCGTGGGACGGCACCGAACTGCGGCTCGGGCGGCTGGACGAGTCCGGGGTGACCGGGGAGGTCACCCTCAAGGGCGGGGTCGACGAGTCGGTCCTCTCCCCCACGTGGGTGGACACGGAGACGCTGTACCTGGCATCGGACTGGCCCGGGTTCTGGAACCTCTACCAGGCGGGCGTGACCGGGCAGGCGATGGCGCTCTACCCTGCCGAGGAGGAGTTCCACGCTCCGCCCGGGCGCCTGGGCCACCGGTCCTTCGCCCTGCTCGACTCGGGGCGGGTGGTGGTCCTGCACGGGAACGCCGACCTGACCCCCGGCGTGTACGACCCCGACACCCTGGAACTGACCCCCGTCAGCACCGAGTTCACGTCGTGGTCGCAGGTGGACTCCGACGGCCGGGGCGTGGTCGCGATCGCCGCGTCCGCCGTACGCCCCCAGTGCCTGGTGCGCCTGCACCCGGACTCCGGCCGGGTGGAGGTGCTCCGCGAGTCGCTGGACACCCTGCCCGACCCCGCCTACCTGCCCGTCCCCGAACACGTGACCCTGCCCGGACGCTACGGGTCGCCGGTCCACGCGAACGTGTACCGGCCGACCCACCCGGAGGTCTCCGGCGAGGGTCCCGCGCCGTTCGTGGTGTGGGTGCACGGCGGTCCGATCGCGCACGCCTCGCACGAACTGGACCTGGCCAAGGCCTACTTCACGAGCCGCGGCATCGGCGTGGTGGACGTCAACCACGGGGGGTCGACCGGATACGGCCGCTCGTACCGCAAGCGCGTCCACAAGGAGTGGGGCGTGGTCGACGTCGAGGACACGGCCGCGGCCGCCCGCGCCCTCGTGGACCGGGGGGTGGCCGACCCGGGGCGGTTGGCGATCCGGGGACCCAGCGCGGGCGGGTTCACGGCGCTGCTGTCGCTGGCCGGGGACACGTTCGCGTGCGGGGTGTCCTACTACGGGGTCGCCGACCTCCTGGGGCTGGTCGAGACCACGCACGACTTCGAGTCGCGGTTCCTGGACTCGCTCGTGGGCACCCTGCCCGGGTTCGTGGAGACCTACCGGGAGCGGTCGCCGATCAACCGGATCGGCGACATCGACGTTCCGGTGCTCCTGCTCCAGGGCACCGAGGACCGGGTGGTCACCCCGGACCAGGCGTTCGCCATGGCCACGGCCCTGGGGAAACGGGGCGTGCCGTACGCGCTGCTGGAGTTCGAGGGGGAGGCGCACGGGTTCCGCGCGGGCACCTCGCGCGAGCGCGCGCTGGAGGCGGAGCTGGCCTTCTACGCGCGGGTGTTCGGCTTCGATCCGGACGTCGCGCCGCTGACCCTGGAGACCGAACCGCCCGCGCCGCGTCCGGAACCGGAGGAGCCCGCGGCGTCGGACGGTACCGCCGGGGAGGCCGGTGACGAGGCGTCCGCTGCCGGAACCGGCGGTGTCAACGGGGCGGACACGGCGACGGAGGACGCGCAGGAGGGCACCGAGGGTCCGGAGGCCGGGGGCGCCGGGAACGCGGAGACCGGGACGGCTCCGACCGTCGCGGCCGACCGGACGGAGGAGGGGGACACCTCCTCATCGGTGGGCACCGACCGCGGGTCCACCGGCTGACGGCTGTCCACAGGTACGGGCGCGGTCTGGCCGGACGAGCGGATCGCGCCTACGCTCGAATCCGGGGGAGCTGCTCCGCCGCTCGGCGCGTGATGCGCCCCCGGATCGAGTATCCCCCAAAAACACCCCGATCCACCGAACGGGTTCCGCCCTGTGGACGACGGCCGACCGGGGTGCGCCGGATCCGCGTCCGCGCTCTGGTCCCCTCGGTCCGGGTCCGCTCTCCGCTGGCGGGCGCCGGAGGCGGCAGGGCCGTCCCCGTGCCTTGCGAACCCGCTGCGGCCGGCACGGCGGCAGAATGACACAGCACGCGATGTGCGCGTGCGGGAAAGTCCGCGGGGGCCGCCGCCGGGCGTCGGAAACCTCCACCGCGGGCCCCGACCAGCGATGTCGGGACAACCCTCGGGGTGGCCTCTGCCGGGTCACGGGTCCGGCGGGTCCAGGTCGGCCTCGACGCCCTCGCGTTCGAGTTCCTCCCGCACCACCCGGTAGGCCAGCCCCGACGAGTACCCCTTGCGGGCGAGCGCGCCCAGGGCGCGGCGGATCCGGGTGTCCCGCTCCCTGCCCCGGGACACGGCCAGACGTCGGCGGGCGAGGTCGCGCGCGGCCTCCACCTCGTCCTCGTCGGACAGGTGGTCGACGGCGTCGCGCACCGTGTCCTCCGCCACGCCGCGGGTGCGCAGTTCACGGGCGAGGGCCCGTCGGGACAGGCCCCGGCTGTGGTGGCGGGAGGACACCCACGCGTTCGCGAAGGCCGCGTCGTCGATGAGCCCGGCGTCGCCGAACGCGCCGAGGACGGACTCGACGACCTCCTCGGGGATCTCCCGACGCAGCAGGGCCCGCTCCAGCTGGGCCCGGGTGCGCGGGGAGTGGGTGAGCATGCGCAGGCACAGGGCCCGAGCCCTGGCCTCGGGATCCTCCCCGGACGGGCGGGACCCGCCCGGGGAGGCCTCGTCCTCGGGTGACACGGAGCGGTCCTCGGACCGGCGCCGGTCACGCATCCGGGGCGGGCGCCTTGGTGGTCTTGGCCGGGGCGCGCTTGGTCGGGGCCTTGGCGGGGGCGTCCTTGGCCGGGGCGTCCGTCACCGCGGCGTCCCTGGCCGGGGCGGCGGCGTCGGCATCGGAACCGGAGGCGCTGTCGTCGCCCGCGCCGGGCACGCCCAGCTTCTCCTTGATCTTCTTCTCGATCTCGTTGGCCACGTCGACGTTGTCGCGCATGAACCGGCGGGCGTTCTCCTTGCCCTGTCCCAGCTGGGTGCCCTCGTAGGTGTACCAGGCGCCGGACTTGCGCACGATGCCGTGCTCCACGCCCAGGTCGATGAGGCTGCCCTCGCGGGAGACGCCCACGCCGTACAGGATGTCGAACTCGGCCTGCTTGAACGGCGGCGCGACCTTGTTCTTGACCACCTTGACGCGGGTGCGGTTGCCGACCGCGTCGGTGCCGTCCTTGAGGGTCTCGATACGGCGGACGTCCAGCCGGACGGAGGCGTAGAACTTCAGCGCCTTGCCACCGGTGGTGGTCTCGGGGCTGTTGTGCACCATGACGCCGTCGACGAAGTAGTTGTGGTTCCCCTCCACCTCGATGTCGAACTTGCGCATGCTGCGCGTCTCCGGTTTGACGTGGATGTCCAGGATCGGGGACGCCACCAGTCGTTCCACCGGCTCGGTGAGTTCCGGCACCACCTGGCACTGCCCCTGGAAGCGCGGCAAAAGCTTGTAGCTCATGGACTCGTGCACATAAGGGGCCACCAGTTCCTGGAACTTGGCGCTTGCCGCCGTGGTGAACTGGATGGAGTACGTGCCCGCGCTCCCGCTGGCGACGAGCTTGGCGTCGAGTCCGTAGGTATCGCGCAGGTGTTCGGTGAGTCGGTCGCGCGTACCGGGGCTCATGGCCTCGACACAGATCTCGATTCGCCCGCTGCCGCCCTCGGTCCGAGCCTGGACACCCTTGGAGCGCACGGTGAAGCAGCCGTCGTCCATGTACCAGACGGCGAGAGCCAGCGGGGTGATCCGCTTGAGGTACTCCCAGCTCAGGTGCTTCTTACCGTCTCCGAAGTAGACCGCTTCCCGGAGTTCGGCCAGCTCCGGCAACGGGGTGAAGTCGGCGAAGGCCGCGCCCTTGTCATTGGTCGTGCGGGAACAGCCGATGTTGCCCAGGAGAGAGACCTTCCAGTCCAGGTAGTCAGCCTGGGCGGCGCCATGCCCCATCCTGAAACGGGTGCCCTCCCGGCCCCGGGTGTTCGGGGAGAGACTGCCGTCCCCCATCACCGACCCGAGGACCACCTGGAGCTGCTGTTCACTGAGGTGGTGAGTCTGCGCGGTGAGCACTCGATCGCCGGGGAGCAGCTCCCCCGCCTCGCGCCAACCGCCGGGGGTGCGGATGAGGTGGTTCGGGGTCGCAGCGAACTGCGAGCGCCCGTTCTTCCCCGACCGCGCAACGGTGAACTGGAGGAAGTGGTCGGCCACACCGTTGTCGAACCAGTTGACGACCTTGCGGGGAACGACCTCGTCCCGTTCCGGGTCGTAGGAGAGGACCTCGACGTCCATCTTCTGGTTGACGATCTTGCCGATCTTCTCCTGCGTTCCGTCGGCGAGGGTGACCCGGGTGCCGTACTGCATGCACCCGAACATCACGCCCACCTTCTCGCGAAGCTGGTTGATGAAGACGGCGGTGGTACCGGTCTGGTGCAGCGCACCGGCGATCTTGCGCAGCGCCTGGGACATCAGCCGGGCCTGGAGGCCGACGTGGCTGTCGCCCATCTCCCCCTCGATCTCCGCGCGGGGCACCAGGGCCGCCACGGAGTCGACGACGATGATGGAGACCGCGCCGGAGCGGATCAGCATGTCGACGATCTCCAGCGCCTGCTCGCCGGTGTCCGGCTGCGACAGCAGGAGGTTGTCGGTGTCCACGCCGATCTTCTTGGCGTAGGCGGGGTCGAGCGCGTGCTCGGCGTCGACGAAGGCGGCGATCCCGCCCGCCTTCTGCGCGTTGGCCACCGCGTGCAGGGCGACGGTCGTCTTACCGCTCGACTCCGGGCCGTAGACCTCCACGATCCGGCCCTTGGGGATGCCCCCGATGCCGAGCGCGACGTCGAGCGCGATCGCCCCGGTGGGGATCGACTCGATGGGGGGACGGTCGTCGTCACCCAGGCGCATGACGGAGCCCTTGCCGAACTGCCGCTCGATCTGCGCGAGCGCTGTTTCGAGAGCCTTGTCTCGGTCTCCAGATGCCACGGGGTACCCCTGTTGGGTCGATGCCTTCTTCTTCATGATGCGCACGACGCTACGCGGTCGGTACGACAATCGCGACGTCCGACGTTCGCCTGTGGACAACCCACACTACCCGAACCTCTGTTCGATTGTTCGAACGTCCGGGGAGAACCTCGAAGAACCCCTCCGGGCGGGGTCAGCGGGCGGAGAGGGGAAGGTCGAACGCGTCGCAGACGGCACGCCACACGTCCTTGGCGGCCACCCCGTCCGAGAGCGCCTGTTGGACCGTCCGCGAACCGAGCCCCTCGACGACATAGTCCTTGGCCAGGCTCTCCGCGTAGGCCTCACCGAACTGGTCGTGCATGTTCTGCCAGAAAACCGTGAGTCTCATCGGTCCCAGTATCGGTGATCGGCGCGCCCCTCGCGCCCCTCGCGGGACATGTCACCGGGGGCGGGCACACTGAGCCCATGAGCCACGCACCGCACCCCCTGGACCGCTTCGCGCCCGCGACCCGGGAGTGGTTCGAACAGGCCTTCCCGGCGGGCCCCACCCCCGCCCAGGCCCAGGCCTGGGCGGCGGTCGCCGAGGGACGCGACGTGCTCGTGGTCGCCCCCACCGGATCCGGCAAGACGCTGTCGGCGTTCCTGTGGTCCCTCGACCGCCTGACCTGCGCACCGCCGCCGGAGGACCGCTCACGGCGCTGCCGCGTGCTGTACGTCTCCCCCCTCAAGGCCCTGGCCGTGGACGTCGAACGCAACCTGCGCGTCCCGCTCGCCGGGATCTCGGAGCGGGCCGGGGCGGCGGGCGCCCCGGTCACGCCGGTCACCGTCGGCGTGCGCACCGGGGACACCCCCGCCGACGAGCGCCGCAGGATGGCCACCCACCCGCCGGACGTGCTCATCACCACGCCCGAGTCGCTGTTCCTCGTGCTCACCTCGCGTGCCCGCGAGGGGCTGGCCGGGGTGGAGACCGTCATCGTGGACGAGGTGCACGCCCTGGCCGGCACCAAGCGCGGCGCCCATCTCGCGCTGAGTCTGGAGCGGCTGGCGGCCCTGCTCGACCGACCGGCGCGGCGCATCGGGCTGTCGGCCACGGTGCGCCCGCCCGAACTGGTCGCGGAGTTCCTCGGCGGGGCCGCGGTCGTCTCCCCGCCCGACACACCGCACCTGGACCTGGGCGTGGTCGTGCCGGTCCGGGACATGGACGAACCCGGCCCCGCCCCGGCCGGTGCGGCCGCCGGCCCGTCACGCGGGTCGATGTGGCCGCACCTCGAACGCCGGGTGCTGGACCTGGTCGAACAGCACACGTCCACGATCGTGTTCACCAACGGCCGCCGCACGGCGGAGCGGCTGTGCGCCCGGCTCAACGACCTGTACGCGGAGCGCTCCGGCGCCCGACTGCCGCCGGAGGAGGTCCCGGCCCTGGTCGCCGCCCAGTCCGGGAGGTCCCGGGGGGCGGAGGCGGTGGTCGCGCGGACCCACCACGGTTCGATGTCCAAGGCCGAGCGCGCCGTGGTGGAGGACGACCTGAAGTCGGGCCGCCTGCCCTGCGTGGTGGCCACCTCCAGCCTGGAGCTGGGAGTGGACATGGGCGCCGTCGACCTGGTGGTGCAGGTGGCCGCACCCCCGTCGGTGGCCAGCGGCCTGCAGCGGGTGGGCCGGGCGGGGCACCGGGTCGGGGAGGTCTCGCGCGGGGTGTTCCTGCCCCAGCACCGGGGCGACCTGTTGGCGTCGGCGGTCGTGGCCGAACGGATGCGCGCGGGCGGGATCGAACCGCTGGAGATGCCGCGCGACCCGCTCGACGTGCTCGCCCAGCAGATCGTGGCCATGGTCGCGATGGACGACTGGCCGGTGGCCGACCTCGCGGCCCTGGTCCGACGCGCGGCCCCGTTCGCGGACCTCACGGACCCGGTTCTGGAGTCGGTCCTGGACATGCTGTCCGGCCGCTACCCCTCGGACGAGTTCGCGGAGCTGCGGCCGCGCGTGGTCTGGGACCGGGCGGCGGGCGTGCTCCGGGCCCGTCCGGGCGCCCAGCGGCTGGCCGTCGTCAGCGGCGGGACCATCCCCGACCGGGGGCTGTACACCGTGCACCTGTCCGACGCCCCGTCGGGGTCGCGCGCCCCCACGCGGGTGGGCGAGCTGGACGAGGAGATGGTGTACGAGTCGCGGGTGGGCGACGTGTTCGTGCTGGGGTCGTCGTCCTGGCGGATCGACGCGATCACGGCGGACCGCGTGCTGGTGAGCCCGGCGCCGGGGCGCCCGGGTCGGATGCCGTTCTGGAAGGCGGACGCGGTGGGCCGCCCGGCGGAGCTGGGTCGGGCGGTCGGCGGACTGACCCGGGAGTTGGCCGGGGCCGACCGGGCCGAGGCCCTGGAGCGCGCCGCGGCGGCGGGGCTGGACGACCGGGCGGCGGAGAACCTGGTGGCGTACGTGGCCGAGCAGCGGGAGGCCACGGGGTGGGTGCCCGACGACCGGACGGTGGTGCTGGAGCACTTCCGCGACCAGGTGGGCGACTGGCGGGTGGTGCTGCACTCGCCGATGGGCGCCAGGGTGCACGCCCCGTGGGCGTTGGCGATCGGTCGTCGGCTGCGGGAGGAACGGGGACTGGACGCGCAGGTGGTGCACGGGGACGACGGGATCGTGGTGCGCCTGCCGGACGTGGAGCACGACGCACCGGTGGTCGCTCGCGAGCTCGCCGGGCTGGTGTCCCTCGACCCCGACCGGGTGGAGGCGCTGGTCACGGAGGCGCTGACGGGGTCCGCCCTGTTCGCGTCCCGGTTCCGGGAGTGCGCGGCGCGCGCCCTGCTGCTGCCGCGCCAGCGCCCGGACCGGCGGATGCCGCTGTGGCAGCAGCGGCTGCGGTCGGCGCACCTGTTGTCGGTGGCCGGGCGGTACGCGTCGTTCCCGATCGTGCTGGAGGCGGTGCGCGAGTGCCTGCGCGACGTGTTCGACGTGCCCGCGCTCGTCGGCCTGTCGGCCGACATCCGCGCGCGGCGGGTCCGGGTGGTGGAGGTGCGCACCGAGCGGCCGTCGCCGTTCGCCCGGTCGCTGTTGATGGAGTACACGGCGGCGTTCCTGTACGAGGGTGACGCCCCCGCGGCGGAGTCGCGCGCCCAGGCGCTCACGCTGGACCCGTCCCTGCTGGCCGACCTGCTCGGCCAGGCGGACCTGAGGGAGCTGCTGGACCCGTGTGTGGTGGCGGAGGTCGACGCGCGGCTGCAGCGGCTGTCCTCGCCGGTCCGGGACGTGGAGGGGACGGTGGACCTGCTGCGCGAGGTGGGGCCGCTCACCACCGGCGAGGCGGCCGGGCGGGGTGTGGCCGAGGGCTGGCTGGAGGGCTTGGAGTCCGCCGGACGGGTGGTGCGGGCCCGGGTGGCGGGCGCGGAGCGCTGGTGCGCGGTGGAGGACGTGGCGCGGCTGCGGGACGGCGCGGGGGTGGTGCCCCCCGCGGGGGTGCCCGAGGCGTTCCTGGAACCGGTGGCCGCGCCGAGGCGCGACCTGGTGTCGCGGTACGCGCGCACGCACGGCCCGTTCGTCCCCGGCGAGGCCGCCGAGCGGCTGGGGTTGCCCGAGGACACGGTCGTGGCGGAGTTGCGGGAGCTGGTCTCGGCGGGGCGGGTGGTGCGCGGCGGCTTCCGGCCGGGCGGGTCGGGGACCGAGTGGTGCGACGCGGACGTACTGCGCCGTCTGCGGCGCGGGTCGGTGGCCCGGTTGCGCCGGGAGGTCGAGCCGGTGGACCCGTCGGTCCTGGCGCGGTTCCTCCCGCTCTGGCAGAGCGCGGTGCCGGGCGAGCGGCTGCGCGGGCCGGACGCGGTGTTCGCCGCGGTGGAGGCGCTGCGCGGCGTGCCCGTGGCGGCCTCGGACCTGGAGTCGCTGGTGCTGCCCGCCCGGGTCGAGGGGTACGCGCCGACCGCCCTGGACGAGTTGACCCAGTCGGGTGAGGTGGTGTGGGCGGGAGCGGGTTCCCTCCCGGGCGGGGAGGGGTGGATCACCCTCGTGCCCGCGGACGAGGCCGCGCTGCTGCTGCCCGCCCCGGTCGCGCCCGAGGCGGGCACGCTCGCGGACACCGTCCTGGGTGTGCTGCGCGAGGGCGGGGCGCTGTTCTTCCGCGACCTCGCCGACCGGACCGCACGCGCCTCGGGTGGCGCGGTGGCCGCGGACGCGGACGTGGTCGCGGCGTTGTGGGAGCTGGTGTGGTCGGGTCTGGTGACCAACGACGGCCTGGCGCCGCTGCGGGCGTTCCTGGGTGCGGCACCCGCTGCCCGGTCGCGGACCGGACGGCGGACGGGGAGGCCGGGCCGTCCCGTCATGCCCGGCCGCTCGGGCCCGCCCACGGCGGCCGGACGCTGGTCGGTGCTGCCGGAGCGGGACACGGACCCGACCCGGGTGGCGCTGGCCCGTGTGGAGGCGCGGCTCCAGAGGTCGGGGGTGTGGGTGCGCGGGCAGCGCCGGGGCGGTTCCCAGGACGACTACCGGGTGCTGAGGTCGATGGAGGAGGCCGGGCGGGTACGGCGGGGGTACTTCGTCGAGGGGCTCGGCGGCACCCAGTTCGCGCTGCCCGGTGCGGTGGACCGGTTGCGGGCGCTGACCGGTGCGGGGGCAGCCGGCTCCCTGCCGCCGGTGGTCCTGGCGGCCACGGATCCGGCCAACCCGTTCGGTGCGGAGCTGCCGTGGCCCCGGGGCGCCGAGGACGTGCACCTCTCCCAGCGCCCGGGGCGGACCGCCGGTGCCGTGGTGGTGGTCGACGGCGGACGGCTGACGCTGTTCGTGGCCCGCGGCGGGCGGTCGGTGCTGACCTTCGGTTCCTCCCCCGCGTCCCTGGAGCGGGCCGCCCGCGCCCTGGCCGGGGCCGTACGGACCGGTGCGCTCGGCACGGTCACGGTGGAGCGGACGGACGGTGGGGAGGTCTTCGGGACCGCTGTGGACGCGGCTCTGGTGGCGGCCGGGTTCCACGTGACGCCCCGGGGCCTGCGCCTACGGGTCGGATAGCATCCGAGCGACCTCCCGCCGGGGAGGGACGCGACATACGGGAGGTGGGCGTGGACGCGGGGATCCGTCCGATGCGGCCGGAGGACGTGCCGGACGTGGTGGCGACGTCGCTGGCGGCCGACACGGTGTTCGCCGACGCGGGTGTGGTGCTGCCGCCGGACGATCCGCGCGAGCTGGTCGAACACGCCGACCGGATCCTGGTCGCGGGCGAGCCCGTGCGGGGCCTGGCCGCCACGGTCCTCGTGGACGGGCACACGCACCTGGAGCAGCTGGCCGTGCACCCCGACCACGGTCGTCGCGGGCTCGGCTCGGCCCTGGTGGAGGCCGTGTGCGCCGAGGCCGCCGGGCGCGGGGACCGTGCGGTGACCCTCACGACCTTCCGCGACCTGGCCTGGAACGGTCCCTGGTACGCGCGGCGCGGCTTCGTCCCCCTGGCGCGGGAGGACTGGGGGCCGGGTCTGGAAGCGCTCTGGGCGGACGAGGAGCGGGCGGGGATCCGGGTCCTGCCGCGCGTCGTGATGGTGCGGCCACTGGGCTGACGGGACGGCGTCCGACGCCGGGCGGTGTCTGGGAGGATGTTGGACCATGGCCCCCGAGACCCCCTCAGAGCACGCGGAGAACGACCCGTCCCCCGACCGCCGCAGGACCGTCGGGCGGTACGAACTCCGCGCCGAACTCGGCAGCGGCGGGATGGGCACCGTCTGGCGCGCCTTCGACCCCTCGCTGGAGCGGGACGTGGCGGTCAAGGAGGTGCACCTGCCCCCGGACCTGCCTGCGCGCGAGCGTGGGCGGGCCCGGGCGCGGGTGGTCCGCGAGGCGCGGGCGGCGGCACGGATCTCGCACCCGTCGGTGGTGACCGTGCACGACGTGCTGGAGGTGGACGGGACACCGTTCATCGTGATGGAGCTGCTCGACGGTGAGTCGTTGCGCGACCGGCTGCGGCGGTCGGGGCCGATGCCCGAACACGAGGTGGAGGGGCTCGCGCGACCGCTGTTGGCGGCGCTGCGGGCCGCGCACGGGTCCGGGGTGGTCCACCGTGACGTCAAACCGGCCAACATCATGCTGTCCGAGGAGGGGCGGCGGCCGGTTCTGACGGACTTCGGTATCGCGAACCTCCCGGACGCGGCCGGGACCGCGCTGACGGGGACCGGGGCGATCCTGGGCACCGCCGAGTACGCCGCGCCCGAGCGCCTGGACCGGGACGGGACCATGCCCTCCTCCGATCTGTGGAGCCTGGGCGTCACCCTGTTCGCCGCCCTGACCGGTGCGTCGCCGTTCAAGCGGGAGACCCTCACCCCCACGCTCACGGCCGTGCTCACGGCGCCCGTGCCGCCTCCTCCGGCCTCGGGGCCCGTGGCGGCCGTGGTCGGCGGTCTGATGGACCGGGACCCGGTCCGGCGCCTGGATCCCGACCGGGCGCTGGCCCTGCTGGAGGGCACCGGATCCGCGCCGCGTCCCGCGGCCCCGGCCGGTCCCCCGCCCGGGGCGGCGCCCTCGGCGGCGGTCCCGCGCCGGCCCGCTCCCGAGCACTCCCGTCGACGTCCGCCGGGGTGGGTGGTGGCGGCCGGTCTGGCCGTCGTGCTCGTCGCCACGGGTCTGGGCTCGGCGACGGCCTGGACACTGACGCGGAACGGGGCGGGTACGGGCGACGGTCCGGCGGCCACGGATGCGGCGGGCTCCGGGAGTCCGGAGGCCACCGGCGCGGAGGCCGCCACGGTCACGGGCGGTGCCGCCGGGACCGTTCCGGAGGGGTTCGCCGTCCTGGAGGACGACGCGGTCCGGCTCGCCTACCCCGAGGGCTGGGAGCCCGTGGACGTCACCGACGAGTACGACGGGAGCGACGCGTCCGCCCGCCTGGCCGAGTACGACTTCGGTACGGACGTGGACACCGCCACGGTCACGGTCTCCGTGACCCTCCAGGACGTGGTCCTCCACAGCGCCGGTGACTCCCTCCTGCGGATGGAGGAGATCCTGCTCGACGGTGCGGAGTTCACCGACGTCGAACGCGTCCGTCTGGAGAGCGGGTACACACCGGACGGCTTCGGGACCGCGGTGTGGGAGGCGACCTTCCGCGACGGGGAGCGCGAGGTCCCGGAGCGCTGGATGCTGGCGCGGGAGATCACCGACCCGGAGGACCGCCTCCGCTACCGGCTGACCCTCAACCTGCCCGCCACCGTCCGGGAGGAGTACCGGGACGTCCTGGAGGAGGTCGTGGCCTCCCTCGAACCGGTGGCCTGAGGCGGTCGGGCCGCCGCGGGACCGCGTTGGTATCTTCGGGCTCGCACCTCCCCCTGTGCGAAAGGCTCGCCATGCCCTCGAACGGTCGCACCGGTGTCGGTCGCTACGTCATCCGTGAGCGGCTCGGCGGCGGCGGGATGGGCACCGTCTGGCGCGCGCACGACCCCGTCCTGCACCGGGACGTGGCCGTCAAGGAGCTCCGTCTCCCGCCCGACATCCCCGAGGACGAGCGGGACGAGGCCCGGGCGCGCATGGTCCGCGAGGCCCGGGCCGCCGCGGGTGTCAGACATCCCTGCGTGGTGACCGTCCACGACGTCTTGGAGGAGGACGGCGACCCCCACATCGTCATGGAGCTGCTGAGCGGGCGGTCCCTCCAGCAGCACCTGCGCGAGGTCGGCCCGCTGGCCGGGGACCACGCGGTGCTGCTCGCCCGGTCGATGGTGCGGGCGCTGGGCACGGCGCACCGTCTGGGGGTCGTCCACCGGGACGTCAAGCCCGCCAACATCATGCTGACCGAGGACGGGGACCGGATCGTCCTCACCGACTTCGGGATCGCCGGCGTGCTCGACGCCGGTACCGCGCTGACCGCGAGCGGGGCGCGTCTGGGGACGTTGGAGTACATGGCACCGGAGCGGTTCGGGGAGGACGGTTCCCCCGCGGCCTCGGACATGTGGAGTCTGGGGATCACGCTGTTCAGGGCGGTCGGAGGCGACTCGCCGTTCCGGCGCGAGTCCGCGGTGGCCACGTTCAGGGCGATCACGCACGATCCGGTGCCGCCGTGTCCCGTCGGAGGTCGGCTCGGCGCCGTGGTCGAGGCGCTGCTCGACCGGGATCCCGGCGCCCGCCCCACCCCGGACGAGGCGCTCACCATGCTCGACCCTCCGCCCCCGCCCCCGTCGCGGACCGCCCACCGGGACGGCGGCGGGGGCGACGGGCGAAGGTGGTCCCGGCGCCGGGCTCTGCTGGCCGTCTCCGGAGCCGGGCTGGGCCTGCTGGGTACCGGAACCGCGGTCCACCTGACCGGCCGCGGGGCGCGGACCGACTTCGCCGTCTACGAGGGCTCCGGGTACACGCTCCGGTACCCCGAGGGGTGGGGGCACCGGAGCGGCGCCCGGGACGACCAGGGGATGGGGGAGGGCGGGGACGCCGGACGCCGGACGTTCGCCAGTCCGGAGGGGAACCACCGGATCGACACGCTGGTGCTCCCCCTGGACGGGGTCGGCCGCGGCGGGTACACCGGGTGGGACTGGTTGGAGGAGACCGAGTTCAACATCGCCAGCGGCGCGGACCCCGATTCCTCGGACTGGGAACGGATCCGGCTGGAACGGGAGCCCGACGACGGGCCCCGGGGCTGGCGGACGGCCCGCCTGGAGGGCACCTACCGGAGCACGAACTACACCGAGCAGAACCGGCACGGCCTGTGGAAGACGGTGACCGTCGACGGGGCGGGGATCCACATCATCCGGTTCACCGTGCCCGCGGAGGAGTACTCCGAGTACGGCCGGGTCATGGCGGAGGTCGTCGGCTCGTTCGAGCCGGCCGGTGTCTGAGCCGGGGCCGCGCCCCGTCGGGTGAGGGGTCAGGTCGGGGTGCGGGGCACGGCGCGGGGCGTCAGACGGTGGAGGAGAAGACCTCCTCACGTGCGCGTTCCAGGGCGTGCAGGAGGGCGCCGCGCACCACGGGACTGCCCTCGACCGACCCGAGGCGGACCTCGGTCTCGTTCGGCGCGATGCGCGCGCCCGCGGCCTGGATCCGCTCAGCGAGCTTCTCACCCCCGGCTTGGGCCACGTCCCCGCCCAGCACCACGAGGCCGGGGTCGAGGATCACGCTGACCGCCGCGACACCGCGCGCCAGGCGTTCGGCGAGCACGTCCAGGAAGGCGTCGGCCCCCGGGGTCCCGGCCCGGGCGGCGGCCGCCACGACCTCGGTGACGTCGTCCCCCCCGACCTCGTGTTCCCGGGCCAGCGCGACCACCGCCTTGGAGTTGACGAGCGCCTGGA
Organism: Nocardiopsis sp. KDC1DS13DA1; assembly: GCF_055632325.1. NCBI lineage: Bacteria > Bacillati > Actinomycetota > Actinomycetes > Streptosporangiales > Nocardiopsidaceae > Nocardiopsis > Nocardiopsis sp. KDC1DS13DA1. Next base: position 52,911 of record NZ_JBVMUY010000021.1, read on the forward strand.
AGCCGTGCGGCAGTTCACCGGTGGAGTCCGTCACCTCGTAGCCGCCGGAGACACCGGCCTCGACGGGCGTGGGGGCACCGGGCACGGGAAGGTAGCCGATCTCGCCCGCGCCGCCGGAGCGGCCCCGGTGTATCCGTCCGTCGATCATGGTGGACATGCCGACGCCGCCCGCGGCGCTGAGCCAGATGAGCACGAACTCGTCCACGCCCTCGGCGGCACCGGCGGCGTGCTCGGCGAGCGCGGCCAGGTTCACGTCGTTCTCGATCACCACCGACCGTTTGAGGTCGGTCCGCAGCGCCTCCAGGACCCCCTCGTGCCAGGACATGAGGTCGAAGGAGAAGCGGATGTCGCCCGTGCGGGGGTCCACCACACCGGGCGTACCGATGACGCACGCCCGCACGCGGTCGAGGGGGACCCCGGCCGTGTCGGCCAGGCGCATGACGGCGGTGTGCACCAGGGCGACGGGGTCGTCGGAGGTGCTGGGGTCGACCGTGACATCGCCCACGACCTCGCCGGTGATGTCGGCGATGGTGGCGGTGACGCGGTGCGCGCTGACGTCGAGGGCGGCCACGTAGGCGCTCTCGGGCACGACGGCGTACAGGGCGGCGTTGGGTCCCCGGCCTCCCGCCTGGCTCCCCACGACACGGACGAGGTCGCGTTCCTCCAACCGCGCGAGGAGTTGGGAGGCCGTGACCTTCGACAGGCCGGTCCTCGTCCCGAGCTGTGTCCGGGTCAGCGGACCCGCGGACAGCAGCAGTTCCAGTGCCGCGCGGTCGTTGAGCTGGCGCAGCAGCCGGGGAGTCCCCGGACGTTGAGACATAACCGTGACACCTCACCCTGTTTTTATTAGGAAAGTTTCCTGTTAATTTAGCTCACAACCTCACAGGAGGTCACGTCCCGGCAGGTCCGACCTATGATCGGACTCCCCGGTACCCGCGCCGGCGGGGCGGCCAACGTGCTATCCGAGCACATCCCCCAGTAAGACGTCGAGGCGGCGGGATCAGTCCATGATCCCAGGCCCCCTCGAGCACAGGCGTCGTACCCGGCGCGTCGTGCGAAGGGAGACAGGTACACATGAAGTTCCCGAAGATCGCAGCGGTCACCGCCGTGGTGCTGCTCGCGGCCGCGTGTTCCGGCGGTTCCGACGATGGCGAGGGCGGTGGTTCGGCCGACGCGCCGGAGACCCTCACCGTCTGGCGCATGGGTGACGCCACCGAGGCCCAGACCGAGTTCATGAACACGGTCGCCGAGCAGTACCAGGAGCAGTACCCCGACACCGAGGTCGAGGTGCAGTGGATTCCGTGGGGCGAGTTCTCCCAGCGGTTCCAGACCGCCATCGTCAGCGGCGGCCCCGACGTGGTGGAGATCGGCAACGACCAGGTTCCGACCTGGGCCGACGCCGGCGCCCTCTACGACGTCGCCGAGCTCGCCGAGGGCTGGGAGGACCGCGAGGACATCCTGGAGGGCGCCTACGCCAACGGGACCTTCGGCGACGCCCAGTACAGCGTCCCCTGGTACAGCGGCGTCCGCGCCCTCTGGTACAACACGGACTGGCTCCGCGAGCTCGGCCACGAGCCGCCGGAGACCTGGGACGAGCTCGTCGAGGTCTCCGGGGACATCGAGGAGGAGTACGGCGTCCCCGGTTTCGCCGCCCCCACGGACTTCATGAACGGCATCGCCAGCTTCGTGTGGTCCAACGGCGGTGACTTCGCCACCCTCGAGGGCAACGAGTGGGTCGGCCGCCTCGACTCCGACGCGACCGCCGAGGCCCTGGAGTTCTACGCCGGCCTGACGGCCGACGGCGTCTCCCCCGAGGCGTGCATCGGCCTCACCGAGGTCGACTGCGCGCACGCGGACTTCGTCAACCGCGAGATCGGCATGTTCATCGACGGCCCCTGGGCCCGCACGCAGCTCGAGGACATCAACGACGAGTACGCCGACCAGTGGGCGACGGCGCCGATCCCCGGCGCCGAGGGCATGGCCCCGGCCTTCGGCGGGGGCTCCGACCTGGCGGTGTGGAACACCACGGAGTACCCCGAGGCGGCGTTCGACTACATCACGACGCTGAACAGCAAGGAGAACGCCCTCCCGTACAACGAGGTCTCCGCGATGTTCCCGACCTACGCCGACGTCCTGGAGAGCGAGGCGTTCCAGAACGACCCGGTCCTGGCCGGTGCGGCCACGCAGGCCGGCGGTGACCTGCGGCTGTTCCCGGACACCCCGAACTGGGGCCACGTCCAGTGGGAGCTGACCACCATCCAGACCGCGGTGGCCCGTATGGCCGAGGGTGAGGACGCCGACGACGTTCTGCCCGAGTTGAACGAGGAGCTCACCGAGGCGCTCAACCGCTCCACCGACTAGCCACATCCGCGTGCTCGGAGCACACGGCACGGGGGCGGTCGCCGCAGACCGCGGCGGCCGCCCCCGCCCTAACGCCAGGTGAGAAGTTCACATGACACAGACACTGGAACGCCCCTCCTCCCCGAAGAAGACCACGGGTTCCGGGGCGCGCACCGGTGGGCTGGCGACACGGACACGCCGCCGACTCACCCCCTACCTGCTCATCCTCCCCGCCCTGATCATCCTGTCCCTGGTCCTGCTCTGGCCGATCGTGCAGATGGTCTGGATGTCCCTCCACGACTACGGCCTACGCCAGCTCATGGGCGACGAGGCGGAGTGGAACGGATTCGCCCACTACACCTCCGTCCTCACCGACGAGCGCTTCTGGACGATCTTCCGCAACACCATCGTGGTCTGCCTGACCATGGTGCTGCTGACGATGCTGCTCGGCACCCTCGTCGGCATCCTGCTCAACAAGCTTCCCGGATGGGCCTCGACCTCACTCGGCCTCGGCCTGATGCTGGCCTGGGCCACTCCGGTGATCAGCGCGGCGATCGTCTACCGCTGGCTCTTCGACACCCGGTACGGCCTGGTCAACACCATCCTGGACGCGCTGCCCGACTGGCTCGTCGGATCGGGGTGGGAGGAGTTCAACTGGTTCAACGACCCGGGGACCCTCTTCCCGATCCTCATCATCACCGTCGTCTGGCAGTCCTTCCCGTTCGTGGCCATCAGCGTGCTGGCCGGACTCAAGAGCATCCCGAACGAGCTGTACGAGGCCGCGCGCATGGACGGCGCCAACGCGTGGAAGACGTTCTGGAACGTCACCGTCCCGATGCTGCGCCCGCTGTTCGCCCTCCTGCTGATCCTCCAGGTGATCTGGGACTTCCGTATCTTCACGCAGCTGTTCATCCTCGCCGACGGTGTCGACAACCGTGAGGTCGCGCTGCTGCCCGTGTACATCTACCAGCTGGGCTTCGCATCGACCCCGCCCAACTACGGCATGGGGTCCGCGATCGCCGTGATCATGACGGTTCTGGTTCTCGCGATCACCGCCTACTACCTGCGCGTGATGATCCGCCAGGGGGAGGTCCGATGAACAACGTCTACCGGCTGCGCAAGATCGCCGGCAGCATCGGCATGTACGTCGCCGCAGCGGCGGTGTTCGTCTTCGCGGTGTTCCCCGTCTACTGGGTCCTGGCCACCGCGCTGCGCCCCACCGGCGAGATCTTCACCCGCGAGCCCACCGTGTTCCCGCGCGAGATCACCTTCGAGCACTTCGAGCGGGTCATCTCGGGCGTTCTGATCCCGGGAACCTCGTTCTGGTCCTTCCTGACCAACAGCCTCGTGGTGACCATCGGCTCCGTGGCCTTCGCCGCCCTGGTGTCGCTGTTCGCGGCCGTCGCCGTGGCCCGGTTCCGGTTCCGACTGCGGTCGGCCTTCATCATCATGCTGCTGGTCATCCAGATGGTGCCGATCGAGGCCCTGATCATCTCCCTGTTCGTCAACTTCTTCCACCTGGGCAACACCCTGGACATGGAGCTGGTGAACAACCTCTCGGGTGTGTTCGTCGTCTACGTCGCCGTGATGCTGCCGATCACCATCCTCATGGTGCGCAACTTCGTGGCCGCGGTGCCCAAGGAGCTGGAGGAGGCCGCCGCGATCGACGGCGCCAACGGCTGGACCGTCTTCTGGCGGATCCTGATGCCCCTGGTCGCTCCCGGTCTGGCCGCGTCGAGCATCTTCGCGTTCATCACCGCCTGGAACGAGTTCCTGGTCGCCTTCACCTTCCTGCAGAACAACGCCGGCGCGTACACCCTGCCGATCTCGCTGCAGTACTACTTCGGCGCGGTCTCCATCGAGTGGGGGTCGATCATGGCCGCCTCGACCCTGCTCACGGTCCCGGTGATGGTCTTCTTCCTGTTCGTCCAGCGACGGATGGTCTCCGGCCTGACCATGGGCGCGGTCAAGGGCTGAGCCTCCCCCCAGGGCCCGCCCGTCGACCGCCGTCCCCGCGGGGCACCGCGCGCGACGGGCGGGCCGCCGTCCCATGAGGGTCACGGCCCTCCGCGAGCCCGCCCGTCACCCACCACCGACCACGGGGCGCCGCGCGCGAGGAGCGGGCCGCCGCCCTCGACGGGGAGCCCCGGCTCCACCGGCTCCCCTCCCACCACCCCTACGCCACACGTCTGCCCTGCCACGGGCACCCTCGCTCACCGAACGGAGTTCGCCATGCCGAACGACCCGACCCTGGAGCGCCTGGCCAACGCCACCCTCCTGGTGCCATTCGAGTCCCACCACGCCCCACGCTGGGTCCTGGAGGGACTGGCGGACGGCATCGCGGGCGTCTGCCTGTTCCACAACAACCTGGACGGCCCCGAACAGGTCACCGCCCTCAACACGCGACTGGCCGAGGCCGCGGACAGCCCCCTCATCTCGCTCGACGAGGAGGGGGGCGACGTCACCCGCATCGGGCAGGCCCACGGCAGCGACTACCCCGGCAACGCCGCCCTCGGCGCGGTCGACGACCCCGACCTGACCCGGGCCACCCACCGCTCGCTCGGCGGGCGCCTGGCCCGACTCGGCTTCAACTTCGACCTCGCCCCGTCGGTGGACGTCAACGTCGCCGACGACAACCCGGTGATCGGCACGCGCTCCTTCGGCGCCGACCCCGAGCTCGTGGCCCGCCACGGCGCCGCCGCCGTGCTCGGCCTCCAGGACGCGGGCATCGCCGCGTGCGCCAAGCACTTCCCCGGCCACGGAGCCACCTCGCAGGACTCCCACCACGTACTGCCGCGCGTGGACGCCGACGCCGACCTGCTGCACCGCCGCGAACTCCTGCCCTTCCGCTCCGCGATCGACGCGGGCGTCCAGGCGATCCTGACCGCGCACATCGAGGTCCCGGCCCTGGGCGGTCCCGGGCCGGCGACCCTCACCCAGAACGTGGTCACGCGGCTGCTGCGCGAGGAGCTCGGGTTCACCGGCACCGTCGTCAGCGACGCCATGGAGATGCGCGGCGTCAGCGAGTCGATCGGCATCCCCGAGGCCTGTGTCCGCGCGGTGGCCGCCGGATGCGACCTGCTGTGCCTGGGGCGGTTCGTCTACGCCGACGAGGTCGCCGCCGTACGCGCCGCCCTCGTCGCGGCCGTGCGCGGGGGCCGCCTGCCCGGAGAGCGCCTGGAGGAGGCCGCCGAGCACACCCGGCGGCTGCGCGGCTGGATCGGGGAGGCCGCCGCCCACCGTGCCGGGTCCCCCGAGTCCGACGGCATCGGACTGTCCGGCGCCCGACGGGCGATCCGGGTCGAGGGCGACCTGCCGAGGCTGTCCGACCCCTACGTCGTCGAGGTGGACGCCCCGCCCGGCATGGCCGTGGGCGAGGTCCCCTGGGGCCTGGGCCCCTGGTTCCCGGGCACGGAGCGGGTCTCGCCCGATCCCGCGCACGCCGAGCGGCTGCTCGCCGAGTCCCGGGACCGCGACCTGGTCGTGGTGGTCCGCGACGCGCACCGGTACCCGGAGGCCCGTGAGCTCGTCACGCGCCTGCTCAGCGCCCGGCCGACCGCCGTGGTGGTGGAGATGGGGCTACCGGTCTGGCGGCCCGGCCACGGCACCCACGTGCGCACGTACGGCGCCGCCCACGTCAACGGACTGAGCGCCGCGGAACTGCTCGGCGCCAGCAGCGTGGTGGGAGCCGCCTCAGGGGGCGTGTGAGTCCCTCCCCGCACCCGGCCGCCTACCCCCTCCGGCCCGGCTCCACCTCCCTCCAGGAGCCGGGCCGGAGGCCTGTCCGCCACCGGGTGCGGCTCCCCCGGCCGTGACGGGGGCGACCCCGCCCGCGTCCCCGAAAGCCGGTAGGAGAAGTACTCTTAACGTGTAGTACCCCGGGGCGTCGACGCACCTGCCGACTCCCGGTGCCCCATTCGCCCTTCTAACCACGGCATAATCACAGCATGCGCCTTTCAGCCCGGGTCGACTACGCGCTACGCGCGGCCGCAGAACTCGCCGTCGCCAGTGAGGGGCCGGTGACGGCGGAGCAGCTCGCACGCGCCCAGGCCATCCCCGGAAAGTTCCTGGAGAACATCCTCACCCAACTCCGCCGCGCCGGTCTGGTGCGCAGCCAGCGCGGCCCCGTCGGGGGCTACTGGCTCGCCCGGCCGGCCGAGGAGATCTCCCTGGCCGACATCATCCGCGCCGTCGACGGCCCCTTGGCCAACGTCCGCGGCGAGCGTCCCGAGCACGTCGACTACGACGGCGCGGCACGCAGCCTCCAACAGGTGTGGATCGCCCTGCGCGCCAGCGAGCGCGCGATCCTGGAGGGCGTCAACCTCCAGCACCTGGTCACCAACGAGCTGCCCGAGACGGTCCGGGCGCTGGCCGAGGACCCGGACGCCTGGGTGAACCACACCCACACCTGAGGGGCGTCGCGGCCGCCGCGCGGGGTCCGGCCGACACGTGAAGGAGCCGGCCACCTCGGGGTGGCCGGCTCCTTCACGTGGTCACGTGGACGTACGGACGGATCCGTGGGGTCAGACCCCCACCATGTCGGCGACGTGGGGAACGCGATCCGGTACCGGTTCGATGCCGAGGTCCTGGGCGGCGACGGGGTCGGTCGGGACCGTGTCACCCAGCAGAGCGGCCTCCTGGAGCTCCGCGAGGGCGAGCTGGTCGGAAACCTCCCGCAACACCTGGGAAAGCGGGACACCCAGTGCCCCGCAGATCGAGGAGAGCAGTTCGGATGAGGCTTCCTTCTGACCCCGTTCGACCTCCGAGAGGTAGCCGAGGGACACACGTGCATCGGCCGACACCTCGCGGAGGGTGCGGCCCTGGCGCTGTCGCAGCCGCCTGAGCACGTCACCAAGTAGGTGACGAAGCAGGACCATCATTCGCGCTCCCTCCCACCGGTAGCGACCTTCATATACAACACCGTACCTGCCCCACGCCCGATTCGGGCACCTCTTGCCATCCTGTTCGCTGGAGGGGGAACCACCAGCTGGAGTGGTTTTGTTCCCGTCGTACGGGAGAGGGCGACCGACCGGAGGGGTCAGGACCGGGTGGCTCCCACCGTGTTCCCGCGGACGGTCGACTCCAGGAGCGCCAGGGCGCCCTCGACCGTGTGGTAGCGGATACCCGAACGATCCCCGGTGAAACGGAACTCACGCACGGCGCTGGTCCCGGCGGGTGCGGCGACGGCCGCGAAGACGGTGCCGACGGGCTGTCCGTCCTGGGGGTCCGGACCGGCGACGCCGGTCACCGCGACCCCGTAGTCGGCGCCCATCAGACGGCGCACGCCCGAGGCCATGCGGGCGGCCACGTCGGGGTGGACCGCCCCCCGGGCGGCCAGCAGGTCCTCGGGGACCCCCAGCAGGTCGGCCTTGGTGTCGGTGGCGTAGGTGACCACCCCGCCGCGGTAGGTGTCGGAGGCTCCGGGCACGGCGGTCAGGTGGGCGCCGACGAGGCCCCCGGTGAGGGACTCGGCGGTGGCACAGGTGGAAGCGTGCTCCAGCAGCGCCCGGTGGACGGCCTCGGCCGCGGCGAGCGCCGCACCGCCCAGGCCCGGGGCGCCGTGCCGTGTGCTCACTCCGTACGCCCGTCCTTGGCGCGGATGAGGCGGACCGCGTCGGCCACGTACGCGAGGCCGGTCCAGAGCGTCACCGCCAGGGCCGCGGCCATGACGACGTGGGCGGCCCAGGTGAACACCGCGCCGAACGGCAGCAGCGCCACCGGGAACAGGTAGAGGCTGATCGCCACGATCTGGAGGACGGTCTTGAGCTTGCCGCCCTGGCTGGCGGGCATGACGCCGTAGCGCAGGACCGCGAAGCGCAGGGCGGTGATGCCCCACTCGCGGACGAGGATGGCGATGGTCACCCACCACCACAGGTCGCCCTGGAGGGAGAGCACGACCAGTGCCGCCCCGGTCAGCGCCTTGTCGGCGATGGGGTCGGCGATCTTGCCGAAGTCGGTGACCAGGTTGCGGCGGCGGGCCAGCTCACCGTCGATCCGGTCGGTGACCGCGGCCAGCACGAACACCGCGAACGCGGCCAACCGCCACCACGGCCCGTCCAGGAACATGAACCACACGAACACCGGCACCATGACCAGGCGGCTCATCGTGAGGATGTTCGCGATGTTCCACAGGGGAACGCGGGGGGCGGGCGAGGCCGCGGAATCGTGGGTGCTCATCTGTCTCCGGTTTCCCCGTCCGGCGCTTCGTCCTGTTCCGCGACCAGGTCGGCCCCCGCCGCCTGGATCACGGTGGCCCGTACGAGGTCTCCCACGGCGAGGCCCTCGCCGTACAGGATGGTGCTGCCGTCCACCTCGGGTGCCTGGTGGTCGGCGCGGCCCTCGTACGCGCCGTCCTCCAGAACGGACTCGACCAGGACGGTGACCTCCGAGCCGATCCGCTCCTCGGCGCGCTGGGCCATGAGCTCCTCGGCGAGCCGGTTGAGCCGTTCCACGCGCTGCTCGATCACCTCGGCGGGCACCTTGCCCCCGTGGCCGACGGCCTCGGTGCCGTCCTCGTCGGAGTAGCCGAACACGCCGATGGCGTCCAGACGTGCCTCGCTGAGGAAGGCGACCAGGTCCTCGAACTCCTCCTCGGTCTCACCGGGGAAGCCCACGATGAAGTTGGACCGGGCTCCGGCCTCGGGCACGCGCTCGCGCACCGTGCTCAGGAGCTCCAGGAAGCGCTCACGGTCGCCGAAGCGGCGCATGCGGCGCAGCAGCGGGCCGCTGGCGTGCTGGAAGGACAGGTCGAAGTAGGGCACGACCCCGGGGGTGGAGGTGAGCACGTCCACCAGTCCGGGGCGCACCTCGGCGGGCTGGAGGTAACTGACGCGGACGCGGTCGAGGCCCTCCACGGCCGCCAGCCGCGGCAGGAGCTTCTCCAGGGCGCGCACGTCGCCCAGGTCCTTGCCGAAGGAGGTGGAGTTCTCGCTGACCAGGAAGACCTCGCGCACGCCCTCGCCGGCCAGCCACTCGGCCTCGCGGACGATCTCGTCGGGCTGCCGGGAGATGTAGGCTCCGCGGAAGGCGGGGATGGCGCAGAACGTGCACCGGCGGTCGCAGCCGGAGGCGATCTTGAGGTTGGCGACCGGACCGCCGGTCAACCGCCGCCGCGGCACGGCCGTGCGGTAGGGCAGCGCGGTTCCCTCCGCGCCCCGGGAGTCGGCGAAGGTCGCGTGGCCGGGGACGTGCACGTCGGCGGCGTCGCGGTCCACCGGGCTGATCGGCAGCAGGGTGCGCCGGTCCCGGGGGTCGTGCGGGATGAGCGTGCGCCCGGCGACGACGTCGTCGAGGCGGTCGGTGATGGCCGCGTAGTCGTCGAACCCGATGACCTGGGCCTCGGGCAGGGCGTCGGCGAGCTCGGAGCCGTAGCGCTCGGCCATGCAGCCCGCGGCGACGACTCTGCCGCCGTTCTCCGTGGCGTCCAGGATCGTCTGGATGGAGTCCTGTTTGGCCGCGTCGATGAACCCGCAGGTGTTGACGACGGTCACGTCGGCGTCGCCGTCCACGAGCTCCCATCCGCCTTCGGAGAGGCGGCCGGCCAGCTCTTCGGAGTCGACCTCGTTACGCGCGCACCCCAGGGTGACGAGCGAGACAGTACGGCGCGATGACATGGCTTCCAAGGTGTGGGAGAGCTTCGACGTGGTGTGCGGGTGCGCGGCGCGGCGAATCCGGTCCGGTTCCCCGCACGCGACTCGGCGCCTGTCGGCACCGCCCACGACCCACCACACTACCGTGGACGCGTCACCCGCCCGTACCGTGCCTGCTCCCGGACCTCCGCTCCGCTTCGGGCGCGGACCCCCGGAGGCGGGCGCCCCGGGACACCCCTACCCCTCCACGCCGTCAGCCCCGACGGTGACGGAGGTGACCTCCCCGGACCGCCCGAGCGTACCGAGGTCCTCCCCGTCGACGGCCACGCTGACCACGCCCGCGTCACCGACCCACAGGTCGATGGTGTCCCGGGTCACGTACTCCTCCGTGTCGCCGTCGAGGAGGAACCCGGTGAACAGGTCCTCCCCGACGGGGTCGGTGACCTTGACCCAACTGCGGTCGGAGGCGCTGACGGAGATGGTGACCTCCACCGGTTCCACGGGGACCGGTTCGTCGATCGAGGGCCGCTCCGCGGGCACGGGGGCGGCGGGCACGGAGACGGACGAGTCGAGCGTCTCCGATCCGCGGTCGAAGGCGGCGCGCAACGGGTTGTGCCCCTCCCAGTCCTCCCAGGCGCGCACACCCACGAGGACGCCCAGGACGAGGATGACGGCGACGACGGCCCACGGCCAGTGACGTCGGACCGCCTCGCCGCGCCTGGTCCGGGTCGCGCTGATCGCCGGGCGCGGCCGGGGGCCGGAGTCACCCGACGGGCGGTGCCGCTGCCCCTCCGCCGTGCGGCGGGGCCCGGGTACGGCGGCGGCCCGGCCGTGCGTGCGGCGTCCCTGGCGGAGGCGCCCGCGCACGTGGTGGCGGCGTTCGAAGTGGCCCCAGCGCTCCGACCGGTCGTCGGGGTCGTGGTCCTCCCCCCCGAAGCCGCGCCCGGCCGTGCGCGCCTCCGCGAACTCCTCCCCCCACTCCCCGCCGCGTGCGGCCTCGGTCGCCGCGCGGGACGCCGAGGGCCCCGCGGCGGGGTGCCGTGCGGGCGGAACGAAGGCGGCCGTGTCGGGCCGGGCGTGTTCGCGGTCGAACTCCGCGAGGAGCGGTGCGGGATCCAGGCCGAGGATCCTACAGACGCCCCGGATGTGTCCGCGCGCGTAGAAGTCGCCTCCGCACGGCACGAAGTCCTCCTGCTCGATCCCGCGCAGGACCTGTTCCCGGATGCGTGTACGGGTGCTGAGGTCCGCGACCGTGAGGCCCGCGGCCACCCGGGCCGCCGCCAGGGTCTGACCGATCGTCGCCATGCGCGCTCCCCCCGCTACGTTGTGCGCTCACACGGAACCACTCTGCTCTTCCGTGCTCGAACACGCAGGCCACCACGCCCAAGAGCGCCTCAAAGATCACGCCAAATCGGACAGATCTGCGACGTCCGGTCGGAAGGTGCCGCTCCGTCGCGTTCGTCCGCGGCCGGGGCCCGCGGGGTCAGCCGCCGCGGATCTCGGTGAGGACGCCCGGCAGGTCGTCGGGGGTGACCAGGACGTCGCGGGCCTTGGATCCCTCGCTGGGGCCGACGACGTCGCGGCTCTCCATGAGGTCCATGAGGCGGCCCGCCTTGGCGAAGCCCACGCGCAGCTTGCGCTGGAGCATGGAGGTCGACCCGAACTGGGTGGTGACCACCAGCTCGACGGCCTGGAGGAGCAGGTCGAGGTCGTCGCCGATGTCCTCGTCGATCTCCTTCTTCTTCGTCCCCTCGGCTGCGACGTCCTCGCGGTAGTCGGGCTCGGACTGCTTCTTGCAGTGCTCGACGATCGCCCGGATCTCCTTCTCCGACACCCAGGCGTTCTGGAGCCGGATGGGCTTGCCCGCGCCCATGGGCAGGAAGAGCGCGTCGCCCTTGCCCACCAGCTTCTCCGCGCCGGGCTGGTCGAGGATGACCCTGCTGTCGGACAGGCTGGAGGTGGCGAACGCCAGCCGGGAGGGCACGTTGGCCTTGATCAGACCGGTGACCACGTCCACGCTGGGCCGCTGGGTGGCCAGCACCAGGTGGATCCCGGCGGCGCGGGCCAGCTGGGTGATGCGCACGACGGCGTCCTCGACGTCGCGCGGGGCGACCATCATCAGGTCGGCGAGCTCGTCCACGATCACCAGCAGGTACGGGTAGGGCTGGTACTCGCGCTCGCTCCCGGGCGGTGCGGTCAGCTCCCCCGTGCGCACGGCGGCGTTGAAGTCGTCGACGTGGCGGTAGCCGGAGGCGGCCAGGTCGTCGTAGCGCCGGTCCATCTCCCCCACCACCCACTGGAGCGCCTCGGCGGCCCGCTTGGGGTTGGTGATGATCGGGGTGATCAGGTGCGGGATGCCCTCGTACATCGTCAGCTCGACCCGCTTGGGGTCGACCAGGATCATCCGCACCTCGTCGGGGGTGGCGCGCATCATCAGCGAGCTGATCAGCCCGTTGATGCAGGTGGACTTACCGGCGCCGGTGGCGCCCGCGACCAGCACGTGCGGCATCTTGGCGAGGTTGGCCACCACGTTGGTGCCCTCGACGTCCTTGCCCAACCCCACCAGCATGGGGTGGTCGTCGGAGGTGGCCGACGACGAACTCAGCACGTCGCCCAGGCTGACGATGTCCTTGTCGGTGTTGGGGATCTCCACCCCGATCGCGGACTTGCCCGGGATCGGCGACTGGATGCGCACGTCCGCGCTCTTGACCGCCAGGGCGATGTTCCTGGCCAGCGCGGTGACCTTCTCGACCTTGACCGCGGGTCCCAGCTCGATCTCGTAGCGGGTCACCGTCGGCCCCCGGGTGAACCCGGTGACCTCGGCGTCGATGGTGAACTGGGTGAGCACGCCGGAGAGCGCCTCGACGACCTCGTCGTTGGCCCGGGTGCGGGGTTTGACGGGGCTGCCGGGCTTGAGCATGCCCGGAGCGGGAAGCTCGTAGTCGCCGTCCACGACCCGGGAGGGGATGGACAGCTGCTCGGTGGTGGCCGGCGGCGGTGAGGGGTCGGGGGTCGTGGCCTGCTCGTCCCGGTCCGCCCTGCCCTTGGCCCTGCGCTTGCTCCGGGGCCGCTCCGCCGTCTCCTCCTCGTCGGTCGGGCCCGTTACGAGGGGTCCGCTGTCGGGGTCGCCGGGCAGGACGGGGCTGTCGTAGGGGCGTTCGTGGTCGCCCGCGACGGTCTCCTCGGTGGGCTTGCGCCTCGGTGCGCGGCGCTTTCCGGCCCTGTCCGGTCCGGGGTCGGCGCCCAGGATGCCCAGCCCCGAGTCGGGGCCCGTGTCGCGTTCCATGAGGGCGCCGAAGAGGGTCTGGAGGCGGTCGGGGACGCGTCGGATGGGCGTGGCCGTGACCACCAGGACACCGAAGAGCAGGATGAGCACGAGGAGCAGGCCGGTCAGCCACGGGGTGACGATCGCGCTGAGCGGGCCGGAGGCGACGTAGCCGATCAGCCCGCCCGACTCCATGAGCGCCGTCAGACCCTCGGAGGGCTGGGGGACGCCGTGGCCGATGTGGATGAGCCCGAGCAGACCCAGCATGATCGCGCTGAAACCGATGAACAGGCGCCCGGCGTCGCCCTCCCGCGCGCTGGAGGGCGTCCGCATCAGCCGGACCGCCAGGGGCAGGAACAGCAGCGGCAGGATCGGGGAGAAGGTTCCGAACCCGCCGACCACGACGGTGCGGGTGGCCCGCAGGAGCAGGCCCTCGCTCTGCCACCACACGGCGCCGGCGATGAGGATCCCCGCCGCCAGCAGGACCAGTCCGGCGCCGTCCCTGCGCAGGTCGGGGTCGAGGCCGCGGGCGCTGCGTCCCACGGCCCGCGCCGCTCCGCCGACGGTGTGCGCGACGACCTTCCACAGCACCAGCAGGAACTGGCCGAACAGGGTCACGACGAAGGCGACGGGCCCGTCGGGCATCGCCGGGGCGGGGGAGCGCCCTTTGGCGGGCTTCCGGCGCCCCGATCCTCCGGAGGACTTGGCACGCGTGGCCATCGGGGGTCCCACCTCCAGGGGAGCGGCTCGTTCGGTCCGGCGGACAGGGCGGCCCGCCACGGCGGGCAGCCTACTAGGAAGTCCAGCCCCGACGGCGGTTTCCGTCGGCGTGTCGCCGGTGAACCTCCCCCGGAGACGCCGTACGGCCCGAGGCGCCAGGCGCCTCGGGCCGTACCGGGAGAGAGAACGTCCGGTCAGACCTCGACCAGGACGGGGATGATCATCGGACGACGGCGGTAGGTCTCGTTCACCCACCGGCCCGCGCTGCGGCGGATGAGCTGCCGGAGCTGGTGCGGGTCGTTGACGCCGTCACCGGCGGCCTTGTCCAGTGCGGCCTGGAGCTTGTCCATGACGTCGTCGTAGGCGTCCGCGGCGATCCCGGCGCCGCGGGTGTGGATCTCGGGCTCACCGAGGATCTTGCCCGTGGTGGAGTCCACGGCCACGACGACGGAGATGAACCCCTCCTCACCGAGGATGCGGCGGTCCTTGAGCGAGGCCTCGGAGACGTCGCCGACCGACGAGCCGTCCACGTACACGTACCCGGCCTGGACCGCGCCGACGATCTTGGCCCGGTTCTTGTACAGGTCGACGACGACGCCGTCCTCGGCGATGACGATCCGGTCCCGCGGGACCCCGGTGGCCTCGGCCAGGCCGGCGTGGGCGCGCAGGTGCCGCCACTCGCCGTGCACCGGCATGAAGTTGCGCGGCCGCACCATGTTGAGCACGTACATCAGCTCCCCGGCGGACGAGTGCCCGGACACGTGCACCAGGGCGTTGCCCTTGTGCACGACCCTGGCGCCCCAGCGGGTCAGGCCGTTGATCACCCGGTTGACGGAGTTCTCGTTGCCCGGGATCAGCGAGGACGCCAGCAGGACGGTGTCGCCCTCCTCGATCCGGATCTGGTGGTCGCGGTTGGCCATCCGGCTCAGCGCGGCCATCGGCTCGCCCTGCGACCCCGTGCACACCATCAGGACCTCGTCGGGTGGCAGCTGGTCGAGCTGCTTGACGTCGATGATGGTGTCGCCGGGCACGTTGAGGTAGCCGAGGTCGCGCGCGATGTTCATGTTGCGGACCATGGACCGGCCCACGAACGCGATCTTGCGGCCGTGCCTGACCGCGGAGTCGATCACCTGTTGGACGCGGTGCACGTGGGAGGCGAAGCAGGCCACGACGATGCGCTTGTCGGAGGTGCGGAACACCTTGTCGATGGCCTCGTTGAGGTCGCGCTCGCTGACCACGAAGCCCGGCTGCTCGGCGTTGGTGGAGTCCGACAGCAGCAGGTCCACGCCCTCGTCGCCGAACCGGGCGAAGCCGCCCAGGTCGGTGAGGCGCCCGTCCAGCGGCAGCTGGTCCATCTTGAAGTCGCCGGTGTGCAGCACCGTCCCGGCCGGGGTGCGGATACCGACCGCCAGCGCGTCCGGGATGGAGTGGTTGACCGCGAAGAACTCCAGGTCGAAGGGGCCGAGGTCGTGCCGCTCTCCCTCCTCGACCAGGACCGTCTCCGGCTTGATGCGGTGCTCGCCCAGCTTGGCGGTGATCAGCGCCAGGGTGAGCTTGGAGCCGACGATCGGGATGTCGGCCCGTTCGCGCAGCAGGAACGGCACGCCGCCGATGTGGTCCTCGTGCCCGTGGGTGAGCACGATGGCCTCGACGTCGTCGAGCCGGTCCCGGATGTAGTCGAAGTCCGGCAGGATCAGGTCGACGCCGGGCTGCTCCTCCTCCGGGAAGAGGACGCCGCAGTCGACGATGAGCAGGCGACCGCCGTACTCGAAGACCGTCATGTTGCGGCCGATCTCGCCGAGTCCGCCCAGGGCGACGACGCGCATGGCGCCCTCGCCGAGCGGCGGCGGGGACCCCAGCTCGGGGTGGGGGTGGCTCATACGGACCCCTCCGCCAGGCGCTCGACGTTGACGGCACTGGCCGGGACGGCCTGGTGGGGCGCGAGGCCGATCGGACCCTTGACGCCCGCGGCGGCCAGGTCCTCGCGCAGGAGGGCCTGGAGTTCGGCGGAGGCGTCCGCCAGCGGCGTGCGCACCGGTCCGGAGGGCAGGCCGAACAGGTTGAGCACGGCCTTGGTGGTGATGACGCCCTGGGTGCGGAACATCCCCGTGTAGACGGGGGTGAGGCGGCGGTGGATGGCCAGCGCCTGGCCGACCTCGCCCGCCTCGTAGACGTCGATCATCTCGCGCAGGTCGGCGCCGACGATGTGGCCGACGACGCTGACGAACCCGGCGGCGCCCACCGACAGCAGCGGGAGGTTGAGGATGTCGGTGCCGCAGTAGTAGGCGAGGTCGGTGCGCTCCATGACCCAGGAGCTGGCGCCGACGTTGTCCTTGGCGTCCTTGTTGGCGACGATGCGCGGGTGCTCGGCCAGCCGGACCAGGGTCTCGGAGGCGATCGGCGTCCCGGTGCGGTGCGGGATGTCGTAGAGCATGACCGGCAGCTCGGTCGCGTCGGCGATCGAGGTGAAGTGCCGGATCAGGCCCTCCTGCGGGGGCTTGTTGTAGTAGGGGGTCACGGCCAGCAGGCCGTGCGCGCCCGCCTTCTCCGCGGCCCTGGCGAGCCGGATGCTGTGGCGGGTGTCGTTGGTGCCGACCCCGGCCACGACGGTGGCGCGGTCGCCGACCGCCTCCAGGACCGCGCGGAGCAGGCGGTCCTTCTCGTCGTCGCTGGTCGTGGGCGACTCTCCGGTCGTACCGCTGATGACGAGGCCGTCGTTGTGCTGCTCGTCGACCAGGTAGGTGGCCAGGCGGGCCGCACCCTCGTAGTCGAGCTCTCCGTCGTCGAGCATGGGCGTGACCATCGCGGTCAGCATCTTGCCGAATGGACGGTTCTTGGTGTCCACCATCGCTGTGAAAGGCGTTCGGGCCGCCGCCACGGGGCGGGTGGGCCCGGGTGTGCCCCTCCTCCTCTCGGTGTGCGTCAACAGCTGGACGTGCGCGTGTCCGGACGTGTCCGGGCACGGGCGGGCGGCGCTGCGCGTCCGCCACCGCGACCGGCGGAATCCGTTTCGGTCGCGGTAAAGATCCGGTGTGCCCCGCGCTACGGGATCGCGGGGTCGAGCCTCTGCGGGCCGCCGTCCTCGTGGGTCGAGGTTGATGGCCCGGTCAAGTGAACCTACCCGTCCCGGACCCGCGCCACTCGGGCGGGTCCGGGGTCCGCTCGCAGGTCGGCGCGGCGGAGGAGGGCTGTGGTCGGTCAGTCGTCCTGGCCGTCGGGGAGGAACATGCTGAGCAGCCAGCTCACGATCGCGATGACGATCGCCCCCCAGAACGCCGGCCAGAACCCGTCGATGTGGAACGGGACCCCGAAGAGCCCGGCGATCCAGTTCGTGAGCAGGAGCAGCAGCGCGTTGACGACCAGGCCGATCAGCCCCAGGGTCAGGGCGTAGAACAGGCATCCCACCGTTTTGACGATCGGTTTGATGACGGCGTTGACCAGGCCGAAGATCGCACCGACACCAAGGTAGACGAGAATCTGCTCGGTCGTGTCCTGGGTCGCGACCTCGATCCCGTCGATCAGGTAGACAGCCGCCCAAAGGGCGAGCGCGTTCACGATAACTCTGATAATGAGGCTCACGACGTAGATGTTCCCATGCCATGGCAAGGTCCGGAAACTCCGGCGTTGGTCATCTTGCCGCCCGAGGAGGCCCGACCGTGTCCAGTGCCCAGTTCGTTCGCCCCGCCCGTGCCGCTGACGTGGACGCCGTCGTGGCCGTCCAGGTGGCGTCGTGGCGGTCGGTGTACGGGGAGCTGCTGCCGAACGAGGTACTGGAGGAGATGGGGGGCGGGGAGGCCCGCGAACGTTTCCGGGAGCAGTGGAGCTCGGCGCTGGAGTCACCGCCGACCTCGCGGCACCGGTTGGTCGTGGCCACGGACGAGCGGACGGTCGTCGGCTTCGCCGCCTTCGGCCCGGCCGGTGATCCGGACCTGTGGCCGGGGAAGGACGCGGAGGTGTTCGCGCTGCACGTGGCACCGGAACTGACCCGGCGGGGGCACGGGAGCAGGTTGCTGAACGCGTGCGTGGACGAGCTGGTGGAGTTCGGCTTCGGCACCGTGTACGTGTGGGTTCCCGAGGCGGACAACGCGCTGCGCTCGTTCCTGGAGTCCTCCGGGTGGCGCCCGGACGGGGCCCGCCGGGAGATCGACCTGGGACGCCCGCTGACCATGGTGCGGCTGCACGCGGCGATCGGCGCGTAGTCCTCGGCCCTCCGCGGCGCTTCGGGCCGCCCGGCACCCGCGGCGCGACCCGCACTGATCGGGGACTACCGTGGAAAGGTCGGATCACCGTGCGCCCGGAGGGGCTGGGCGCCGCCGTCGAGTGTGGAGGGACCGCACGTGGCCACGGTCAGTGAATGGGTCTCGGGGACGCGTCCCCGTACGCTGCCGAACTCGATCGTCCCGGTGGCCGTCGGTACGGCGCTGGCCTTCGCCCTGGGCGGGTTCGTCTGGTGGAAGGCGCTGCTGGCGGTGGTGGTGTCGCTGGCGCTCCAGGTGGGGGTCAACTTCGCCAACGACTACAGCGACGGGGTGAAGGGCACCGACACGGCCGAGCGGACGGGACCGGTGCGGTTGACCGCGAGCGGGCTGGCCCCGGCCCGGCAGGTGCTGGCCGCGGCCCTGGCGAGCTTCGCGTTCGCGGCCGCCGTGGGTCTGGTGCTGGTGGTGACGTCGTCGTGGTGGCTGCTGCTGGTGGGCGCCGCCGCGATCGCCGCGGCCTGGTACTACACCGGCGGGCGTTCCCCCTACGGGTACCGGGGCCTGGGCGAGGTGTCGGTGTTCGTGTTCTTCGGGCTGGTGGCGGTCGTGGGCACCGTGTTCGTCCAGACGGGTTCCGCGCCGTGGCAGGCGTGGGTGGCCGCCGTCCCCGTCGGGCTGCTGTCGTGCTCGGTGCTGGTGATCAACAACCTGAGGGACATCCCGACGGACCGTGAGACCGGCAAGATCACGCTCGCGGTGCGGCTGGGCGATGCGGGCACCCGCCGCCTGTTCGCGGGAGCGATCGCGGCGGTCTACGCGGTGGCGCTGGTGTTGACGCCGGTGTACTGGTGGGTTCCGCTGGTGGTGCTGTCGGTGCCGTTGGCGCTGCGGCCGACGCGCCGCGTCCTGGGCGGCCAGGTCGGCCGCGACCTCGTGCTGGGGCTGGGTGAGACCGGCAAACTCCAGCTGGCCTTCGGGGTGCTGTTCTCGGTCGGTCTGGCCCTGGGCTGAGGACCGCCGGGCCGCGTAGGGTCGGGGCGTGACCGAAGAGGAATTCTACGCGGGCCTGCCCGCGACCCGGGGAGCGGCGGGGGCGGTGATCCGCTCCGCGTCCGGCGACGTGCTGCTGGTGAGACGCACCTACGCTCCCGAACAGCCCTGGGGTGTCCCCGGCGGGGTCATCGAGGCGGACGAGTCGCCGCTGGCCGCCTGCCGCCGGGAGCTCCGGGAGGAGCTGGGGGTGGAGGCGCGGGTGCTGCGTGCGGCGGTCGTGGACTGGGTCCCTGCACGCCCGCCGCGCACCACGGCGCTCCAGTGGCTGTTCACCGCGGAACTGCCCGAGGGCGCAGAACTGCGCCTGCCCGAGGACGAACTGTCGGGGTGGGCCTGGCACTCCCCGGACGACCTGTACGGGGTCCTGTCCGCGAACACGGCCCGGCGGATGCTCGCGGCGCTCACCGTCGCCGACGGCGGGGGACCGCTCTACCTGGAGGACGGCAGACCCGTGCTGCCGCCGGGCGGGTGACCCGGTGGCGGGCCGCGCGGCGGTTCCCGCGCCTGGCTTCGGAGCGGGTTCGGGCGCCCGAGGGACAGGGATTCCTCGGCCGCGCCCGCCGCTGGTTCGCCGCTCGCGGCTCGACCCGTCGCGCAGGACCCTGTCGGCGCCCGAACCGACCCCCCGGGGCCCCTCAGTCGAGGCCGAGCAGGGGCTCCAGGCCGAGGGTGAGCGGCTCCGGCAGGTCGGCGACCCCGCGGACGCCCAGGAGCACACCCGGCATGAAGGACGTGCGGTTCATCGAGTCGTGCCGGATCTTGAGGGTCTCACCGTCGGTGCCGAACACGACCTCCTGGTGCGCGATGAGCCCGGCGATGCGCAGGGCGTGCACGCGGACGCCGTCGACGTCGGCGCCGCGGGCGCCGTCGATCTCCGAGGTGGTGGCGTCGGGCATCGGGGCCGCGCCCGCCTCACGTCGGGCCTCGGCGACCAGCTCGGCGGTCCGGTAGGCGGTGCCGCTGGGCGCGTCGGCCTTGTTGGGGTGGTGCAGCTCGATGATCTCGGTCGAGTCGAAGTACGGCGCGGCCTTGCGCGCGAAGTGCATCATGAGCACGGCGGCCACGCCGAAGTTGGGCGCGATCAGTACCTTGGCCCCGGGCTTGGCGTCGAGCATGGCGCGCACCCGTTCCAGCTTGGCCTCGTCGAAGCCGCTGGTGCCGACGACGGCGTGGATGCCGTGGCCGATGAGCCACTCCAGGTTGTCCATCACCGCGTCGGGGTGCGTGAAGTCGACGACGTGATCCGCCCCCAGCACCGCGTCGCGGTCGGCGGCGCGGTCGATCCCCGCGACGAGTTCCATGTCGTCGGCACCCTGAACCGCCCTGACGACCTCTGACCCCATGCGCCCATCGGCGCCGAAAACTCCTACCTTGAACACGGCACAACCGTACCGGAGTCGCCGCGCGCCTTCCGCCGGGCCACGTGCGACGATGGCCCGGTGGCACAACCGCGACCGGAGGGCACCGGAGGATCGGACGGAGCGCAGCGGCGTCTGGGCTCCCTCCTGAACGGTCTGCGGGCGGCGGTACTCGGCGCCAACGACGGCATCGTGTCCATGGCGGGGCTGGTGGTCGGCGTGGCCGGGGCGACGCCGAACCGGGGGGCGCTGCTGATCGCGGGGGTGGCGGGGACCCTGGCGGGAGCGCTGTCGATGGCGGCCGGAGAGTACGTCTCGGTCAGTACGCAGCGGGACACCGAACGGGCGGCGCTCGCACGGGAGAGCCTCGAACTGGCCACCGACCCGGCCGGTGAGCTGGAGGAGCTGGCCGCGATGTACCAGGAGCGGGGACTGGACGCGCACCTCGCGCGCGAGGTGGCCCGGGCACTGACCGCGCACGACGCGCTGCGCGCCCACGCGGAGGTGGAACTGGGCCTGAACCGCTACCGGGTGAACCCCTGGCAGGCGGCGGTGTCGAGCCTGTTGGCCTTCGTGCTGGGCGCCCTGGTGCCGCTGTCGGCGATGCTGCTCAGCCCGGACGCGTGGCGCCTGCCGGTGACCGTGGTGTCGGTCCTGGTGGCGACGGGGGCGCTCGGTGCGGTCAGCGCACGGCGGGGAGGGGCTCCCCATGCCCGTGCGGCGGTGCGCGCCGTGACGGGCGGGGCGTTCGCGATGGCTGTGACCTACCTCGTGGGCTCCCTCCTCGGAACGGTGACCGCGCTGTGAGGCTCAGTGCGCCGCGGCCAGGGCCAGGGCGAAGTCCCCGGCGTCGTCGGTCCACCAGCGGGTGGGCGTGAAACCCGCGGCCGAGAGCTCCCCGTCCAGGCCCTCGCGGCGGAACTTGGCGGAGATCTCGGTGCGCATCTCCTCCCCGGCCGCGAAGTCGACGGACAGGTCGAGGTCGGCGACCCGGACGCGCTGGTCCGCCCTGGAGCGCAACCGCATCTCGATCCACTCCCGCTCGGCGTCCCACCGGGCGACGTGGTCGAAGGCGGCCGGGTCGAAGTCCGCGCCCAGCCGTCGGTTGATGACGGACAGGACGTTGCGGTTGAAGGCCGCGGTGACGCCGCGGGAGTCGTCGTAGGCGGTGACGAGCCGGTCGGGGTCCTTGACGAGGTCGGCTCCGAGGAGGAGTGAGTCCCCGGTGCGCAGGACGCCGCGGATGTCGCGGAGGAAGGCGGCCCGGGCGCGGGGTTCCTGGTTGCCGATGGTGGAGCCGAGGACGGCCAGGATCTGGCGCCCGCCCTCCTCGCTGACGGGCAGCAGTCCGAGGTGCTCCTCGAAGTCGCCGACGACCGCGTGGACGTCCAGCCCCGGGTAGTCCTCGGCGAGCCCGGAGGCGGAGGCGGCGAGGAAGTCGCCGCTGACGTCCACGGGCACGAACCGGGTGAGGCGGCCGTGGCGGCGCATGGCGTCGAGGAGGAGGCGGGTCTTCACGCCGGAGCCGGAGCCGAGCTCGATGAGCGCCTCGGCGTCGGCGGCGTCGGCGATCTCGTCGGAGCGCTCCTGGAGGATCACCCGTTCGGTCCGCGTGGGGTAGTACTCGGGCAGGCCGGTGATCTCCTCGAAGAGGGCGCTGCCGCGTTCGTCGTAGAACCACTTGGGCGGGAGCTGTTTGGGCCGCTCGGTGAGCCCCTCGGCCACGTCCCGGCGGAGGGCCTTGTCGAGATCGTCAGCGGTCAGGTTTCGGTCAATCCGGAACATGCTGCCTCCTGTGTCCCTATGTGGTGTACCCGGGATGGGGGGTCGTCCAGAACCCACTCAGCACAGCGGTGTGACCTCCGTGCCGTGCGCCGTGGCGACCACCACCGAGTCGTCGGGGACCGGATGCCAGTCCGGGTCGTCGTCGAAGGGCTCGGAGGCCAGGAAGACCCCTCCCCCGGGCTCGCGCAGGGTGAACAGGGTGTCGCCCGCCGCCGTCCCGACGATGGCCTCGCCGTCGCTGGCGAGCAGGTTGTAGCGGCCCTCGGAGTGCTCGCGGGCGTGGCCGACCACGGCGGCCAGCGCCCCCGCGAGGTCCCCCGAGGCCCGCCACAACCGGACGGTGTGCGCGAACAGCGGCGCCGAGTCCACCGGGGACCGGGCGTCCAGGGCACCGGCGGGCAGGGGCGCGGCGAGCGCGGCGGTGAGCGCCTCGTCGTCCTTGACCGCCCCGTTGTGACTGAACAGCAGCCGGTCGACGCGGAAGGGCTGGGCGCCCGACTCCTCCGAGCCGAACCCGACGGTGGCGTCGCGGACGGCCGCCACCACGCACCCGGAGGTGATGGACCGGGCGGCGTCGGAGAAGGAGGAGTCACCCCAGATGGGCATGGCGCGCCGGTAGCGGAGCGGTTCCGGGGACGGGCCCCCGGCCGCGTCCGGCGGGGGGTACCAGCCGACACCGAAGCCGTCGGCGTTGACGGTCCCGTGCCGCTGCATGCGCGGCGCCCAGGACTGCACGTGCAGCGAGTGGGGCGCCGCGTACAGCAGTGCGTGCACCGTGCGCGGCGGCCCCAGGTAGGCGAGGTGGCGGCACATCAGTCGGACTCCGCGTCGCGCGCGCAGCGGAAGCCGCTGAAGATCTGCCGCCGGACCGGGTGGTCCCAGTTCCGGAAGGTCGAGCGCACCGCCGTGGGGTGGGTGGCCCACGAACCGCCCCGCAGCACCTTGTACCCCTCGTCGAAGAACACCTCGGAGTACTCGCGGTAGGGGAAGGCCGTGAACCCCGCGTACCCGTCGAAGGTCGTGGACGTCCACTCCCACACGTCACCGATGAGCTGCTGCACCCCCAGCGGGGAGGCGCCGTCGGGGTGGCGTCCGGCAGGTGAGGGACCGAGCCGGCGCTGGCCCAGGTTGGCGTGGCGCGGTTCGGGTTCGCCGTCGCCCCACGGATAGCGCGTCGACCGCCCCGACGCGGGGTCGAAGCGGGCTGCCTTCTCCCACTCGGCCTCGGTGGGCAGGCGTCTGCCCGCCCACCGCGCGTAGGCCTGGGCCTCGTGGAAGCTGACGTGCTGCACCGGCTCCTCCGGCGGCACCATCTCGTGGCGGCCGAACCGGCGGCGCGACCAGTCCGGCCCCTCGCGGGTCCAGAAGGCCGGGGAGACGGCGTTGCGCCGGCGTCGCCACTCCCAGCCCTCGCGGGTCCACCAGTGCCTGGTCTGGTAGCCGCCGTCGGCCATGAACCGCAGGTACTCCGCGTTGGTGACGGGTCGGGTGTCGATCCAGTAGGCGGGCAGGTCGACCGTGTGGGCGGGGCGTTCGTTGTCGTAGGCCCACGGGTCGTCGGTGGTGCCCATGGTGAACGGCCCGGCCGGTACGAGCACCTCCGCCTCCGCGGGCGGGCGCAGCGCGGCCACGTCCCCCGCGCCGTCCAGGAGCACGGGCTCGCCCTTGCGCAGCTGGTGGGTGGCGAGCATGGTCTCGTCGTGCTGGTGCTCGTGCTGGATGACCATGTGGAAGACGAACCCCGAGTCGAGCAGGGCGCGGTAGCCGTCGGACCCCTCGCGCTGCCGGGGTGGGGCGGGGGCGATGTCGACCCGGTCCAGGACGTCGAGCACCTCGCGGCGCACGCGGTCGTTGTAGTCGGCGGCCTCGTCCGGGGTGAGCAGCGGCAGGGTGACCCGTTCGACGCGCGGGTTCTCGAAGGCGTCGTAGAGGTGGTCGATGTCGGAGCGCAGCGCCTCACGGCCGCCCGCCGCCCGCAGCAGCCACTGCTCCTCGTAGTTGCCGATGTGCGCCAGGTCCCAGACCAGGGGCGACATGAGTTTGGAGTGCTGGGCGAGCAGCCCCTCGTCGTTCAGGGCGTCCAGTGTCAGACTGTTGCTGCGCCGACGGCTCCGTTCGAGTTCGACCGCGATGCGCTCCTTGGCGCGCTCCTGTTCGTGGTTCACCGTGCTCCTCCACTTGACTCGGAGTGGTGTGCCGGGTCCGGTTCCGCCCCGGACGTCCCGGTGTCCGCACCACGGGCACCGGGAACCCGCGGGTCGGTGTCGGCCGGGGACAGCCCGCGCCGCGTGTACCGGTCGGCGTAGTCGTCGACGAGGGAGGCCAGGTCCGCGGCGCCCATGCGGGGCAGTGCGCGTACGCCGGCGTCGAAGCAGGTCCGGGCGCAGGCGGCGATCTCGGGGTCGGCGACGCCCCGCTGGGCCGACCTGAGCCACAGGGGGGGACTCGGGGCACCGCCTCCGCACAGTCGCTCCGTGGCCTCCTCCGCGGTGGCGCGGGCCGCGGGGTCGTCCAGCAGGGCGGCGGCCAGCGCCATCGGGACGGGCCACCAGCGGTGGGGAAGCGCGTCGATCATGCGCAGCTCCCACCAGCCGCGGGGGCGCACCGGCGGGAAGAGCGTGCTGAGGTGGAACTCCAGGTCGGCGAGGGTGGCGGGGCGGGGTCCCCGGCCACCGATCCACTCGGCGAGGGTGCAGCCGGGGTCGGCGGTCCAGCGGCCGCCGCCTCCGGGGGTCTCGGGGACCGCCATGACCGTGGCGGCCAGCGCGTACTCGGCCCAGGCGGTGGCGGGATCGGACCCGCCGACGCGGTCCAGGACCGGCCGGGTGCGGGAGGCGTCGGTGGCCGCCCAGATCGCCCAGCGGGTGGACTTCCACCCGGTCGGGCGGCCGCGCCAGTACGCGGAGTTGGCGAACGCGGCGACCAGCACCGGGCCGAGGCGGTGGGCGAGCTCCCAACGGGCGCGCAGGTCGGCGGCGTCGGCTCCGGTGTCCAGGCACACCTGGACGGAGGCGGTGCTGCACATCATGGTGCGGCCGCTGGCCTGGCGGTGGTTGGTGAAGAAGCGCTCCATCGCGGTGTAGCGGGCCGAGCGGAGCTGGCGCAGGGGCGGACGGACCGGGTCGAGCGCGGTCCCGGACAGGCGGAGTCCGGCCTCCCCGAGGTTCTTGCCGACGTGGTCGAGGTCCGCGGCCAGGGCCTCGTACGCCTTGGCGGGGCCTGGCCGGGCGGCCGAGCTGAGTTCGAGCTGCCCGCCGGGTTCGAAGGTGACCCTGCTGCCTCCGGGCAGGATTCCGGTCGTGTCCAACGCGTCCGTGAGGCGGTCGAGGCGGACGGGTTCGGTCGGGCGGGCGGGGTCGGTGACGAGCCATTCGGTCTCGGCTCCGACCTTGCCGGGAGGTCCCGTCTTGAAGCAGACCCCGTTGATGTAGTCGTGTACGTCGTCCGTGGTGATGCGTGCCATGGGACGCCCCTCTCGGTACCCCGTGCCTCGGGGACACCTCAAGGGTCCTGCCCATGACTCAGTGAGGTCGAACCTGGGAAATGACCAGAAATCCGATGAACAATCCACGTACGTCAGGCGTGAGGGGATATGCAGGCGGCAGCCGGGCCGGTGACCCCGGGTGTCGCGGCGGGTGCGGAGGGCACACCCGCCGCGGTGTGATCCGCGTCACCCCACGGTGAACTCCCCGAGCCGCTGCTCGACCACGGCCCGCTCCTGGGCGTCGAGTCCGATACCGAACACCTCGTCCAGGACGTCGGCGACCCGTCCGATCGGCACCTCCCGCTCGGTCACGGAGCCGTCGGGCCTGGTCGTGGTCAGTTTCGTGTCCGAGAGCACGTGCTGGACCCCCGGGGCGAAGCCCTGCGCCATCAGGCGCCCCCTGAACGGCGACCGGGGGTGGCTGGTGAGGTAGTGGCTGAAGACCGCGTAGTCCTGCGGCAACTGCGCGGTGGTCCCGAAGGAGTACATGGTGCGCCACTCCCTCCCGTTGTGGGAGCGCAGCAGCCACTCGTCGGCACCGGCCACCTCCGTGCGGTCGAGGCGGACCGGCCATCCGCCCTGCACCTCCTGGCGGCCGTCGGCGAGGGGAAGGGGCTCCAGCAGCCCGCCCCCGCCGAAACCCACGTCGGCCAGCCACGGCGAACCGTCCACGTCCACCCGCAGCAGGGCGTGTGTGGCGGGCCGGGGGCGCCCGTCCGCACCCGCCAGGACCCGGGCGGCGAACGCGGTGAACGTGAACCCCAGCCGGTCCAGCACGGCGGCGAGCAGGAGGTTCTGTTCGTAGCAGTATCCGCCCCTGCGGTGGCGGACCATCTTCTCCGTCAGGGACGGCACGTCGAGCAGGACCGGCCGGTCCAGGACGATCTGGAGGTTCTCGAAGGGGATCGCGGCCAGGTGGGCGCGGTGGAGGGCACGCAGCGTGTCCAGTGTGGGAGGCAGGTCGCCGTCCAGCCCGACGCGCCTGAGGTAGGCGTCCAGGTCGAGTTCCCGCCCGTGCCAGAAGTCGCGTTCGGTGATGACCTCCCCCGGGGTCGGCGCCGGGGGGACGGAGTCGGTGGTGTCGGTGCTCTCTGCTGTCATGTCCACCCCGAACCCGGTCGTTACGGAAGCTATTCCAGTCCCTCAGCGGCTCCCCGTTGGCCGGATGCGGCCATCCGCCTCGGCGACCCGGTGGCAGGCGGCACGGTGCGCGCCGCCCTCCCCCGGCGGCGTGGACAGCACCGCGGGATCCACCGTCCGGCACCGGTCGGCCACCCCGGCCCGCTCCGCCTCGCCCGAGGCCAGGACCGGGCAGCGCGGGTGGAAGCGGCACCCCGGGGGCACGTGCGCGGGATCGGGGGGCTCGCCCGACAGCACCGTCGGCTCGCCGTCGGTCTCCGGCAGCACCGACAGCAGGGCCCGGGTGTAGGGGTGGGAGGGCGCGGCGAGCACCTCCTCCACCCCGCCCACCTCGACCACCCGGCCGAGGTACATCACGGCGACACGGTCGGCGATGTTCCACGCCAGCCCCAGGTCGTGGGTGGCGACCAGGGCCGACAGCCCCAGCTCGGCGCGCAGGTCCAGCAGCAGGCGCAGGATCTCCCCCCGCACCGAGGCGTCCAGGGAGGCCACCGGTTCGTCGGCCACCAGGACCTCCGGCTCCAGGACCAGGGCACCCGCGATGACCACGCGCTGGCGCTGGCCTCCCGAGAGCTCGTGCGGGTAGCGCGCCAGGAACCGCTCCGGTGGCCGCAGCCCGGCGCGTGCCAGCGCCCGGACGACCCGCTCCGGCTCCTCGGCCGTGGTCCCCCCGTGGACGCGCAACCCCTCGGCGACGGCCTCGTACACGGTGCGGCGCGGGTTGAGCGAACCGGTCGGATCCTGCTGTACCAGCTGGACCCTGCGCCGGAAACCACGCAGGTGACGGCTCCCGTAGCGCAGCGGTCGACCCTCGAAGAGCACGCTCCCCCGCGTCGGCCGCTCCAGGCCGAGCAGCGCCCGGCCCAGGGTGCTCTTGCCGCACCCGGACTCCCCCACCAGGGCCACGATCTCCCCCGCGGCCACGTCGAGGTCGACCCCGTCGACCGCGCGGGCGGTCCCCCGGCCGCCGCCCGGCGCGATGCCCGCCCCGAAGGCGACCTCCACACCGCGCGCGCTCAGGACGGGCCGGGGACCGACCCCGGCGGGAGGGTCCGCCCCGGCCGGGGTCGGCGGGGGCAGGTCGGTCCGCGCGGTACCGGGCGGCACCGTTCCGGAGCCGTCGGTGTGGCTCATGGGTGTTCCCCTCCCTCGGGTCCGACACGTGCCGGACCCACGTGCACGCACGCGGCATGGCGGGTCGAGCGTCCGTCGTGGCCGGGGTCCACCGGGTACAGGGGCGGGTCGACGGTCGCGCAGACCGCCCGGGCCGAGGCGCAGCGCGGGCGGAACACGCACCCCGGCAGCGGCGCTGCGGTGTCCGGCGGATCGCCCGGGAGCCCACGGGGCGCCAGGCGCGAGGCGGGGTCGCCGATCCGGGGGAACGCGGAGCTCAGGGCACTCGTGTAGGGGTGCACCGGATTCCGCACGACCTCGGCGGCGGGCCCCTGTTCCACGACGCGGCCCGCGTACATGACGGCCAACCGGTCGCAGTGCGCGGCGAGTACGGACAGGTCGTGGCTGATCATGATCATGCCGATGGCCCGGTCCGAGGTGAGCCCTCCGAGCAGTTCCAGGACCTGTGCCTGGATCATCACGTCCAGGGCGGTGGTGGCCTCGTCGGCGATGATCAGACGCGGCTCGCAGGCCAGTGCCATGGCGATCATGACCCGCTGCCGCTGGCCTCCGGAGAGCCGGTGGGGGTGGTCTCCCGCACGGGAGGCGGGCAGCCCCACCCGTTCCAGGAGTTCGGCCACGCGCTCCCGGACCCGGCCGGCGGCGACGGTGCGGTGGATCAGCATGGGTTCGGCGATCTGGTCACCGATCCGGCGGACGGGGTTCAGCGCGTGCAGCGCCCCCTGGAAGACGATGGCGGCATCCATCCACCGGACCGCGCGCAGGCGGCCCCAGCGCATGGCGAGGACGTCCTCGCCCTCCAGCAGGATCTCCCCGGTCGTGTGTGCCGTGCCCGGCAGCAGTCGCAGCAGGGCCAGGGCGACGGTGGACTTGCCGCTGCCGGACTCACCCGCCACACCGAGGATGCTCCCGGACCCGACGGTCAGGTCCACTCCGCGCACGGCCGGGACGTCACCGCCCGGGGAGCGGTAGGTGACGTACAGGTCGCGGACGTCGAGCAGGGCGGTCAACGCGCCTCCCTGAGTCGCGGGTTGAGGACGGACTCGACCGCGCGCCCGCACAGGGTGAAGGACAGCGCGACGACGGCGATGGCCAGCCCGGGCGGGATCATGTACCACCAGATCCCCGCGCTGATCGCCCCCGCGTTGCGCGCCGCCTCCAGGACCCCGCCCCACGACACGGTGGCGGGGTCGCCCATGCCGAGGAAGGACAGGGTGGACTCGGCGATGATCGAGGTGGCCACGAGCAGGGTGGTCTGGGCGAGCACCACGGGCATCACGTTCGGCAGGACGTGCCACAGCATGACGTGCGCGTGGCCGCCGCCGAGCGCGCGGGCGCGTTCGACGTAGGGCCTGGCCTCCACCGCGAGGGTCTGGGCCCGGACCAGGCGGGCGGTGGGCGGCCACACGGTGAGGCCGATGGCCACGACGATGGTGCCGACCCCGCGCGGCAGGACGGCGGCCAGTGCCACGGCCAGGACGAGGGTGGGCAGGACGAGGAACCAGTCGGTGACCCGCATCAGGACGGTGGACACGGCCCTTCCCGCCAGTCCCCCGGAGGAGGCGAAGTGTCCGGCGGTCACCCCGATCACCGTGCCCAGGGCGACGGAGACGAACGTGGCCAGGAAGCCCACCATGAGCGAGACGCGCGCTCCCCACACCACCAGGTCCAGGACCGAGCGCCCGAAGTTGTCGGTGCCCAGCGGATAGCGGCTGCTCGGCGGCTCGTAGGGGTCACCCGGCGCCTGGGTGATGCTCAGTCCCGCCTCGTCGACGAACAGCGGCGCGGCCAGCGCCAGCGCGCTGATGGTGAGCAGGACCGCCAGCCCGACCAGCCCCGCCCGGTGGCGGGCGAAGGAACGGGCGAAGGCGGCCAGGGCCGCCCTCCGACGGCGCCAGGCGAGGACGGTGGGACCGGGCGGTGCGGGCGCGCGTTCGGGCCCGGGCGGGGCGCTCACGGCCGCACCCGGGGGTCGAGCAGCGGGTACACCAGGTCGGCGAGCAGGTTCATGAGGATCACCGAGGCCGCGAAGACGACGAAGAGTCCCTGGACGAGCCCCAGGTCGGGCACGCGCAGGCCGGAGTAGAAGAGTTGGCCGAGTCCCGGCCAGGAGAACACGGTCTCGACGAGGATGACGCCGGAGACGACCTGGCCGAGGTTGAGGAAGACGAGGGTCACGGTGGGCAGGAGGGCGTTGGGTACGGCGTGCCTGCGACGGACGAGGCCGTCGCGCAGGCCCTTGGCGCGGGCGGTGGTGAGGTAGTCGGCGCCCTTCTCGTCCATCAGGGACGAGCGCATGATCATGAGGTACTGGGCGTAGATCACCGCGACCATGGTGGCGACCGGCAGCACCATGTGCCAGGCGGTGTTCAGGGCGGTGTCCAGGGCCCCGGTGACCCCGGGGTCGACCATGCCGCCGGTGGGGAACAGGCCGGGGACGAAACCGCGCCCCGAGGCGAGCACCACGATGAGGAGCAGCCCCAGCCAGAACGTGGGCACCGACCAGAGGAACAGGGCCACGGCCGTGTGCGCCCGGTCGGCGTGTCCGCCCGGCCGCCATCCGGCCCTGGCCCCGAGGAACAGGCCGAGGAGGGCGGCCACGACCGTTCCCGTCCCCGCGAGCAGGACCGTGGGACCGAGCCGTTCGAGGATGAGGTCGGCCACCGGTTCGCGGTACTGGAAGGAGGTACCCAGGTCGAACCGGGCCAGACCGGCGCAGTAGTCGAGGAACTGCTGCCACAGCGGCTGGTCCAGCCCGAACTGGCGGCGCAGTTCCTCGCGCTGCTGCGCGGTGACCTCACGCCCCTCGGTCATGGCCCGGACCGGGTCGCCGGGCAGGATCCGGAAGAGGAAGAACCCGGCGACGACCACCGCGGCCAGGGAGACCACGGCGGTCAGCAGCTTCCCGGACACGTAGACGGCCACCCGCCGGACGCGTCCGGGACCGGCGCCGCCGCGTGCCGGGGAGGCGCCCGGCGGCCCCTGCGCCGCCGGGTCGCCCGTCGTGGTGGGGGTCGAGGTCACTCGCGGTCCTCCATCGTGGCGCGGCGGCGGACCAGGACGAGGGCGCCGGCGGCCGCCAGTACGGCCGCGACCGCCCCGGCCCCGACCAGGAACCCCGTGGACGGTCCGGTGCCACCGGAGCCGGCCGCGGCCACGGGGCGGGCCGACCACCAGGCCCAGTAACCGTCCTGGCCCCAGATGTTGCCGCCCGGGTCCGGCTGGATCTGGATGTCGGACACCTGGTCGCTGCGGTAGGCCTCCATGATGTTGGGGTAGGCGAGGACGTTGACGACCGCCTCGCGGTAGAGCACCTCCTGGAGCTCGTGGATGATCCCGGCGCGGGTGGGCCGGTCGTACTCGGTGAGCTGGGCGGCGTAGAGCTCGTCGTACTCCTCGTCGCAGAAGTAGGCGTCGCCCTGCATCGTGCCGGGCTCCTCGGGCAGCGCCGCGCAGGTGTGGATACCCAGCACGTAGTCCGGGTCGGGGTTGACCGTCCACCCCGTGAAGACGAGGTCGTACTCGGCCGAGTACAGGGCGTCGCTGAGCACACCGGGGTCGACCGTCAGGTTCTCCACCTCGATGCCGATGCCCGCGAGGCGCTCGACGAGGATCAGTCCGGCGTTGACGTTGGCCGGGCGGTCCCGGTGGACGTGCATGCGCAGTTCGAGCCGGTCCCCGTCGGGCGAGACGCGCACGCCGTCCTCGCCCCGCTCGTACCCGGCCTCGTCGAGCATGGCGTTGGCGGCGTCGGGGTCGAAGGCCAGGAAGTCCTCCTCGCCCTCCGGCGACCAGTGGAAGTCGCCGTAGCGCGCGGGGACGTACCCCCCGGCGGCGACGGCCTGCCCGCCGTGCGCGAGCTCGACGATCTCGTCGTTGTCGACGGCCATGACGATGGCCTGGCGCAGCGTGCGGTCGGCCAGGGCGGGGTGTCCGTCGCCGAACTCCTCGCCGTCCTGGGTCCGGGCCCCGGGGTTGATCGTGAAGGCCTGGAAGCGTTTGCCGTCGGCGTGGTTGACGGTGATGCCGTCGACGCCCTCCAGCGAGGAGGCCTGGGCCTCGGTGAGTTCGTAGACGAACGTGACCTCGCCGCCCCGCAGGGCCTCGACCGCCGCGTCCTTCTCGGAGTAGTAGCGCAGGACGATCCGGTCGAAGCCGGGCGCGCCGCGCCAGTGGTCGGGGTTGGCCTCCAGGGTGATGGACTCGCCCGGTTCGTGGCCGACCAGGGTGAAGGGGCCGCTGCCGACGACGGGGAACTCCTCGTTGGAGTAGTCGGCGAAGGCGTCGCCCTCCGCCGCCAGGACCGGTTCCCACACGTGCCGGGGGACGATCGGGACGGCGAGGGACTCCATGGTCGCCTGGGGCTCGGCCAGTTCGACGACGACCGTGCGGTCGCCCTCGGCGGTGACGGACTCGAACCCGGCGACGTAGCTGCCCGAGGCGACGGCGGCGGTGCTGTTCTCCATGATCGTGGTGAGCGTCCACACCACGTCGTCGGCGGTGAGCGGCTGCCCGTCGGTGAAGACGACGTCGTCGCGGAGTTCGAAGGTCCAGGTGAGGCCGTCGTCGCTGGCCGTCCACTCCTGGGCCAGCGCGGGGGCGGGCTCGTTGCTCACGGGGTCGACGGTGACCAGGGTGTCGTAGACGTGGCTGAGGACGTTGGTGGTGACGGCGAGCTGCGCGACGAAGGGGTTGAAGGTGTCGACCTGCTGGGTCACGGCGACCGTGAACGTGTCGGGGGCGTCGGTTGCGGCCGTGGCCGGTGCCGCCGTGGAGCCCCCGACGAGGAGCAGTGCGGCGCTCGTGGCGGCCACCCGTCGGAGGTGGGTGCCTGGAGGGCGGGGGTGGAGGTTCATCTGGGTGTTGGGGCGAAGACCCGGACCTCAGGCCGGGGAGGGAGCCCCTGCCTCCTTCTGCGTGGCGTAGGCGCAGCCGTCGGCTCGCTGCGGCAGACGGATGTACGTGTGGTGGGAGGTGCGCGGCCGGGGAGGCTGGTCGCGGGCACGGTTCCACTGGGCGCGGCCGCCCGTGCCGACACGGGCGGCCAGTCCTTCGCCCGGGAGCCGCCGCGGCGCCCGCGCGGGACGGCAGGGGTGTGACGGTGCGCCGTACCCGTCCGGGACGGACACGGCAGCGGGGGCCGTCCGGATGGGGGTGCGGGCCGCACGGCTCCCCTCCCCGGCCCCGGAGCGCCCGGGGGTGAGGCCACCGGTACCGGGTGACGCACCGATGATCCGCCCCGGCGCGTGTTCCGCGCCCGGGTCCGCACGCGGGGCGGGGTGGGCCCGGCCCGTTCCGCCCCCGTTCCCGGGGGTGTCCGCCGCCGGGAGTCGCGCAGCGGGCCGCCGAGGAAGCACCGCCCGGTGGATCCTGTGTCCCGCGCGGAACGCGGCCATCGGGCTCACCTCCTCATCGGTGATGACTGGCGCTGGTGACGGCGGCCCTCAGCCGTGCGGTCCGCAGGGCCCTCGGCTGAGGCGGGGAACCCGTCAGGTCGGCACCTGTCGGGATCGTGGGCTCGGTGGTACGCCGCCTGGGGGATGTTGGTTGTTTACCAACCTGGAGCGACGAGCGTCAATCACCTCCGGGGTGAGGTGTGGATGCCGGGACACGATCGGTACGGAAGAGGCGCAACCCCCGGGGGCTGCGAGGCTCGCGTGCCGGATGCGGCGGCCCGGAACCTCTCCCCCGATTCGCGGCGGATGCACCCACTCCGCTACGGTTCCCGCCATGATGGGGCACTCACACGCCATGAGCGGCGTGGTCGGTTGGATGGCGGTCGTTCCGCTGGTCCAGGGCAGGGAATTCCTCGGACTCAGCTTCGAGCTGGGCCCGGGAGAGATCATCGCCGGTTCTCTGGTGTGCGCGGGGGCGGCGCTGCTGCCCGACCTGGACCACAGGAGTGCCACGGTGACCAAGACCTACGGGAAGGTCACCGAGTCCATGAGCGGGATCCTCGCGTGGGCGTTCGGGGGGCACCGGATGGGCACCCACTCGTTCCTCTTCGCGGCTCTCATGGGCATCCTGGTGCAGCTGCTGGCCCTGTGGTCCGAACTGGCCGTGCAGGTGTTCGTGTTCCTGCTGGTCGGAATCGCCCTCCAGGGACTGGGTTTCGGCCTGGACAAGAACCGGGCCGCGTCCGGGGTGATCAACGCCCTGGGAACGGCGGCGATCACCCTCGCGCTGTTCGCGTCGGGCGTGAACTACACGTGGCTGGGGCTGGCGGTGGCCTTCGGGTGCGTGCTGCACTTCCTCGGCGACATGATCACCAAGATGGGCGTGCCGCTCTTCTGGCCGTTCACCAAGAAGCGGATCGGCCAGGACCAGGGGTTCGTCACCAACGGACCCGTGGAGCAGAAGGTCGTCATGCCCCTGCTGACCGTCGGCGTGATCATCTACTCGATCTACCTCTTCGACTGGCCCGAACTGCTGCCCGCCTACTGACCCGACCGCGCGCCCCGGGCGAGCCGGGCGCGTGGAGCGGGAGCGGGCTAGGGTGGCCCCCGTGACTCGAACCACGGAGACCATCACCCCGGAACTGCACTCCTACCTCGTCGCCCACAGCGCCCCGGTCGACGACGTCCTCGCCGACCTGGTCGAGGAGACCGAACGCCGCTTCCCCGAGTTCACGGGCATGCAGATCGGCCCCGAGCAGGGCACGTTCATGACCCTCCTCGCCCAGGCGACCGGCGCCCGCGACATCGTGGAGGTCGGGACCTTCACCGGCTACTCCTCCCTCTGCCTGGCCCGGGGCATCCCCGCCGACGGCACCCTCCTGGCCTGCGACGTCAGCGAGGAGTGGACGTCGGTGGCCCGCCGCTACTGGGCGCGGGCCGGGGTCGCCGACCGGATCACCCTCACGCTCGGACCGGCGTTGGAGACCCTGCGCGCCCTGCCCGAGGAGGCGCGGTTCGACCTGGCCTTCATCGACGCGGACAAGCCCGGGTACGTCGGCTACTGGGAGGAGCTCGTGCCGCGCATGCGCCCCGGCAGCCTCCTCCTCGCCGACAACACGCTCTCCCACGGCCGCGTCGTCGACCCCGACAACACCGACGCGGCAGTCCGGGGGATCCGCGACTTCAACGACCACCTCGTGGCCGACAGCCGCGTCACCCAGGTCCTGCTGCCCATCGGCGACGGACTCACCCTCGCCAGGAAGCACTGACCGCACCGACCCGGCGGAGCGTCCACAGGTCGACCGGACTCCCGGCGGACACGGCGCGACCTTCGGTATCGTCCAGTGCCATGCGCCTGCTGCACACCTCGGACTGGCACCTGGGCCGTTCCTTCCACCGGGAGAACCTCATCGACGCCCAGTCGGCCTTCCTCGACCATCTCGTCGACACCGTCCGGACCCACGGCGTCGACGTCGTCGTGGTCGCCGGCGACCTCTACGACCGCGCGCTCCCCCCGGTGGACGCCGTCCGTCTGTTCGACCGGGCGCTCAGCCGGATCCGCGCCACCGGGGCACGCGCGGTCCTCATCAGCGGCAACCACGACTCCATGGCCCGGATGTCCTTCGCCACGGACCTCATCGACGCCTCCGGCATCCACCTGCGCAGCTCCCTGGACGGTGTCGGGACCCCCGTGGTGATCGACGACGACCACGGCCCCGTGGCCTTCTACGGCATCCCCTACCTGGAGCCGGAGATCGCCCGGCACCACTGGAACCTGCCCGAACGCGGCCACCCCGCGGCGATCGGCCACGCCATGGACCTGGTCCGCGCCGACCTCGCGGAGCGGCCGGGCACCCGTTCGGTCGTCCTCTCGCACGCCTTCGTCACCGGCGGCGAGCCCTCCGACAGCGAACGCGACATCGCCGTGGGCGGCGCCGCCCACGTCCCCGCGTCGGTCTACGACGGCGTCGACTACGTCGCCCTGGGCCACCTGCACGGCCGCCAGACCATCACCCCGTCGGTGCGCTACTCGGGCAGCCCGCTCGCCTACTCCTTCTCCGAGGAGCACCACGTCAAGGGCTGCTGGCTGGTGGACCTGGACGCCGACGGCCTGGCCGGCGCCGCGTTCGTCGCCGCCCCCGTCCCCCGCCCGCTCGCCCGGATCCGAGGGCACATCGAGAACCTGCTGACCAGGCCCGAATGGGACCCGTACACCGGGCACTGGCTCCAGGTCACCCTCACCGACCCGCGCCGACCCGCCCACCCCATGGACCGGTTGCGCGAACGCTTCCCGCACACCCTGCTGCTGGAGTTCGCCCCCGAGGGCGCCGCGCCGGAGAACCGCCCGGTCGCCGCCCCCGTCGCCGACCGGAGTGAACGCGAGGTCGTCGCCGACTTCGTGGAGTGGGCCCGCGGCGCCCCCGTCACCGCCGAGGAGGCCGCACTCGTGCAGGCCGCGGTCGAACAGGTCCGGATCCAGGAGGGCACGCTCTGATGCGGCTGCACACACTCACCGTCCGGGCGTTCGGCCCCTTCGCCGACACCGAGCGCGTCGACTTCGACCGCCTCAGCGCGGGCGGCCTCTTCCTCATCCACGGCCCCACCGGCGCGGGCAAGACCTCCGTCCTGGACGCCGTCTGCTTCGCGCTGTACGGAAGGGTTCCGGGAGCCCGCCGCGACGACCGCTCACCCAAGAGCGACCACGCGCCGCTCGACCGCGTTCCCGAGGTCACCCTGGAGTGCACCGTCCGCGGCAGACGCGTCCGGATCGAACGCCGCCCCCGTTGGGAACGTCCCAAGAAACGTGGCTCGGGCACCCGGACGGAGAACGCCAAGGTCGTGGTGACCGAGCACGTGGACGGCCGCTGGGAGGGCGTGACCACCCGCCCGGACGAGGCCGGACAGTTCGTCGGTGACCTCCTGGGCCTGACCCTCGACCAGTTCTGCCAGGTCGCCATGCTGCCCCAGGGCGACTTCGCGCGGTTCCTGCGCGCCAGGGCCGAGGAACGCCGCGAATCGCTGGAGCGCATCTTCAACACCCGTGTCTTCCGGGACGTGGAGGAGTGGTTCAGGGGACACGCCAACCGCCTCCGGCTGGAGGTGGAGTCGGCCAACGAACGCGTGCGCTCGGTGGCCGGGCGGATCGGTGAGGCCGGCCGGTCCGCCCCGCCCGACCTGCCGGAGGAGCTGTCGGCGTGGGCGGCCGAGCTCGCCACCGTCACGGCCGCGACGTCCCGGGACGCCGCCCGCGTGGCGGCGGAGGCCACCCGGGCCCGCGACGCGGCCCAGGCCGCGCTGACCGGGGGACGCCAGACCAGGGCTCGGCAGGACCGGTGGGCCGCCGCCCTGCTGCGCCGGGACGAGCTCGCCCGGGGCGCCGAGGAACGGGCGGGGATCGACACCCGGTTGGCCGCCGCCGAGCGCGCCGAGACGGTGCTGCCCTTCCTGCGGGCCCGCGACCACCGCCGCACCGAGCTCGACAAGGCCGAGCTCACCGTCGCCGAACGCTCCTCCCTGGTCCGCGCCCTGCCCGACGTCGGGGAGGCGGCCGCCGCGGGAACGGACGCGGAGCGCTCGCTGACGGTCCTGTCGGGGGCCGAACGCGACCGCCGCGACGAACTCGCCCGTCTGGAGCTGCTGCGGGGCGACGCCGAGCGCCGCGAGTCCCTGGGGTACCAGGTCACCAGGTGCACCGGACGCCTCGGCGGGGTCCGGGCCGAGATCGAGCGCGTCCGGGAGCGGATCGTGTCGCTGCCGCCGCAGGTCGAGAAGGTGACCGGTGAGCTGCGCCAGGTCCGCGACCAGGCGGGTCAGGTCGAGGCGGCCCGGACAGCGCTGGAGGCGGCGCAGCGCCGGCTGGAGGCCGCCGGTCAGCACCAACGGCTGGGCCGGGAGCTCACCGCGGCCGAGGACCGCCACCGTGCCACCGTCGACGCCGCGCAGAACGCGCACGACCACGCGCTCGGCCTGCGTGAACGCCGGATCACCCACATGGCCGCCGAGCTGGCGGGCAAGCTCGCCGAGGGGGAACCGTGCGCGGTCTGCGGTTCGCTCGACCACCCCGCACCGGCACGCCCCGCCGAGGAGGGCCTGGTGTCGGCCGAGGAGGAGAAGGCCGCCCAGTCCGCGGCGGGTGCCGCCGACGCCCGCCGGTCGGAGGCCCGGGCCCACGCGACGGCCCTGCGTGAGCGCCGGGACGCGGCGCTGGAGCGCGCCGAGGGGCGCACACCCTCCTCCGCCCGGGAGGAGCTGGCCGCCCGCACCCGCTCCCTGGAGGAGGCGCGCGCCGCGGCCGCGGAGGCCCGGCGGTTGGAGGAGACACTGGACCAGCTCACCGCCGACCTGGACCGGGCCCGTGCCGAGGAGGGCGAACTCACCCGTCTGGAGACCCGGGTCGAGACCGACCGCGCCAACGCCGCCGCCGAGCACACCCGGTTGACGGAGCTGCTGGACGGGGCGCGGGGCGACGACCCCGGCATCGGACAGCGGATCTTCCGGCTGACCGAGGAGGCGGACCTGCTCCGTGCCGCCGCCGACGCGGTCCAGGACCGCGACCGGGCCGCCGAGGAACTGCGCATGGCCGTGGCCGAGGCCCAGCGACAGCGCGCCGAGGCGGGCTTCGCCGACGAGACCGGGGTCCTGGAGTCCGCGCTCGACGACCGGCGGCGCGGGGAACTGCGCGACCGTGCCCGCGTCTTCGACGACGGCCGGGCCGCGGTGGAGGCGGCGCTGGCCGACCCCGACCTGGTCGCCGCCGGCGCCGCGGCCGTACCCGACCTGGAGGCGCTGGCCGACGCCGCCGAGCACGCCGCGGCCGCCGCGGACCACGCGGTGGCCTGGCGGAGCACCCTGGAGGAGAGGGCCCGTCGGCTCACCGTCCTGCGCGAGGAGCTCGACCGGGCGCTGGAGGGGTGTGCGCCGGTACTGCGCCGCTACGCCGTGGCCGAGGGCATGCGCGCCCTGGCCGCGGGAACCTCGGCCGACAACGCCGACAGTGTCCGCCTGTCCGCCTACGTCCTGGCCGCGCGGTTGGAGCAGGTGGTGGCGGCCGCCAACGATCGGCTGCGGACGATGTCGGACGGCCGGTACGAGCTCCGGTACACCGTGGACAAGGCGGCCGGTGACGGTCGCGCGCGTTCGGCGGGCGGCCTGGGCATGCGGGTGGTGGACGCCTGGACCGGCGTGGAGCGCGACCCCGCCACCCTGTCCGGGGGCGAGACCTTCTTCAGTTCGCTGGCGCTCGCACTGGGGCTCGGGGACGTGGCGAGCGCGGAGGCGGGCGGCACCGACATCGACACCCTGTTCGTGGACGAGGGCTTCGGAACACTGGACGAGGACACCCTGGAGGAGGTGCTGGACGTGCTCGACCGGCTGCGCGACGGGGGCCGCGCGGTGGGTGTGGTCAGTCACGTCGCTGACCTGCGACAACGGGTCGGCACACAGCTGCGGGTGATCAAGGGCGCGTCCGGCTCGCGCGTGGAGCACATCTAGGGTCCTGTTTCTCGGAACGGCCGCCCCAGCGGGTCACCGTTCGGGCGCCGGCGGGGTGCTGATGGATGAGGCTGCGCCGCAGGCGTCCGTTGAGGGCGGTGGCGGGCGACGGGCGGGCGAGACGAGCCGCCCAGCGAGGAACGAGCGACAGGCGACGCCGAGAAGGAAGCAACCCGCCTCCCGGGCGCCCGAACCCGGTCCCAAGCGCAGCGCAGGACCCGTAGAACACCGCGCCCCCACCCCGGGTCGGCCCACCGGCGTCGCGGTGCGAGAATGACCAGCGTGAATTCGCTGGTCAACATCGCCGTGTTCGGAATCGGGGGCGCCGTCATCACGGCGGCCCTCATCGGTCTTCTCCTCGTGCTCGCCGGGAGCGGTAACGCGACCTCGTCCAGGGTACGCACCGGCTTCGGTGTCGCCTCGGTCGTTCTCCTGGTGCTGCTGCCGACGCTCGCCGCCGCCAGTGCCCTGTCCGGCGGCGCCGGGTTCTGGACGGCGTTCGCCACGGCCGCCTGCGTGGCCGCGGTGGTGTGCGCCGTGAACGTCGTCCTGCTGCCCCTGGCGGCGCGACGCCGGACGGCGAGCGCTGCCGGGGGCCTCGCTGCCCTGCGTCCCTCGCTGCCGGTCGTCGCGGTGGCGGTGGTGATCTGTGTCGCGCTGGGTCTGCTGGGGGCGGGGGTGGCGGCGCTGACCGTCTGACCGTCCCCCGAGACGCCGATGGGGGCGTGCCCGCACGGGCGCGCCCCCATCGGTGTTCCCAGCGGGCGGGAGAAGCCCCGCACCGGCCCGCGAGCCCTCCGGGGGTGCGCCCCCCGGACGGCCGCGGGCCGGTCAGCTCCGTTCGCCCGGCTCGCTGTCGGCGTGCTCGGCCGGTACGCCCCCCGTCGGGGCGGCCGCACCGCGCGAACGGCGGTCGAGCTCGGCGAGGTAGGCGTTGTAGGCGTCCATGTCGGCGTCGTCGGAGTCACCGCGCGAGCTGTGCCGCTGCCGCCGCCGCTCCTGCTTCTCGTCGTCCTGGAACCACTGCCTGACCATGGCGATCGTCACCAGCAGCGTGGGGATCTCACCGAGTGCCCAGGCCACGCCGCCGCCCATGTACTGGTCCTCGGCCCGGCTCTCCAGCCACGGGACCTGGATCTGGTCGTAGAACTCCGGCGCGACGGGCTCGGACTGCTCCATGATGGCGATACCGAAGAAGGCGTGGAAGCCCATCACCAGCAGCAGCAACAGGAACCGCAGGAGGTAGGGCACCTTCCGGGGCGCCGGGTCCACGCCCGCGATGATCCAGTAGAAGAGGAAACCGGTGAGCAGGAAGTGGACGCTCATGAACATGTGACCGAGGTGGTCGTTCATCAGCGCGCCGAACAGCGGGGTGAAGTAGAGCGCGTACGGGCTGAGGACGAACATCGGGGCGGCGAACGCGGGATGCGTCACCACCGTGGAGAACCTGCTGTTGAGGAAGAGCGTCAGCCACTCGCGCGGCCCTCGGTCGCCCCTGCGCCGGGCCGGCTTGAGCGCGCGCAGCGCCAGGGTGACCGGTCCGCCCAGGACCAGCAGGATCGGGGCGAGCATGGCCAGCATCATGTGCTGGATCATGTGCGAGGAGAACAGCACCATCGCGTAGGTGGCGAAACCGCTCAGCTGGGTGGCGACGATGCTGAGCAGCCCCAGCGCGAAGAAGACCGCGCGGCCGATCGGCCACGTGTCACCGCGGCGCAGCAGTCGGACCACGGCCGCCGTGTACAGGCCGCCCGCGATGACGACCAGCATGATGAAGAACAGGTCCGGTCGCCACAGCGTGAGCACGTTCCACACGTCCATGGGCGGCGGCACGGGGAATCCGAGGATCGCCGCGGCCGGGTCGACCTCGCTCTCCAGGGGCGGCGGGGGCGCGGTCCGCCCCAGGCCGACGGAGATACCGACGACGGTCGCCATGACGAGGATCTCGACGCCCGCCAGCAGCAGGAACATCCACCGTTGGAAGGTGGCTCCTTCGGGGCCGTCGGGCGCCTCGTGGATCTTGCGGAGGGCGAACCGGCGGTGCAGGTGGCCGAACAGCCCGAGAACGCCGAACAGGGCGAACTTGACGACCATGATGAGGCCGTACTCGGTCAGGAAGATGTCGCCGACGGAGTAGAGCCGGGCCAGCGCGCTGCCGATACCGCTGATCGCCACGCCGACGTACAGCCACAGGGCCACACGGCTGAACCGGGCCACGGCCACCACCGTGTCCTGCCCGTCCCTGCGCATCGCGTGGTAGGTGACGGCGGCCAGACCGCCCACCCACGCGGAGATCGCGATGACGTGCATGGCCAGCGCCGTGACAGCCAGTTCGTGCGACCCGGAGGAGGCGGAGTGCCCGGTCAGTCCCGGCGGTGTGACCGCCACCAGAGCGGCGACGAACAGCCAGATACCGCCCGTGGCCGAGGTGACCGTGCGGCCGAACAGCGCGATACCCGTGGTGATGAGGATGACGGCCATCAGGGCGATACCGCCGGAGACCGAACCCGCGTAGGCGGTGACCTGGTCGACGACACGGTCGAAGGGATCCCGGCCGAGGGGGCGCGCGAGGAACTCCAGCGCCTGGAAGTACATGGTGAACACGGCGGCGACGGCCCACGCCAGCGCGGCCCAGGTGGCACCGCGCACGTAGAACCGGGCCTGTTCGGACAGCCGCCCCTGGGCGGAGGGCAGCAGAACCGTCGCGAGTAGCAGCAGGCCGATGGTCAGGACCCCGGAGGCGTCCAGGGCCAGCTTGGCCAGCGGCAGCCCCCAGCGCACGCCCTGGCCCGCGTCCGGCAGCCCCGGGATGAGCTCGGGGTAGGCCGCCCCGCCCAGGACCAGCGTCAGGCACAGGGCGATGACGCACAGGATCACCGCGGGAGCGGCGAGGAGCGCTATGAACGAGGTACCGGGGGCGTCCGCGGTCTCCTTGACCGGTGTCGTCTGCTGTGCGGGAGGAGCCACGCGCCACTCCGTCGTCGAGGTCTGGTGGATGGACTGGTCAGCGCTCCGGGCCGTGGCGGCCGCCGCACGGCTGTCCGGGGTGGGTCCGCACGGGGAACACCGCGCTCCAGGTTAAACCGTTGACTACCCGATGTCGCCCCGGGGTGGCGTGAGCTCCTTCTCCGTTCGTGCGCATGTGCGGGACCGGTTCCCCCGGCCGGGAATCCGCGTTCTCCCCTACTGTCGGGCGTCGCCGCGATACGCTCGGGATCCCCGGCGGAACGGCGCCCCTCCGTCACGTGGTTCCCGCCTCTCCCTCCTGTCGCGTCGTGCACGCGACCCACAGCACACCCTCTCGTCGCGAGTGCTCGTAAGGGATCAGCATGACCGAGTTCGACAGCGTGGTCCGGTCCAGGTGCGTGGTCACACCCGAGGGGGTCGGCCCGCGCAGCGTCGGTGTCCGTGACGGCCGGATCGAGGCCGTGGACGACTACGGCGCTCCGATGCCCGCCCGCGAGGTCACCGACCTGGGAGCGGTGGCCCTGTTGCCGGGGTCGGTCGACCTCGGCACCGGGGTCCACGAACCGGGCCGTGACCTGGCCGGGTGCTACCGGTCGGTGGGCGAGGCCGCCCTGCGTGGCGGGGTGACCAGCGTGGTCGCCGCACCTGCCCCGGCACGACCACCGGTGACCTGCGCGGACACCCTCCAGGTCCACCGGAGCGCGGCCGCGGGGGCCGGTGTCCACGTCTACTTCCTGGGCGGGGTGACCCTGGGCAGCGGTCCGCTCGACCTCACCGATCTGCGCGGCGCGGGTGTGGTGGCCTTCCACGGTTCGCTGTCGGACGGCGGCGCACCGGACCTGGCCGCCCTGGACGACGCGCAACTGCGCAAGGCGATGGCCGAGCTCGCGACCCTGGACTCGGTGCTGTTCGTGCACGCCGAGGACGCCGGGGAGCTGGGAACGCCCCCGGTGTCAGCCGACCAGCGCCCTCCCCGGGCGGAGCGGCGCGGGATGGAGCGGGTCATCGCGGCGGCCCGGGTGGCCGGGGCACGCACGCACGTGGCCCCCTTCACCGCCGCCGAGTGCGCCGCGCTCCTGGCCGCGGCGGGGTCGGTCGGGGTGAGCCTGACCGCACAGACCTGTCCGCACTACCTGTGCCTGTCGGCGGAGACCCCGGGGGCGGAGACGATCACGCACGTGTGCCGCCCGCCGCTGCGGTCGGACGCCAACCGCAAGGCGCTGTGGAGCGCGCTGCTGGCCGGGGGCGGATCGGAGATCACCACCGTGGGCTCGGGCCACCTTCCGGCCCGCGGCCTGTACACGCTGGAGTGGAGCCTGTCGGCGCTGTGGACGGCCGCGGCCAGGCGGGGACTGGGGCTGGCCGACCTGGCCGGGTGGACGGCGCGTGCCCCGGCCGACCTGCTGGGTCTGGCGGGGAAGGGACGGATCGCGGTGGGGTTCGACGCCGACCTGGTCGGATTCGACAGCACCCGGCGTGTCCCCGTTCCCCCGGCCGACCCCGGCCCGTACGCGGGCCGGGAGCTGATCGGTGCGGTGGGGCCGGTGTGGGTCGGGGGACGCAGGGTCACCGCTGAGGCCGGTCCGACCGCCTGAGTGTGCCCTCCCACGCGCACCTTCGTGTCCCACCCCACACTCTGGCCTTACACGGTGTCAACAAGGTCGCTGATGGCCATGCATGTTGCCGATAGCGGAGAGGTACCATCGCAGGTCACAGTGGGGATATCAACGGAGATACCAGTTGGAGGAACCGTGCGCATCGGCGTGCCCCGTGAGATCAAGAACCACGAGTACCGAGTGGCCATCACCCCCGCGGGGGTCCACGAGCTGGTCCGCCGCGGTCACGAGGTG
This sequence comes from Nocardiopsis sp. KDC1DS13DA1, assembly GCF_055632325.1. Taxonomy (NCBI): domain Bacteria; kingdom Bacillati; phylum Actinomycetota; class Actinomycetes; order Streptosporangiales; family Nocardiopsidaceae; genus Nocardiopsis; species Nocardiopsis sp. KDC1DS13DA1. The sequence goes on from NZ_JBVMUY010000021.1 coordinate 97,182, forward strand.
GCCGTGGAGCGTGACGCCGGCGTGGGCTCCTCCATCACCAACGAGGAGTACCAGGCCGCGGGTGCCACCATCCTGGACACCGCCGACGAGGTGTGGGGCTACGGCGACCTGATCCTCAAGGTGAAGGAGCCGGTCCCGGCCGAGTACCACCGCATGCGCGAGGGCCAGACCCTCTTCACGTACCTGCACCTGGCCGCGTCCCGGGAGTGCACCGACGCCCTCCTGGACCGCAAGGTCACCGGCATCGCCTACGAGACCGTGCAGCTGCCCGACGGATCGCTGCCGCTGCTGGCCCCGATGTCCGAGGTCGCGGGCCGCCTGGCCCCGCAGGTCGGCTCCGTCACGCTCCAGCGTCCCAACGGTGGCCGCGGCGTGCTCATGGGCGGTGTCCCGGGCGTGCGCCCGGCGCGCGTCACCGTCATCGGCGCGGGCGTGTCCGGCCTGAACGCCACCCAGATCGCCGTGGGCATGGGTGCGGACGTGACCGTACTGGACCTGAACGTCAACAAGCTGCGGCACGTCGACGAGCTGTACCGGGGCCAGGTCAAGACCGTCGTGTCCAACGCCTTCGAGCTGGAGCAGTCGGTCCTGGAGTCGGACATGGTCATCGGCGCCGTGCTGGTGCCGGGCGCCAAGGCCCCCAAGCTCATCTCCAACGAGCTGGTCTCGCGCATGCGTCCGGGGGCGGTCCTGGTCGACATCGCGATCGACCAGGGCGGCTGCTTCGAGGACTCGCGCCCCACCACGCACGCCGACCCGACCTTCACCGTGCACGACACCGTGTTCTACTGCGTGGCCAACATGCCCGGCGCGGTGCCGAACACCTCCACGCACGCGCTCACCAAGGACACCCTGCGCTACACGGTGGCGCTGGCGGACAAGGGCTGGCGTCAGGCTCTGCGTGACGACTCCGCACTCGCCGGCGGCCTCAACACCTTCGACGGTGAGGTCGTGTACGCCCCGGTGGCCGAGGCGCACGGGCTCAAGCACCGCGAACTGGACGAGATCCTGGCACAGGGCTGATCCCGGTGCCGCCACGGGGTTGATCCGGACCCGGGGGCCGACCGCTGCGACGTCGTCGGAGCGGTCGGCCCCGTCCTGTTCCGGACGTCGTCGCCGCCGCGCCGGTCGTCCCCCGCACAGCTCCGGATCCGTCCCGTCTCGGCCCCGACCAGGTCGTCCGGGTGGTGTTCGCCGCACCGTACGGGGTGGTCGGGCCGGTCGCCCGCGGGTACCGTCGAATCGACAGCCCGTTTCCGGCCATGACAGGGCCGAGGACCAGCGGGAGGGCCAGACACCGAGGTGGGAGAGCGTGGCACACACCGGATCGGCGACCGTGACCAGGATCGTCGAAGTCGAACTGGTCCGGCTGCGCGCGCCGTCCGGAGGACGCGGCTCCGGTGGCCCGGTGCTGGTGCGCGTGGCCGACGGTGACGGGGTCAGCGGCTGGGGTGAGGTGCCGTCCGCGACCCCCGCGCAGTGGGAGAGCCTGGTCTCGGCCTTCGCCCCCGCCCTGCTCGCCCACGACTGGCTGCGTCCGACCGAGGTCGCCGACGCCTGGGCCGACCTGCCGTGGGACCCGGCGGTGGTCGGCGCCCTGGACACCGCGTGCTGGGACCTGTGGAGCCACCAGCGGGGGACCCCCCTGGCGCACGCCCTGGGCGGCGAGCGCACCGCGTTGACGGCGGGGGTGACACTGCCGCGGCAGGCGACCGTGGAGTCGCTGGTCACCGAGGTGAACCGTCAGGTGGGGGCGGGTTTCCGCCGGATCAGACTGCCTGTCGGCCCCGGGTGGGACGCCGACGTGGTGCACGCGGTGCGGGCCGCCTTCCCGTTCCTGGTGCTCCAGGTGGACGCGGGCGGACGCTACACCGAGTCCCCCGGTGACCTCGACGCCCTGCGCGTACTGGACGAACTGGACCTGCTGGCGATCGAGGACCCCTTCGCCCCCGACGACCTGGACGCCCACGCCCGCTTCGCGGCGACGGCGCGGACCCCGGTGGCGCTGTACCGCTCACTGGACTCGGTGGAGGACCTCGGTGCGGCGATCCGGAGGGAGGCCGGGGGCGCGGTGAACGTGGATCCGTCGCGTCTGGGCGGTCTGACCTGTGCCCGCCGCGCGGTGGACCGGGCCGTGGACGCCGGTTGGCGGGTCTGGTGCGGCTCGTCGGCGGTGACGGGTGTGGGCCGGGCGGCCACCGTCGCGCTGGCGTCGCTGGCCGGGGCCGCGCTGCCGGTGGAAACCCCTCCGGCCGGGTCTCGGGGGCGTGACCTGATGGTCCCCCCGGTCCGGGCGCATGACGGCGTGCTGCCCGTACCGCTGACGGAGAGCGGTCTGGGGCACGGTGTGGACCGCCCGCTGGTGGCCGCACGGACGGCTCGGACGGTCCTGGTGGACGCCGACGGAGTGCGGGACCTCCCGGTCGGCGGCCGGGAGGGACGCGGCGTGCGCGGCACCGCGCGACCGGAGGACTCCGGCCGGTCGGACGCCGCCACCCCATAACCGAACGTCGTTAGGTAGAGTGGGCGGACCGTCCGGCCCCCCGATTCCGGACCCGACCCAGGAGGCGTCGTGCGCGTATTCGCCGACATCAACGAGGTGGCCGCCGCCAAGGGCGAGCACCTGGGCCACACCGAGTGGATCGAGATCGACCAGGACCGCATCGACCTGTTCGCCGACGCGACCGATGACCACCAGTGGATCCACGTCGACCGGGAACGCGCCGCGGCGGGTCCGTTCGGCGCGACCATCGCCCACGGGTACCTGTCCCTGTCGATGCTCGCCTACTTCGCCCAGCGGGTCGTCTCGGTGACGAAAAAGCCCAGCATGTCCATCAACTACGGGCTGAACCGGGTGCGCTTCCTCCAGCCCGTGACCTCGGGTTCGCGGATCCGGGACGGCGTCGTCCTGTCCGACATCCGGGAGAACGCCAAGGGCGTGCTCGTCACCATGACCCACACGGTGGAGATCGAGGGCGAGGAGCGGCCCGCACTGGTGGCCGACTCACTGGGCCTCTGGGTTCCCTGAGCCCTCCGCGGGCGCGCCGTTCGGGCGGTGGACACGCCCTGTCTCCGGATCGGCGCCGCGCCCGCGGTCAGCGCACGATCCTGCGCAGGATCCGCCGCCCGAGTCCCGGGGTGAACCAGCGCAGCCTGCGCTCGGCGCGTCTGGCCCTGGCCCGGAGCCGATCGGCCTCGGCCCGGGCCAGGCCCAGGCTGCGGCGCAACTCCTCCGGGCCCGCCCCGTCCGTGTCGGCGCCGTTCCCGTCGACGAGGATCCCGGTCGGTGCCGCCCAGTGGACGCCGTAGACCCGGTCGACCACGTCGTCGAGTTGTTGGCCGGCCGCTCCCGGAGCCAGGTGGCGGGCCCGGGCGAAGGCGCACTGCCGTTCCAACCGCAGCTCCCCCTCCCCCGGCCGGGTCGCGCCCCGCAGGGGGGCGCGCAACAGCCCGACACCCCGGGCGTCCGCCGCCCGGGTCAGCCGTTCGACACAGGACCGCGCCGGGCGCGCGCCCGGCGGAGCCAGCAGCCGGAAGGGCACCCGCGGATCGGGCCCGGGAGGCTCCGCGACGCGGTGGACCCGGGGCTCGCCCCGGAAGGTCTCCCGGATCAGGCGCAGGTCCAGACGCTCCTCGTCCAGCGGCGACCGCCGGCCGTCGCCCAACTCGCCCCAGGGGCCGACCAGCCACACCCGGATGTCGGGGGTGGTGCCGGCCAGGAGCGCGGAGACCGTGGTGTCGACGTCCTCCAGGGTCTGCCCGTCCACGTCCACGACCACGTCGACGTAGGGCACCTCCCACACCCGCTCGGGGCACTCGCGACGGGCCCGGAGATCGGGGACCCGGTTGGCCACGTGGGGTGTCCGGAACCGTCGGCCGGCGTCGCGGCGGGTCTGCATCTGCGACCGGCCCAGGTGCCAGCTGCTGCTGTCCGGATCCGGGACGAACACCGCCCCCCGCTGTGCCAGGCGGAAACCCAACTCGGTGTCGCCACCCAGCACCAGGTCCGCGTCCATCCCTCCCGCCGCCTCGAACAGACTCCGGTGCACCGACCCCGTCGCCCCGACGAAGACCCGGTAGGAGCCGTGGCCCGCGGCGCGCAGTCCGTCGTCGCGGTCGATGATGCGTTCCACCCAGTGCGGATCGGCGGCCTCCCGGTCGAACAGCGCGTCCGCCCGCCCCTCGCGCACCTCGCCGTACACGTACCCCGGTGTCAGGGCGGCGGGGTCGAAGTCCACGAAGAGCTTGTGCCCCATCACCACCCCGTAGTCCAGCAGGTGGTGCCAGCGCATCTGCGACTCCACGTGCTCCCGGTACACCAGCATGTCCGCGTCCAGCCGCAGAATGACCTGCCCGGACGAGGCCGCCGCACCGGTGTTGACCGCGTGCGCCGACCCCCAACCGCCCGGAGCCGAGGCGACCAGCCGCGTGTTCTCCGGACGCACCTCCGGCAGGACCAACGGCTCCGGAGAACCGTCGTCGACCACCACCACCTCCGTCAGGTGCGCCGGATAGCTCTGCCCCGCCAGGGACGCCAGGACCAGCGCCAGCTTCTCCGGCCCACCGTGCGCCGGGATCACGACGCTGACCGACAGCGTCGGCGTCCACTCCCCCAGGGCCGGCACCCCGACCGGGGAGTAGTCGTTGCGCCTCAGCCACGGCTGGTCCGCGGCTCCCGCAGCGGGCCCGACCGCCTCGGGTTCGCACCCGGTTCCGACGTCCTGTCCCGGAACGGGGTGCCCCGGGCGCGTTTCGTCCGATGTGGTCACCGCCGTCCCCCCACCTGCTCCACGGTCCCGCCGCGCAGGCCCAGCGGCTCGGGTTCCCCCTCCAACAGCGCGCTCGGCCGCCAGCCGGACCACTGGTCGGTCTGCTTGTCCAGGAAGTACGTCAGGTCCTCGGCCCACGTGTGACCGTCCGCGGTCCGCCGGATGACGAACCCCAGTCCGTGCGTGCGGTAGACGCGGGCACCGGCGTGTTCGAGGGCCACGAGCATCTGTGTGTCGATCGCACGGGGCAGGGGCCGGAACCCGCCCGCGTCGTCCAGCAGGGCCCGGTCGGCCAGGAGGGTGCTCCCCGCCACCGAGCGGGTGACGGTCTCGGTCGACCGTGCCCGGCGCAGCGTCGCGCCGGCCTCCTGGAGGTAGACGAACTCCGGCCCCACCGCGACGACGTCCGCCCTGGCGTACTCCCGCGCCAGAAGGAGGTCGGCCAGGTGTTCGGGGCCGTACCAGTCGTCGTCGTCCCACTTGGCGACCAGGTCACCGGACGCGCGGCGTACCGCGTCGTCGAAGACCGCGCCGAAGACCCGGTCCTCCTGCGCCTCGTACACGGTCACCGGCGGGCCCACCGCGCGCAGGTCGGCGACGGCGGAGGCCACCTCGGGCAGGTCGGCCGGAAACCCGTGCAGCGCGAGCACGACCTCGGTGTCCACCCCGCGCTGGCGGGCGACCTGGGCGAGCGCGAACCCCACCATCTCCGGACGGCGCGTGCACAGGACCACCGACACCCGGGGGTCGGGACGGACAGGTATCCCCTCGGCCTCCGCGAGTGCGCGCCACCGGGCACGGACGCCGTGGGTGCGCAGGGACGTCCGGCGCAGCCGAACGCTGTGCTCCTCACGGCGCAGGCGGTCGGACAGGTCCTCCTCGCCGACGTCGGTGAGGAGGTCGGCCAGGGACGCGCCCAGTCCGGCGGCCCAGGCCGGAACGGCGCCGCCGACCAGCGGAACCCCTCCCGCGGCCAGGGAGGCCACCGCGCGGACGGCCGCGTCGCGTTCGACGAGCTCGGTCCAGTCCACGCGCACACCGCGCAGGTGCCGCAGCCGGGACAGGTCGACGTCGGTGACCGTCCCGTCCGGGGGGACGATCACGGGACCCGCCCGCCCCTCGGTGACGACGGTACGGCCGTCGGCACGGGTCAGTTCACCCAGGGGACCGCCCGCGTCCAGGGTGAAGCCGACGGGGTTCACGGTGAGCTCGTCGACGGGGGCCACCAGCGCGACCGGGTCGGGGCTCCGCACGGTGAGCGGGCGCGTGCCGTCGCGCCCGCGCGCCGCGACCCCGGCTCCGGGGGCCGGGCGGTCCACCACGGGAACGGTCGGGTCCGACCAGTCCTCGGAGCCGTCCCGCACACCCAGCCGCAGGGCGACGTCGGCACGAGGGGTCACCCGTGTCAGCGGGACGGGGCCCGTCGCCGAGACACCCGTGACCCAGGTGTCGCCCGGACGCCACAGTGCGGCCCCCGGTCCGTGCAGGGCGACAACGGGGCGCGGCGGGACGGCCCACCGCCGACCACCGGTCCCGTCGAAGGCGCCCGCCAGCACCGTGGCGACGTCGAGCCCGTCGGGGGCGAAGAGGGAACAGGCCCAACCCGTGCGCCCGGCCCGGACGACCTGGAGCTCCTGGAGTCCGTGCCAGTCGGCCAGACCCGGAGCGCGCGGCACCGGAGGCCGGTGCGGGGCGGGGGTGTCGGTCACCGCCACCACGACGTGCGCGGCCCGGGGCAGCTGGACGGCCGCGGTCACGGCGCGGCGCAGGTCGGTGTAGCTCGCGGCGACCACGGCCACCAGCCCCACTCCCCCGGTACCGGCGGTGCCGTGGCCACCGCCGCCCGGGCGGGCGGCGCCGACCCCGTCGCGCCGGTCACGGGGAGGCTCCAGTGGTTCGCCCATCGGATGCTCGTCCAGGTCGACGACGCGGTCGGTGGGGCGCAGTCGGAACCGGCCCAGTGCGGCCAGGGTCCGGTTGTCACGGCCGATACGGCACAGCACAGCGGGTTCGTCACCGCGGACGCGTAGGGCCTGTCGGATGAGGGAGCGGATCATCGGGCAACCTCGGGTGTTCGGCGGATGGCGCGGCGGAGGCCCGCCGGACGCGTGTCAACCACGAGGCTCAAGGTAACAAGATCGTCACTCTATGTCATTGTTGCTCGTGTGTGTCGCGCCCTGGGCAGAACACCCGGAAAGGTCTCCCGTACCCGGATCCGGCCGCCTCCGCGCGGAGCGGAGACGGCCGGGTGCAGCGCGGTACGGCGGAACCGGGTGCGGCGTCAGCGGGCGAGCTTGCGCAGGACCCGCCCGGTCAGCCCCGGGGTGAACCAGCGCAGCTTGCGCTCGGCCCGCTTGGCACGTGCGCGCAGCCGTTCGACGTCGGCCAGAGCGCGGTCCAGATCCTTGCGGAGCGCGGCGGGCGAGGCCGGTCCCGTGTCACCGTGCTCGGTGACGACGAACTCCTCGCCGGGTGTCCAGTGGGTACCGTGGACCTCCTCGACGACCCGGTCCAACTCCCTACCGGACGTCCCGGGGGCCAGGTGGCGGGCCCGGGCGAAGGCGGAGGCGCGCTCCAGCCGCAGCACCCCGTCCTCGGCCTTGGTCGCACCGGGCATGGGCGCGCACACCAGCCCCGCGCGCTGCTTGTTCGCGACCTCCACCAGGTCGGCCAGCCCGGTCCGTGCGAACTCGGGGCCGACCGGAACGCTCAGGACGAAGGTGGCCCGGGAATCGATCTCGGGCTCGCCTTCGGTGAACCTGACCCGGGGCTCGCCCCGGAAGGTCTCCCGGATCAGGCGCAGGTCCAGACGCTCCTCGTCCAGCGGCGACCGCCGGCCGTCGCCCAACTCGCTCCAAGGACCACGCAACCACACCCGGATGTCGGAGGTGCTGCCGGCCAACAGCGATGAGGCGGTGGTGTCGACGTCCTCCAGGGTCTGCCCGTCCACGTCCACGACCACGTCGACGTAGGGCACCTCCCACACCCGCTCGGGGCGCTTGCGGCGCAGCCGGAAGTCGGGGACCCGGTTGGCCACGTACGGTGACCGGTACCGCATCCCGGCGTCGCGGCGGGTCTGCATCTGCGACCGGCCCAGGTGCCAGCTGCTGCTGTCCAGATCCGGGACGAACACCGCCCCCTGCTGCGACACCCGGTAGGCGACCTCGGTGTCGCCGCCCAGCACCAGGTCCGCGTCCATCCCTCCCGCCGCCTCGAACAGACTCCGGTGCAGCGACCCCGTGGCCCCGGTGAACACCCTGTAGGGCTGGGCGGCGGTGCGCAGCCCGTTACTGCCGTCGATGATGCGTTCCACCCAGTGCGGATCGGCGGCCTCCCGGTCGAACAGCGCGTCCGCCCGCCCCTGGCGCACCTCGCGGAGGACGTGCTCGGGGGTCAGGGCGGCGGGGTCGAAGTCCACGAAGAGCTTGTGCCCCATCGCCACCCCGTAGTCCAGCAGGTGGTGCCAGCGCATCTGCGACTCCACGTGCTCCCGGTACACCAGCATGTCCGCGTCCAGCCGCAGAATGACCTGCCCGGAGGACGCGGCCACACCGGTGTTGACCGCGTGTGCCGACCCCCAACCGCCCGGAGCCGAGGCGACCAGCCGCGTGTTCTCCGGACGCACCTCCGGCAGGACCAACGGCTCCGGAGAACCGTCGTCGACCACCACCACCTCCGTCAGGTGCGCCGGATAGCTCTGCCCCGCCAGGGAAGCGAGCACGAGTGCCAACTTGTCGGCGTGCCCGTAGGCGGGGATCACGACGCTGACCGACAGCGTCGGCGTCCACTCCCCCAGGGCCGGCACCTCGACCGGGGAGTAGTCGTTGCGTGTCAGTCCCGGCTGCCCGGTGAAGTCCACCTCCCCCCGCTGCGGTGTCTTCCCCTCGCGGGGCGCGTCGGCGTGCGGCTCTCGGCCGGTGTCCAGGGTGGTCAACGGAGTCCCCCCGTGTACTCGGTGGCGGCGGGCTGGCCGAGAGGGGCGGGCTCGCCCTCCAGAAGGGCGCTCGGGCGCCAGCCGAACCACTGCTTCGTGTAGTTGTGCAGGAAGAAGGCCATGTCCTCGGACCAGGTGTGTCCGCCACCGGTACGGCGGAGCACGTAGCCGAGCCCGTGGGCGCGGTAGAGGCGTCCACCGCCCCGCATGACGGCGATGAGGAGCTGGGTGTCGATGGCGCGGGGCAGCGGCCGGAAGCCCCCGGCCTCCTCCAGGACCGCCCGGTCGGTGAGGATGGTGCCCCCGGCGATGAACCGGGAGACCGACTCGGACCTGCGGCTGCGCCAGACCATGACGTCGACCTCCTGGAGGTAGACGAAGTCCTGTCCGCAGCCGACGAGTTCGGCGCCGGAGTAGGTGCGGGCGAGGACGAGGTCGGCCAGGTGGTCGGGGCCGTACCAGTCGTCGTCGTCCCACTTGGAGACGAGGTCCCCCGAGGTCCGGGCGACGGCGTCGTTGAGCACGCTGCCGAAGATCTGGCCGGCGTCAGCCTCGTGCACGATGAGCGGGACGCCGGTGGCGCGGAAGTCGGCGATGGCCGACGCCACCTCGGGCAGCGACGCCGGAAAGCCGTGCAGCGTGAGGACGACCTCCACCGCGACTCCGCGCTGGCGGGCGATCTGCGCGAGCGCGAACCCGACCATCTCCGGGCGCCGGGTACACAGGATCACCGACACGGTCGGGTCCGGAGGCAGGGGAACGCCCGCCTGCGCGGCCATGGCGCGCCAGCGCGCGTGGTGACCGTGGGTGCGCAGAGCGGTGCGGCGCAGCCGGACGCTGTGCTCCTCGCGCAGGAGCCGGTCGGACAGGTCCTCCTCACCGACGCTGGTGAGGAGGCCGGTGAGAGGTCGGCCGAGCCCGGCGGCCCAGGCGGGAACGGGGCCGCTGACCAGGGGGACGCCGCCCGCCGCCAGGGACGCCACGGCGCGCACGGCGGCGCTGGGGCCCGTGTGCCCGGACCAGTCCACGCGCACACCGCGCAGGTGCCGCAGGCAGGAGAGGTCGACGTCGGTGACCGTCCCGTCCGGGGCGACCACCGCGAGGTCCTTCCTCCCCTCGCGGACGACCGCGCGCCCGCCGACGGAGGTGAGGTCGCCCCAGGACCCCTGCGCGTCGGTGGTGAACCCGACGGGGTTGACGCTGAGTTCGTCGATGGGGGCGACGGCGTGGACACTGGTCTCCTCCGGGGCGGTGCCCGCCGCGTTGATCGCGCGGGCCCTGGCACGACCGTCCGGAGCGGCGACGCCCTCCCACGCGTCATGTCCGGTGACGGGGCGGTCCAGCGCCGGAACGGTCGCGTCCTCCCATGCGGGTGCGGACACGGCGCGCTGGTCGGACACGCGCAGTGCCACGTCGCCGACGGGGGTGACCCGGCGCAGCGGGACGGGCCCGGACTCCGTCACGCCGCTGGTCCTGGTGTCTCCCGGGCGCCACAGCGCGCCCTGCGGTCCGTTCAGCACGGCCAGCGGGGAGAGCGCGGGACCCCGGCGGCGTCCGCGGGTGCCGTGCATGACCGCGTCGACGACCTGGGCGGTCTCCACCGCGTTGGGGAAGAACAGCTCGCACAACCAGCCGCGGCGTCCGACCCGGCGGACCCGCATCTCCTGGAGGTCCCGCCAGTCGCCCATGCCGGGGGAGGCGGGGATCGGCGGCTCCTGCTGGCCGGTCGTGGCGACCAGGGCGACGACCACGTGCACGGCGCGCGGCAGGTGCGTGCTCACCGTGACCGCCCTGCGCAGATCAGTGGGGGTGGCCGCGACGATCGCGACGAGTCCGACCTCCTGCTCCGGGTCGCCCTCGCGGACCTGTTCACCGAACGGGTGCTCGTCCAGGTCCACGAGCAGGTCGGTGTCCCTTAACGGCAGTCCGGCGAGCGGGGCGCGCGCGGTGTCGTGGGCACCCGTGTGGCACAGCACGGCGGGTTCGCGGCCGCGTGCGCTCAGGGCCTTCCGGAGGGCGGTGGTGATCATCGGTGACCTCGGGTGGGTGGACGGCGGACTGCGACGGTCGGGGGGGTGGGGAGGTCGGCGGGCGGCGTGCCCGGCCGCGGCCTGATCCGGCGGACGGTGCGGTGCGGCGCACACGGCGGCGCTCACATGGCGGCCGGGTCGACGGCCTTACGGCTGAACACGTGCGCGCCCTTCTCCGTGTACTCCTCCACGCGCCGGAGTTCCGGGTGCTCGGCGAGCCAGCGGTCGCCGATGGCCTGCTCGTCGGGGCGGTCGGCGTCGTCCAGGACGATGACGGCCTCCTCGGTGCAGCGCGGGAGCACGGTCGGCACGGCCGGGTAGCGGGCCTGGCGGCCGGTGGCCTGGGGCGGGCCGTCGACGAAGACCAGACCGATGCCCTCCAGACCGTCGAGGGCCGACGGGCGGTACCAGCGGTCGGCGGTCACGACGGTCTCGTCGCCGACGGTGGACTCCACCGGATCGATCTCGGTGAGGGGGGCGTGGCGGACCTCGATCATGTCGTCGAGGCCGTGCGCGGCGACCAGGTCGCGGCTGAGTTCGGCGTAGCGGGCGTCATGTTCGATCGCCACGAGTCGCCCCCCGCCCGCCCGGCGCAGCGCGTACCCGAGCCAGACGCTGGAGGCACCGCTGCCGAACTCCACCACCAGGTCGGGGCGGAGCCGGTCGATGTGGCGGACGAGCACGCGCAGCACGTCCGGGGAGGCCGCCCAGCCGCGCAGGGGCGGCATGAAGGCGGCGGTGTCCAGCTTCTCGCGCAGCTCGGTCCAGGCGACCTGCTGCTCGTAGTCGTTGCGGCCCTGGACGGTGACCGCGTGGCGGATCTCCCTGGAGACCTTGGGCAGGGTGTGCTCGCGCACCCGGTCGACCCGCTCGCGGACGGTGTCCATGGCCTGGACCGTCTCCAGGCGGTCGCGTCCCAACGCCTCGGTCACGGTTCGGGTGTGCGCCGCCACGGCCTCCGGAAGCGCACGCACGGAGCGGTGGAGGCGGTACAGCGCCAGACCGAGGGCGCAGACCAGCCCGCCGAGGAGGAGCATCCCGACCAGCAGCACCGCCTCGGCCACGGTGACCAGACCGAGCGTTCCCAGGACCACCGGGGTCGCCACGGCCGCGGCGGCGAGCACGACGGCGGTGAGGAACAGGAGCGGGCGGCGGCGGAGCAGGCGCATGGTGTCGACCTCCACGGGTTTCTGACACGGTCTGGGGGATGCGGGGGGTCAGGCGAGGCTCCTGCCGGGCGAAGCGACCGGCGCCGAGCGTTCTCCCAGCCTAGGAGGGGAAAGGCGAATGACGCTTGTGACACTAACGGTTCGCCGGAATGTCCGGCCCCTCCCAAAGGGGAATCAAAACGCGAAGTGGCGGCAATTTTCCGATTGTTCACCCGCCCATCACCGAATCCCCTCCGAAGGGAGGTCTGGAATTCCCCCGAAGGGCACGGTGTCACCAACCGGTGGCCTCCAGGAGCCCCTCCTCCATCACCGGCGTGAGGGTGCGGGCGTAGGTGGCGGTCATGTGGGCACGGTCCCAGAAGACGAGGACGTTGCCGACGACCGCGTCGCAGGCCCCCCGTGGACACACGTACCCGGTGAGGTCGAACAGTCGGACGTTACCGGGCAGGTCGGCCTCGGACGCGGGGTCGGTGGCCGCGTGGCTGTAGGAGACCGGGGACGTGCACTCGGGCAGGGCCCGGCTCTCGACGCACTCGGCCCCCGGGTAGTCGCGGCGCGGCAGGTCGCGCAGGCCCACCACGTCGATCCCCAGCTCCTCCAACCGGGCCCAGCGCTCCGTGAAACCCGGGGGCACGGTCTCACCGGAGGGGAGGGCACGGGTCGAGGAGGTCAGCACGGCGTCGGGGCGCAGCCGCTCCAGTTCCGCCATCGCCAGGGCGTCCCACTCCTGGCACTGGGTGAACACGGCTCCGTCGCGCATGGACACGTCCGCGCTGAACTGGCAGCCGCTCTTGGTGAAGGAGACCAGCCGCCAGCCGTGCCGGGCGGCCACGGCGGACACGGCCGGGTACCAGTGGGCGGTACGTGAGGCACCGACCATCGCCAGGGTGTACTCGGCGTCGCCCGGGTCGCGGTCGCACACCACCAGCTCGGTGGAGTCCAGCCCCACGTGGCAGCCGCCGGTGTGGTGGGTGGACAGGTCGTCGCGGGCGTAGGCGGGTTCGGGCAGGACGGGCAGGTCGGAGACGAGGCGGATCGATCCTCCGTCGGCGAGGACACGGGCGCCGGGGTACCTGGCGGGTTCGCCGGCCTGTTCGGCGGCCCGCTCCGCACGGGCGCGCTGGTCCTGGACGATCCGCACCGACCAGAGCTGCGAGGCGACCAGGACCGGGACGAGGAAGGCGGCGGCGACACCGAGCGACCAGGCGGGGGTGGCGCGCCCCGGCGCACTGGTCATGCGCCGGGTCCCGGCCTCCACGACGCGGGCGGTCAGCCAGGCCAGGAGCAGGGACAGGGCCAGGACGAGCGCACCCCCGGCGGGGCTGGCCAGGGTTCGGCCGGTGACGTGCAGGTAGCAGACCAGGATCGGCCAGTGCCACAGGTAGAAGGCGTAGGACAGGGAGCCCAGCCGCATGAGGGGCCGCCAGGTGAGCAGGCGGTCCGCGCCGAACGGGCTGCCGGTCGTCCCCGCGAGGACGACCAGGACGGCGGCGCCGGTGGGCACCAGCGCCACGTAGCCGGGGAAGAGCGTGGACACGGGAAGCAGGGCGCCGCACACCACCAGGGCGGCCAGTCCCGCCCACCCCAGGGGCAGGCGCACCGCGACGGGCAGCCGGATCCGTGGGATGACCAGGGCCAGGACGGCCCCCAGTGCGAGCTCCCACGCACGCGCCCCGGAGTCGAAGTAGGCCCAGGCCTGGTTGGTGCCGGTGATCCACACCGAGTAGCCGAGGGAGACCGCGAACACCGTCGTGACAGCGGTCAGGGCCGCCGTGCGGAGGGGCAGGCGGGCACGGGCCGCCACCAGGGCGGTCAGGGCGAGCAGGATCGGCCACACCACGTAGAACTGGCCCTGGACGGACAGCGACCAGAAGTGCTGGACCGGGCTGGGCGCGGCGTCCCGGTCGAGGTAGTCGACGGCGGCGGTGGCCAGCGCCCAGTTCTCGTGGTACAACGCGGCGGCGCGCACCTCGGCCAGGATGCCGGACCAGCGGGAGACGGGCAGCCACAGGAACGTGGCGGCGAGGGTCCCGGCGAGGACGGTCAGGGCGGCCGGGGTGAGTCTGCGGGCGAGCCGCGACCAGAAGGCGAGGAGGTGGACACGCCCGTCCCGCTCCAGCGACCTGACCAGGGATCCGGTGATGAGGAAGCCGGTGAGCAGCAGGAAGACGTCCACACCGCCGGAGACGCGGCCGAACCAGACGTGGTAGACGGCGACGAGGAGGACGGCGACGGCACGCAGTCCCTCGATCTCGGGGCGGAAGTTGCCGCCCGCACGGACGGTGGACCCGGAATGGGGTGAACTGTCCGAAGATGCCGCGACGGCACCCCTGGAAATGGAGACAGACATGGGTGAGGAGGGCCTTGGGGAAAGAGGGAGATGTCGTCCGAACGAGTCACTCGGCAGCTGCGGGACGTGTGGTTCGGCCTTGCATTATCACCGCCCGTGACACCGATGCGGTGAATGGCGGGAGAACGCGGGGCCAACGCTGTCATGACGATTGCGGTGGACGGGTGACGCGGCCCGGGGGCGGAGATGACCGGGCGACCGCGAAGGACCGCCGGAAAACAACCCGAGATGTGATGATTCGACCACCGGTCTTCGGGGTAACGGTCCAACGGCGGCCGCGCTCCCGGGGGTACCAGCCACACCCCACGGGTCCCCCGGCGACCGGACACCCACGGTCGGTGACGACGGGCCGCCGCCCCGGCCAGGCCCCGGCTTATTCCCGGCCCGGTGTGTAAACAGTGCGACATCGGGTCCCCGGCGCCCCGGCTGATAGCTTGCTGCCTAGCGATCCCATCGCTGGTGAACACGACGAATCGCGTCTTTGGAAAGGTGCGTCAGAGATGTCTGCGCCATACTCGCTGCCCGAGCTGTCCTACGACTACACGGCCCTGGAGCCGTGGATCTCGGGCCAGATCATGGAGCTCCACCACTCCAAGCACCACGCCGCCTACGTGGCCGGTGCGAACACCGCGCTGGAGCAGATGGCGGAGGCCCGGGAGTCCGGCAACTTCGGCACCATCCCCATGCTGGAGAAGAACCTCGCCTTCCACCTGGGCGGGCACGTCAACCACTCGGTGTTCTGGCAGAACCTGTCCCCGAACGGCGGCGACAAGCCCGAGGGTGAACTGGGCGCCGCGATCGACGACCAGTTCGGCTCCTTCGACGCCTTCCGCGCCCACTTCGGCGCCGCCGCCAACAGCATCCAGGGCTCGGGCTGGGCGATCCTCGCCTGGGAGCCCCTGGGTCAGCGCCTCATCATCGAGCAGCTGTACGACCAGCAGGCCAACATCCCGCACAGCACCACCCCGCTGCTGATGCTGGACATGTGGGAGCACGCCTTCTACCTGCAGTACAAGAACGTGAAGGCGGACTACGTCAAGGCCTTCTGGAACGTCGTCAACTGGGCCGACGTCCAGGAGCGCTTCACCAAGGCCCGCGAGGTCGCGTTCTAGGACACGCGCGGCGCCGCCCGGGCCACGGGCGGCGAAGTGGGGGGCGGCACATCCCGACCGGGGGTGCCGCCCCCGCTCCGTTCCCGGGGCCTCAGACCACCAGGCGGGCCGGATCGTCCACCACAGGGCCGTGGCGGTCGAGTTCCCGCCAGGCCCGGCCGAGCCGCCAGACCAGCTCCTCGCTGGTGGCCTCGTCGTAGGCGAAGGGCAGGCGGAAGTACTCGGAGAACCGGTCCTCCCCGCCGGCGGACATCATGGGTCCGGGGACGAGTTCGACGTCGTGGCAGAGCGCGACCTGGGCGAACTCGCGGGCGTTGACCCCGGGCAGGCGCACCCACAGGGCCGCTCCCCCGGCGGGCCGCCGCCACTCCCACGTGGGCATGGACTCGCGCAGCAGCCGCTCCATGTGGTCCAGTGCCCTGGTGAGCTGCGCGGAGCGTTCGGCGGCGAGCTGGTCGTAGCGCGGCAGCAGCCGTACGGCGACCGCCTGTTCCAGCAGCGGGCTGCCGAGGTCGGCGAGGACCTTGCGGCGGCTGAGCCGCATGGCGATCTCGGCGGGGGCCCGCAGCCAGCCCAGCCGGAGCCCCGCCCACCCGACCTTGCTGAGCGAGTCGACCGTGATGACCTCGGCCCCGCGCGGGGCGAACGCGGCGATCGGAGCGGGCTCGTCCGGGGCCCGCATACCGGTGTAGGCGCTGTCCTCCAGGACGGGGACGCCGTACCGGGCGGCCAGCTCCCCCAGCTCCCGGCGGCGGGCCGCGGACATGAGCGTGCCCGTCGGGTTGTGGTAGGCGGGCATGACGTAGACCAGGTGCGGGGAGTGCTCGACGAGCGCGCGGCGCACGCCGATCGGGTCGATGCCGTGGTCGTCGACGCGGACCGGGAGGAGGCGGGCGCCGCGGTCGCGCATGAGGTCCAGGCAGCCCGCGAACCCGGGGTCCTCGGCGACCACGGGGGAACCCTCGCGCAGGTAGAGCTGGGCGACCAGGGAGACGGCCTGGTGGGCTCCGGTGGTGACCACGATCTGGTCGGGCGTGGTCGGCAGGCCCTGGTCGGTGTAGCGGTCGGCGAGGACGCGCCGCAGGACGGGAAGCCCGCGCGGGTGATAGGTGTCCTCGGCCATGAGCGCGGGAAGGTCGCGGGCGACCACCTCGCGGACGGCCTCCTCCACGATCTCCAGCGCGGGGGTGCGCAGGCACGCGACGGAGATGACGCGCGGGGTGTCCCGGAGCAGGTTCTGGTACATCGGGTTGGCCACGCTGCCGGGCGCCCAGCCGTCGGCGGGCACGGGGGCCACGCTGGAACTGACCCGCGTACCGCTGCCCTGCCTGCTGTCCAGGATGCCCTCCGAACGCAGGGCGTCGTAGGCGGAGACCACCGTGGTGCGGCTGATCCGCAGCGCCGAGGCGAGTGCCCGTTCGGAGGGGAGCCGCTCCCCGGCCACGAGCGTGCCCTCCGTGACGAGCCCGCGCAGCGCGCCCGCCAGCCGTTGGTAGAGCGGACCGCCGTCGGCCGCCCACGTGCCGAGACGGTCCACGAGTGTGGCCACCTGACGAGAAGAGTCCATTTTCCGCTCCATTGGATCTCACGAACGTGCCGCCGGACTCCGATACTGGCATCAGAGTCCACCAGGCCACCAGAGCCAAAATGGACTCTTCGATTCCAGACCACCTACCGTTGGGAGCTCCCATGCCGTCCACGACCCACCAGCGGAGTGACCGGTACGCGCACGTCCCGCACCACCGCGTCCCCGCCCGCCGATCCGTCGGGGTTCCGGGGCCCGCACGCGTGGCCCGCGGTCCGGTGCTGGTGGAGGCGGTCACCCTGGCCACGGACACCGGTGCCGCCGGGGCCCTGGACTCGCTGGTCGAGGCGCTGCGCGAACGTGCCCGGAACAGCCCGGGCCACCTGGGAGAGGTCCACTCCGAGGGCGAGGGGGACCGTCGCCGGCTGGTGGCCCTGTGGCGGTCACCGACCGAGCTGCGCGACCTCGTGCACGCCGCGCACCCGGACATCCTGGCCTTCCGCGCGGCGACGGGTGCGTTCCCGACCGTGGAGCGCACACTGTGGTGGGCTCCAGGCGGAGCCGAGGCGGTGACCGCCGACGAGGCCGGGCGACGCACCGCCCACCTGCGCGAGCACGGCCCGGGCGTACGCGCCTTCACTCTGCGCTCCCCCGTCCCCGCCCCGGCCTGACCGGTGCCCGACCCGGCCGGTCCGCGGCCCGGAGGGGGCGGCGCCGGTGGTCACCGCGGTGGGCGCCGGGCGAGGAAGACCCACTCCCGCCCCGGCCGGTCGGGCGCGTCGCGGACGTCCTCCACCGCGAAGCCCCGCTCGGCCAGGTCCGCCTCGACCTCTCCCCGTTCACGGAAGCGCAGGGTCGAGTCGGACGTCAGTACCCGCCCGTCCCCGGCGAACGCGTAGGTCCAGCGGAACGTCACCAACGGCAGGCGCAGGTCGGTCACCTCGACCCAGCTCTCGACGGCGCCGACACCGGGGACCACCGTCACCCGACGGGTGGCCTCGCGGGTCCATCCCTCCCACGCCCGCCGGGCCGGATCCCGCGTCTCGAACACCAGCCGCCCACCCGGCACCAGCGCCTCGCCGGCCCGGTGCAGGGTCGTCCGCCACGCCCGCGGGTCGACGACGGCCTGGGCGACGTTGGCCGTCATCGTCACCAGGTCCACACGCAGCGGCGGGAGCGACGAGGCATCACCGTGGATCCACCGGACCCGCCCGGCACCCGGTTTGGCCCGGGCGACGTCGAGGGAGGCCCGGGCGGGATCGACGCCGACGACCTCGATCCCGCGGTCGGCCAGCAGGAGCGCGAACACGCCCGTCCCGCAGCCGATGTCCAGCACGCGCCGCGCCCCGAACTCCCCCGCCATCCGCAGGTAGGGGTCGAGGTCGCCGCGGTCGGGGTCGAGGGGGTCGTAGATCGCGGCGAGCCGCGGGTCCCCGAAGCACTCGTCAGCCATGCGCCGCATCGTAGGGGCCGCGGGACCGGTCGGCCACCCGTTTCCACGGCAGGTGCCCGGGGCCGGGGGTACCGGCCCGACGGGTCAGCTCCGGGGCGCGGCCTCCCAGCGCCACGTGGTCAGAGGGGATCGTCCGTCGAGTTCGCCGCGTCCGGTGGCCCACAACAGGGTGGGCCAGGGGTCCGCGCCCTCCGGCGCGTCGGGGAACAGTCGGGTGAGCACCCGCGCGCAGAGGTCGCCGGGCGGATTCCAGTCGAGCCCGAGCCCCTCCGCCACGTCGTGCGTGTGCACCAGGGTCTCCACGATCCCCATCGCGGCGAAGCCCTCGGGGTCCGAGAGGCCGAAGACGTGGTGGGCCCGGGTCCGTCGGGGCTTCGTGCGCACCATGGCGACCAGCAGCGCGCCACTCGCCTCCAGCACCTGCAACAGGCCCTCGGGACCGGCCGCGCGGTCCGCGTACACGGTGGTCTCCGGACCGCCGGGCCGCCTGCTCGCCAGTGCGAAGGGCACCTCGCCCTCCGTGGGCGGTGTCGCCGGACCCAACTGGACGGCGTAGGCGAAGAGGTCGTCACTGAGGTGCTCGACCGTCTCCCAGCAGGTCCACTCCAGCGAACCGGCCGCCCGGTCCCAGTCCGCCGGGCGCGCACCGGCCAGGGCCGTGACCGCCAGGCGCACGGCGAGGTCGAGGTCGTCCGCGGTGACGGGTGACGGGGGCGGGCCGGGTGCTTCAAATCGGTTCATGACGGGACATTACCGGAGCCGGGGGACGGACCGGGCGGGGCGGGTGCCACGCCCGGAACCGTCAGACGGTCCGGGGCCCGCCGGACACGGCCGTCGCCGGGGCGTCCACCGCCCAGACCCCACCCAGGGACGGGGCCAGACTCCGCCGGGCCACCTGGGCGAACTCCCGCGCGGACGACCGCCCGCTGCCCTCCGGCACCGCGCCCACCAGCTCGCCCGCGCCCATCGCCGGCAGGTCGGTGAGGTTGCACCGCATCGCGAGGTCGGGCCGCTCCGGCCACGACCCCACCACCGCCCCGGCCGGGGCCAGGCCGCGCGCACGCAGGGCCTCTGCGGTCAGCGCCGTCGCGTTGAGCGTGCCCAGGTCGGGTCGCGCCACCACCAGGACGGGAGCGGAGAGCTCGACGGCCACGTCCGCCAGCGTCCGACCGGCCGGGTTCAGCCGCACCAGCAGCCCGCCCGCGCCCTCCACCAGGACCAGGTCGTGATCGCGGTCCAGATCGCGCACCGCGCCGACCACCCGCCCAAGGTCCAGCGGCTCGGCGCCGCACCGCACGGAGGCCGTCGCCGGGGCCAGCGGCTCGGGGTAGCGCACCACCTCCACGGCGGTCACCCCCGGCGCCAGGCGCGCCACCTCGTCCACGTCACCGGGCTCTTCGGGCCCCACCCCGGTCTGGGCGGGCTTGACCACCGCCACCCGCCGCCCCTCGGCCAGCGCCAGCGCGGCGACGGCGGCCGTGACGACGGTCTTGCCGACCTCGGTACCGGTACCGGTCACCACCAGGACACTCATCGCGCCCCCAGCGAGGCCTCGGCGGCGGCGACCATCCCCGCCGCGATCGCGGCCACGTCCTCGGCCGTGCTCACGTAGGGCGGCATGGCGTACACGTGGTTGCGGAACGGCCGCAGCCACACCCCGGCCTCCACCGCCGCACGCGTCGCCTCCCGCATCCGTACCGGCTCCTCCAGTTCGATCACGCCGATCGCCCCGAGGACCCGCACCTCCCGCACCCCGGGCAACCGCCCGGCCGGGGCGAGCCCCTCCCGCAGCCCCGACTCGACCCGGGCCACGTCGCCCCTCCAGTCTCCGTGGGTGAGCAGTTCCACCGACGCCAGGGCGGTCGCGCAGGCCAGCGGGTTGCCCATGAACGTGGGGCCGTGCGCGAGGACCGGAACCTCACCCCCGGCGATCCCCCGTGCCACCCGCGCGGTGCACAGCGTCGCGGCGAGCGTCATGTAGCCGCCGGTCAGCGCCTTGCCCAGGCACATGACGTCGGGGGTGACCCCCGCGTGGTCGGCGGCGAACAGCTCACCGGTGCGCCCGAAGCCCGTCGCGATCTCGTCGAAGACCAGCAGCAGACCGAGGTCGTCGGCGATCCGACGCAGCTCCCGCAGGTACCCCGGGTGGTGGAAGCGCATCCCGCCGGCGCCCTGGACCACGGGTTCGACGATGATCGCGGCGAGGTCGTCGGCGTGCTCGCGCGCGAGCCGCTCGAACCCGGCCACGTAGTCGGCGTCGGGTCCGGTGTCGAAACCGGCGGGCGGCGCGGGCGCGAACACCTGGCCGGGAAGCACGTCCCCCCACAGGGAGTGCATACCGCCGTCGGGGTCGCAGGCGCTCATGGCGTGGAACGTGTCCCCGTGGTAGCCGCCGCGCCAGGTGAGGAAGCGGCGCCGCCGCGGGCGCCCCGCCGACCGGTGGTACTGGAGGCACATCTTCATCGCGACCTCCACCGACACCGACCCCGAGTCGGCCAGGAACACGTGGTCCAGCGCCTCGGGCGTGATCCGCACCAGGGCGTCGCCGAGCTCGGCCGCCGGTGCGTGCGTGAGACCGCCGAACATCACGTGGCTGAACGCCGCCAACTGGTCGCGCGCGGCCGCGTCCAACCGGGGGTGGCGGTAGCCGTGGATCGCCGACCACCACGAGGACATCCCGTCGACCACCTCGCGGGTCCCGTCCCGCGACCACAGCGTGAGGCGCACGCCCTCGGCGTCGGTGACCACGTACGGCCGTTCGGCGGCGGGCACGGTCGTGTAGGGGTGCCACAGGTGGGCGCCGTCGAGGGCGCTGACCCGCGCGGGATCGGCCGGCCGCCGCGCGGGTGTGTACTCGGTGGGGGTCATGGGCGGTTCTCGGGGCCGGGGGCGGCCCCTTCCTCCTCACGGTGGTGCGGGCATGGGCGTCGGACCCTCGCGGCCCCATTGTTCACGGACCGGACCAGTGGGGTCCCGTGTGGTCCTACCAGGATTCCGTACGGAAGTTTGTGGGCTTTCACGGGTGACGCGCACACCCCGGGAACGGCAGAGTCGTAGACGCCTCCCTGGCACACATGGACCGGACCGACCCAGCGGGATTGGCCGCCGCTGGGTCGGTCCTGCCAGGTGGAGGCGGTCCGCGACCCGTCTGGCACACGGCGCCGAGCGCGCCCGCCCCGGTGTCCGGGCGCCCGGCTTCGACCAGAGGAGAGTCCCCGCCCGTATGGAACCCAACGCCGCCGTCGCCGTCCCTCCGCGCCCCTGGACGCTGCGGGCCACGAACCCGACGAGGGTCGAGGACAGCGGTGGCGACCAGCGGTCGGGGTCGCCGTTCGCCTGGTTGGACGGGGCGGCACGGCGCAGGGCCGAGGCGGGTCTGACCCGGCGCACCGTGCCCCGGACCGTCTGCGACGACCGCCTGGACCTGGCGGGCAACGACTACCTCGGGCTGATGCTGCACCCGGAGGTGGTGGGGGCCGCCGCCGAGTCCGCCCACGTGTGGGGGGCCGGGGCGGGCGGATCACGGCTGGTCACCGGGGACACCGAACTCCACGGGGAGCTGGAGCGCGAGCTCGCCGACTTCTGCGGCGCGGAGGCGGCGCTCGTCTTCTCCTCCGGCTACGCGGCCAACCTCGCCATGGTCACCGCGCTGGCCGCCCCCGACCCCGAGGGCGACACCGCGCCCCTCATCGTGAGCGACCGCCACAACCACGCCTCCCTCATCGACGCCACCCGTCTGGCCAAGGGTTCCGGCGCGCGGGTCGCCCTCTTCGACCACGCCGACCCCGAGGGAGCCGGGGAGGCGCTCGCCGGCGCCCGGGACCGCTCCCTGGTCCTCAGCGACACCGTCTTCTCGGTCGACGGCGACCTCACCGACGTCCCCGCCCTGGCCCGGACGGCCCGCGCGCACGGCGCCGCGCTGCTGCTCGACGACGCACACGGGCTGGGCGTCGTCGGTCCGGGCGGACGGGGCACCGCGGCCCTGGCCGGGTTGTGCGGGGCGGAGGACGTCGTGGTGTCCGTGACGCTGTCCAAGTCCCTCGGCTCCCAGGGCGGCGCGGTGCTGGGATCTCGCCGGGTGGTACGGCACCTGGTGGAGACGGCCCGCACGTTCGTGTTCGACACCGGCCTCGCCCCCGCGGCGGCGGGCGCGGCGCTGGCGGCCCTGCGGGTACTGCGCGACGAGCCCGAACGGGCCGACGCGGTGCGCGCACGGGCCCTGGGCCTGGCCGGGGGGCTGCGGGCACGGGGGTTGGAGGTCAGCACCCCGGACGCGGCCGTGGTGTCGGTCGTGGCCCCCTCCCCGGAGGAGGCGGTGGCCTGGCGCGGCGCGTGCCTGGAGGCGGGTGTGCGTGTCGGCTGCTTCCGCCCGCCGTCGGTCCCGGACGGCCGGTCGCGGCTGCGGCTCACCGCGCGGGCGACGCTCACCGAGGCTCAGGTCCACCACGTCGTGGACGTGATCGCGGCGAACCGCCCCAGGTAGTCTGACGCTTGCACAGGACCCGGCCGGACTTGGGAGGCGGAAGCGGCAGTGTCAGCCAGTGGTGACCATCCGTCGGACCCCGAACCCCGCGAACCCGACGGCGAGCCGGCCGCCCCACCCGCCGGACCGGACGAGGACACCGACCCCCGACCGCGCGGCACCCGGCGCCGGCGGCGCGCCCGCGTCACCCTCGCCACCGCGGCCGTCCTGGTCGTGGCACTGGTGGTCACCCTGGTCGTGCCCGCCGGCCGGAGCGGACTCCTCCAGTTGTGGTGCGAGGCCACCGGCGGTGTCTGCCCCACCGAGGAGCTGCCGCCGATCACCGAGGACGAGGAGGCCGACTGGCGGGTCGGGATGGAGCCCCGTGAGGCCGCGCTGTGGGGCAACTACGTCGCGCTGGGCGACTCCTACTCCTCGGGCGACGGTGCGGGCGACTACGATCCGGCCACCGCCGAGCCCGGCGGCTGCTGGCGCTCCGAGAACGCCTACCCCCGGGTGATCGCGGAGGAGTTCTCCTTCACCGGGGCACTCGCCTTCTACGCGTGCAGCAGCCACAAGGGGGCGGACATGCTCAGCGAGATCGGCACGCCGGAGTCGCAGATCGAACGGGTCACCGAGCACACGTCCCTGGTCACCGTCGGCATCGGCGGCAACGACCTGGGGTTCATCCCCGTCCTGCGCACCTGCATCGTGCGCATGCCGCTCCTGGAGAACGGTGTGTGCACCGCCCAGGAGGACGAGATCCTCGAACGGATGGACCGCTTCGAGGAGACCCTGACCGAGGTCCTGGGCCAGATCCGCGACCGCGCCCCCAACGCCAGGATCCTCGTCCTGGGCTACCCGCGGCTGTTCCCGGAGGAACCGCCGAGCATGTACTACACGCTGACCACGAGTGACCAGACCTGGCTCAACTCGGTGGGAGAGCGGTTCAACGAACGCATCCGCGACGTCGTCTACCGGACCGACGGCCGGATCTACGGTGACCGGGACGTGGGCAGCGTCGAGTACGTCAACGTCTTCTCCGCGTTGACCGGGTTCGAGGTCAGCGCCGAGGAGGCGTGGCTGAACGGGATCGTCCTCGGCCGCCTGGGCGAGGGGATGCGCGTGGACCGCGCGAGTTTCCACCCGACCGCCCAGGGACAGCTGTCCATCGCCGAACGCGTGCGCCTGCAGATCGAGGAGGGGCCGGAGCGGACGTTGTACGTCGCCGAGGAGACCCTGGACAAGGTCGACGAGGAGCTGCTCGCGAGCGAACTCGGCGGGCCCTTCGACCGTCTCGGGGCCTCGGCCTCCGACGCGCCCTCACCCGGGGACGGCGGCGGGGAGGGGACCGGGCCCCCGGCGGCCGAGGACTAGACCGTGCTCTCCGGAACGGCCGCCCGGAGGGGTCGGTCGTTCGGGTGCCGCCGGGGACGGGGGCCCGGCCGCGGGCCGAAGCGGAGCGGAGGCCCCGCGCGAACGGGGCCTCCGCTCCTCCGGGTAACCGCTACTTGCCCGCCTTGAGCTCGGCGAGCACCTCACCGAACCGGTCCAGGCCCCAGTTGAGGTCCTCCTCGCTGATCACCAGCGGAGGCGACATCCGCACCGTCGAGCCGTGGGTGTCCTTGACCAGGACACCGTGCTCGGCCAGGCGCTGGCACAGCTCCTTGCCGGTGCCCAGTTCCGGGTCGACGTCCACACCCGCCCACAGGCCGATGCTGCGGGCCGAGACCACGCCGTCGCCCACGAACTCCTTCAGCCTCCGGGCGAGCACCTCGCCCAGTCGCCGCGCGTTCTCCAGGTACGGCCCCTCGGTCAGCATCGTGACCACCGTGCGCCCCACGGCCCCCGCGAGCGGGTTGCCGCCGAACGTGCTCCCGTGCTGACCGGGCTGGATGACGCCGAGCACGTCCTCGTCGGCGACCATGGCCGACACCGGCAGGATGCCGCCGCCCAGCGCCTTACCGAACAGGTAGGCGTCGGGGACCACCCCGCTGTGCTCGCACGCCCGGATGGTCCCGGTCCTGCCCAGGCCCGCCTGGACCTCGTCGGCGATGAACAGGACACGGTTGCGGTCGCAGATCTCCCGGACGCGGGGCAGATAGTCCTGCGGGGGGACGATCACTCCCGCCTCGCCCTGCACCGGCTCGATCAGCACCGCCGCCGTGGTCTCGTCGATCGCGTCCTCGATCGCCTGCGCGTCCCCGTACCGCACCGACCGGAAACCCGGCGTGTACGGCCCGAAGCCCGTCCTGGCCTCGGGGTCGGAGGAGAAGGAGATGATCGTGGTCGTGCGCCCGTGGAAGTTGGCGCCCGCCACGACGATGGTCGCCTCGTTCTCCGGTACGCCCTTGACCTCGTAGGCCCACTTGCGGGCCACCTTGATGCCGGTCTCCACCGCCTCGGCGCCGGTGTTCATCGGCAGGACCTTCTCCTTGCCGACCATGTCGGCCAGGGCGCTGACCCAGGGCCCGAACTGGTCGTTGTAGAAGGCCCGGCTGGTCAGTGTCACCCGGTCCAGCTGCCGGTGGGCCGCGGCGAGCAGGTCGGGGTTGTGGTGTCCGAAGTTCATGGCCGAGTACCCGGCCAGACAGTCCAGGTACCGGCGTCCCTCCACGTCGGTCACCCAGGCTCCGCGGCCCTCGGCGATCACGACGGGCAGGGGTGCGTAGTTGTGGGCGGAACGCGTCCGCGCGAGCTCGATGTGCTCCTCACTGGAGAGTGCCTGTCCGCCGGGGTTTCCGGCGGAGTCCTGCTGACCCAGGTTGCGGGTGTTGCTCATCTAGCCGCTCCGATCACCATTGACCGATGTCAGACAGTAGATACCCACCGACGGGCCCGGTAGAGCACGGCGGCGGAGGTCCCCAAGAGTTGAGCAGATGATCCGGTGAGCACACAAGAGGTAAGGCAGATCACAGTGGCGGCCCGAGGCCCGAAACCCGGGCGCGCGGAGCGTCGCAAGCCCGGTGAGCGGGGGCCTCGGCACACGGCGTGACCTGCGAGGAGTACCCGGGTGACGCGCTCCACAGCCCCGACCGCGATCGACCCCCCTCCCGCGGGGTACGGTCGGCTCATCAACCACCCCGCCGCGGCGGTCGGGGCCCGCGCGGGCACCCGGCCGAGGTCGGCCCGAGACCCGTTCCAGGGAGGTCCGGCGTGCCCACCCCAGCGTCCCCCGACGCCCCCTTCTCCCTCCCCCGCCTCCTCACCGCCGTGACCGACGCCGTCCCTGACCGCGTCGCCCTCGTCGCGGGACCCCGCCGCCTCACCTACCGGACCCTGCACGACCGCTCCGTCCGGTTGGCGGCGCACCTGGTCGGAGCCGGTGTGCGTCCCGGTGAGCACGTGGCGATCCTGTCGTTCAACCGCGCCGAGTGGATGGAGTCCTTCCTCGGGGTGCTGCGGGCGGGCGCCGTCCCCGTGAACGTGAACTACCGCTACGTCGCGGGCGAGCTGCGGCACGTGCTGTCGGACTCCCACGCGGTCGCGCTGATCGCCGAGGACTCCCTGGCCGCCAAGGTCACCGCCGTCCGTCCCGACCTGCCGCGCCTGCGCCACGTGCTCCTGGTCGAGGACGGCGGCGTACGCGACACCGACCTCGACGGGACCGACTACGAGCAGGCCCTGGCCGCCGCCCCGGCGGACCCGGCGATCCTGCCCCCCACCTACGGCAACGACCACTACCTCCTCTACACGGGCGGCACGACCGGCTACCCGAAGGGGGTGCTGTGGCGGCAGGCCGACATCTTCCGCGCGGCCCTGGAGCGGCGCGCCCCGGGGGAACCGCGCGCCCGGACCCCCGAGGACGTCGCCGAACGCGCCGCGCGGTGCTTCCCGCAGCGGATGCTGGTCCTCGGACCGCTCATGCACGCCGCCGGGCAGTGGAACGCCCTGAGCATGATGCTGTGCGGCAAGCGCGTGGTGCTCTCCACCGACCGCAGCTTCGCCCCGGACCGGGTGCTGGAACTGGCGCACCGCGAGGGCGTGCACGTGGTCCAGCTGGTCGGGGACGCGATGGCGCGCCCGCTCGCCCGGCACCTGCTCACCGAGCCCGGGCTGTGCCCCGAACTGACCTCCGTGCGCTCCGGCGGGACTCCGCTCACGCCCGCGGTCCGGGCCCTCTGGCAGGCCTGGCGCGAGGACATCGCCCTGGCCGACGCCTACGGCGGGTCGGAGACGGGTGTGTGCGGGTCCGCGACCGCCCCCGAGGACGAGGACCGGGGCGGGGACGGCCGCAGTTTCACCATGGGCGGCAGCATCGCGGTGCTGGACGACTCCCTGCGCCCCCTGCGTCCGGGGGCGACCCGTGTCGGCCGCATCGCGCGCACCGGGCGCATCCCCCTCGGCTACTACAACGACCCGATCGCGACCGCGCGGACCTTCCCCGTCGACGCCGACGGGCGGCGCTGGGCGCTGTCGGGCGACTACGGGACCCGGGGGCGGGACGGTTCGGTCATGCTGCTGGGCCGGGGCAGCGTCGTCATCAACACCGCCGGGGAGAAGGTCTACCCCGAGGAGGTGGAGGCGGTCCTCAAGGCGCACCCGCTGGTGGAGGACGCGATCGTCGTCCCCGCCCCGGACGAGCGGCTCGGCCAGCGGGTGACCGCCCTGGTCTCCCTGGCTCCCGGAGCCGAACTCGGTGCCGCCCAGCTGCGCGCGCACTGCCGGGGGCGCCTGGCGGGGTTCAAGGTCCCGCGCAGCGTGCACGTCGTGGACAGGGTCCGCCGGACGGCGGTCGGCAAACAGGACTACCGGTGGGCGGCCTCGGTCGCGCGGCGGGACACGGGAGCGGCGGGGCCCGCCGGGACGGCACCGGAGCACGCCGCCCTCTGACCCTCCGCCGTACCGCGGGCACACCCTCCGCGACCTTTGGGAAGCCCGGGCCCGGGGAGCGCGCGGTGCTTCGCCGCACGGGGTGCGGACCACCGCACCCCCGTGCGGCGAAGCACCACATTTCGGCCACCAAGGCAATGCCCGCGCAACCAGCCGAAACCCGTTTTCAGGCCCCTCGCAGACGCTCTGCCCAGCCACCCGCGCCGCTAGACTGACCACGCCCGGCCGCCCCGAACCCCCCACACCCGGTTCCGGACCACAAGGCGGACCCTCCCAGGGGATCGGCGCGTCGGAACGGGCGACGGTCGGGGCCCAGACCCCCGCGAGACAACACGCCACCTCCACCCGGTCGAGGGTGGGTACGGTGACACCACTAGGACGGAGGACGGCGCGCCCCCTCCCGGAGCATCCGGGCTCGCGCCTCACAACTCAGATGGCCAAGTCAGTAGGCTCCTTCATCTTCAACGCGGTACGCGGCGGGGCCGTGGGCACCTCGGAGGCCCTGCCCGGGATCAGCGGCGGCACGGTCGCACTCATCGTCGGCCTGTACGACGACCTGATCGGCGGCGCCGGCCACATGGTCAGCGGCATCAAGCGCTACGTCACCGACGTCCCACGCGGCCGGGGCAGAGAACGCGCCCAGGAACAGTTCCGCCTCGTGAACTGGAGCGTGCTCGTCCCGGCGCTCGTCGGCATGCCCGTCGCGCTCATCCTGGCGCTGCTGCTCATCGCACCGCTGGTCGAGGAGCACACCCAGTACGCCCACGCCGTCTTCTTCGGACTGGTGCTCGCCTCCCTGTGGGTGCCCTACTCCGGCTCGGGCAAGCCCTGGAAGGCCTGGCACTACCTCGTCGCCCTGGCCTTCGCGGCCCTGGCCTTCTCACTGACGGGACTTCCCGGCGCGAACCTGCCCGCCAACCCGCTGGTCGTCTTCCTCGTCGCCTCCGTGGCCATCTGCGCCCTCGTCCTGCCCGGGGTGTCGGGTTCGTTCATCCTGGTCACGGTCGGCCTGTACGTGCCCACCAAGGACGCGGTGGCCAGCCTCGACCTCGTCTACATCGGGGCCTTCGCCCTGGGCGCGATCACCGGCCTCTCCCTGTTCGTGAAGCTCCTCCAGTTCCTCCTGGAGAACTACCACCACATCACCCTCGTCGTCCTGACCGGCCTCATGGCCGGGTCCCTGCGCGCCCTGTGGCCGTGGCAGACCGAGGAGCGCGAGATCCTCCCCCCCACCGAGATCCCGCTGACGGTGACCCTCATGGCGGTCGGTTTCGCCGTCGTCGTGGCCGCCGTCGTCTACGAGCACCGCAAGAAAAACCGGGCGGGGACCTCCCACCGGCACCACTCCACCCCCGTCCACTAGGGTCGTAGCAGCACAGAACGTCCGGGGCGGCACCGCCCCGACGGCGCGGGGTGCCGGAGGATCCCCTCCGGCTGAGAACACACCCGTCGAACCTGCCCTAGTTAGCACTAGCGAAGGGACGCCCATGAGCGCGTACAACATCGTGTCCATCGCCGGAAGCGACCCCAGCGGCGGCGCCGGAATCCAGGCCGACCTCAAGGCGTTCTCCGCGCACGGCACCTACGGGATGACCGTCGTCGCGGCGCTGACCGCCCAGTCCACGCGCGGGGTGACCGGCGTCCACGGCGTCCCGGCGGAGTTCGTGGTCCAGCAGATGGACACGCTCTTCACCGACGCCGCCGTCCACGCGGTCAAGGTCGGGATGCTCGCCACCGCCGAGATCACCGAGGCGGTCGCGGACGCGATCGCGCGCCACGGGCTGCGCAACGTCGTGGTGGACCCGGTGATGGTCGCCAAGAGCGGTGACCGGCTGCTGGAGCCCTCGGCGGTCAAGGCGCTGCGCACACGGCTGCTGCCGCGCGCCGACCTGATCACCCCGAACCTGCCCGAGGCCGCGGACCTGCTGGACGAGTCCGAGGCCGCCGACCTGGCGGGTATGCACGCCCAGGCCGAGCGGCTGCTGGACCTGGGGCCGCGCCGTGTCCTGCTCAAGGGCGGCCACCTGCCCGGGGAGGAGAGCGTCGACGTCCTCGTCTCCCGGGACGCCGCGCCGGTCGAGTTCCGGGCCCCGCGGGTGGCCACCCGCAACACGCACGGCACGGGCTGCACCCTGTCCTCGTCGATCGCCGCGCTCCTGCCGCAGCGCCCCGACACCGCCACCGCGGTCGCCGACGCCAAGGCGTACCTGACGGAGGCGATCCGGCGCGCCGACGAGATCGACGCGGGCGGCGGCCAGGGGCCGGTGCACCACTTCCACCTGTGGTGGTAGTCAGCACAGTCACCTCTGGCGGTGGCGGGCACCGCGACGCACGAAGGAGGGGGACCGCGCCGGGCGCGGTCCCCCTCGTCGTGTTTCCCGGAGAGCGGGCCCTAGCCGCCCTTGCTCACGTCGTCCATGACGGCGTCCGGGTCCTTCCAGTCCGGGTGGGCGAAGAACTTCCGGGTCTCGGCCACGATGACCGGGGACAGCAGCAGGAGCCCGATGAGGTTGGGCAGTGCCATGAGCCCGTTGGCGATGTCGCTGAACAGCCACACCGAGTCCAGCGCGGCGACCGACCCGACGTAGATGACGGCGATGAACACCAGGCGGTACGGCAGGACCAGCCTGCGCCCGCCGAGGAACTCCACGCACCGCTCGCCGTAGTACGCCCAGCCGAGGAGGGTGGTGAAGGCGAACACCGCGACGGCGATCGCCACAACGTAGGTGCCGACCGGGGCCAGCCCGGGGCTGATGGAGCCGAGCCCCTCGGTCAGGGCCTCCGTGGTCAGCAGCGAACCGTCGTCGCTGTTCTCCCCCCGCCAGACCCCGGTGGTGATGATGACCAGGCACGTCATCGTCACCACGATGATCGTGTCGATGAAGGTCTGGGTCATGGAGACCATCGCCTGGCGGACCGGCTGCCTGGTCTTGGCGGCCGCGGCGGCGATGGCGCCGGTGCCCAGGCCCGACTCGTTGGAGAAGATGCCGCGCGCGAAGCCCATCTGGATGGCGAGCATGACGCCCGCTCCGGCGAAACCGCCGCCGGCGGCCGTACCGGTGAACGCGTCGGTGACCACGAGCTGGAGCGCCGGGAGGATGGCCGCCCAGTTCACGATGAGGATGATCAGGGCGATGCTGATGTAGGCGACGATCATCAGGGGCACCAGGGCGGAGGCCACGCGCCCGATGCTCTTGATCCCGCCGAGGATGACGGAGCCCGCCAGGACCATCAGGAGCAGGCCCACCATCCACGGCGCCAGCGGCGTGATGTTGGTGATCTGCTGCGAGACGGCGTTGGCCTGGGTGCCGTTGCCGATACCGAACGCCGCGACGGCGCCGAAGACCGCGAAGGCCACCCCCAGTGTGGTGCCGAGCCCGCCCGGCAGACCGTACTTGAGGTAGAACATCGGTCCGCCGCTCTGCTCACCCTTGTCGTCGGTGCGGCGGAACATGACGCCCAGGAGCGCCTCGCTGTACTTGGTCGCCATGCCGAAGAAGCCGACGATCCACATCCAGAACAGGGCGCCCGGGCCGCCCACCCCGATGGCCAGGGCCGCACCGGCGATGTTGCCGACACCGACGGTGGCGGCGAGCGCCGTGCTCAGGGCCTGGTAGTGGGAGATGTCGCCCTCGACTGAGGCGTCCTCCTTGCGTCGGACGAAGGCCAGCCAGAGGGCGTGGGGCAGCCGGAAGAGCTGGAGCAGCCGCAGGCGGACGGTCAGGAACACACCGACGCCGAGCAGCAGCGGGATGAGGACGTACGGTCCCCAGATGATGGTGCTGACGAGGCCAGCCATGTCGAGGAGTTGATCCATGCGGGGATCTCCCTATCACGATCAGGTACCGGGGGATGGTCGTGTGCCCGCGGTCGGCGGAGTCGCCATTCACGGGGGAACGGTGCCCACCAGGCCGGGACACCCAGGGGTGGTGTCAGATTTGCAGCGGTTCGTCACGATCGCGTCACGGTCACCCGTCGTAACCGTTGCGGACGCGCGCTAGGCGTCCGTGTCCCCGCCTGCCTGGGCCAGCGCGAGCCTGCTGAGGACCGCGGCGGCAGCGGCGGGGTCCGCCCCCCGGCCCACCGCGACGCCCAGAAGGTAGGTGGTGAGGGGTGCCGCCGGGCGCGCCACCGAGTGCGCGGCGTCCCTGGCCAGGTCGAGGACGCGGTCGACGTCCGCCTTGTCCACGGGGTCTGCCCCGGTCAGGTCCAGCTCGGCGCGGACCAACTCCGCCCATTCCACGAGGGTCACCGAACGACTCCCTAGAGTTGTGATGCGGCTACGGAAGGCGATCCTATCCACCGTCGGGCCACCCCCCGGCCACCCGACCGCTCGGCCCGTGTCACCCGGTGCTCGGCGAAACCACGCCCGACCTTCGGTCCCGGTTCCCCGGGGACCCGACGGTGGTTCACCCCCCGACCCTAGCGTCGGAGTCGGTCATCCCCCTTGCGTTGGGAGCTCTGCTCATGTCCCCGGCCCACCCGTCGCCCACCACCACCCCCAACGGACGGCCCCCGGCCGCAGCTCCTCCCACTTCGTCGCCCACCACCACCCTCAACGGACGGCCCCCGGCCGCAGCTCCTCCCACTTCGTCGCCCACCACCACCCCCAACGGACGGCCCCCGGCCGCCTCGCCCTGCGCCCCTCTCCGCGTGGCGATCGTGACCGAGTCCTTCCTTCCCCAGGTCAACGGCGTCACCAACTCCGTGTGCCGGGTCGCCGACCTGCTCGCCGCCGCGGGTCACCAGGCCGTGGTGCTGGCACCGGGACACGGCCCCACCTCCTACGCCGGGTTCCCCGTCATCCGCATGCCCTCCCTCCCCCTGCCCTTCTACCGGGACTTCGCGGTCGGCCTCCCGGCCCTGCGCACGATGACCGCCGCCGTCCGCGCCTTCGCACCCGACGTCCTGCACCTGGCCTCGCCCGCGCTGCTCGGGCACGCGGCGGTGGAGGCCGCCCGCCGTTGGGCGCTGCCGACCGTGGCCGTGTTCCAGACCGACCTGGCCGGGTTCGCCGGACGGTACGGACTGCCCGGCGGCCAGACCGTGTGGCCGATGCTCCGCCGGGTGCACTCGGCCGTCGACCGCACCCTGGTGCCCTCCTCGGCCACCATGGGGACCCTGACCGAGCAGGGCTTCCCCCGGCTCCACCTGTGGCAGCG
Organism: Nocardiopsis sp. KDC1DS13DA1; assembly: GCF_055632325.1. Lineage (NCBI taxonomy): Bacteria > Bacillati > Actinomycetota > Actinomycetes > Streptosporangiales > Nocardiopsidaceae > Nocardiopsis > Nocardiopsis sp. KDC1DS13DA1. The sequence continues at coordinate 129,981 of NZ_JBVMUY010000021.1, forward strand.
CGGTGTGGACACCCGGCGTTTCTCCCCCGAGCACCGCGACGAGGAGCTGCGCCGCCGGCTGGCCCCCGGCGGAGAGACGATCGTGGGCTACGTCGGCCGCCTCGCCAAGGACAAGCGGGTGGACCTGCTGACCCACGTGGCCCGGCTGCGCGGGATCAGGCTGGTGATCGTGGGGGACGGCCCGGAACGCGCCCGGCTGCGCCGCCGCCTGCCCGAGGCCGTGTTCACCGGGCAGCGGACCGGGGACGACCTGTCCCGCCTCTACGCGTCCATGGACGTGTTCGTGCACACCGGCGCCGACGAGACCTTCTGCCAGGCGGTACAGGAGGCGCTGGCCTCCGGGGTCCCGGCGGTGGCACCGAACTCCGGCGGCCCCGTGGACCTGGTCGTCCCCGAGCGCAACGGGCTGCTGTACTCCCCCGAGTCCGTACGCGAACTGCGGGTCGCGGTGGGGAGGCTGGCGCACAACCGTCAGGTGCGCGAGCGGATGGCGGCCGCGGCCCGGCCGTCGGTGGCGCACCGCACCTGGGAGGCGGTCGGCTCGCAGCTGGTCGACCACTACCGGTCGGTGATCGCACCGAGCCGGGAGCTGGCCAGGGCCGGAGGTCGGCACACCTTCGGTGGCAGCGGCCGCACCGAGGGCTCCCGGTCCGGCGCCGTCGGCACCGGGGCGCCCTGAGACGTCGTGTGCCGCCGCGGCACACGCCCCGGCGGACCGGAGGCCGTGGTGAGCGGCCTCCCCCGGAGAAACCCCGGGGGAGGCCGACGGGACGCGTCCGCCTCGCCCCCTTCACGTGGCGGGCGCGGTCCGGGTCCTCAACAGTAGAGCGGCTCCGCTCCCTCCTGCGGCTCGGGGACGACGGGGGCCGGCGCCCCTTCGAGCAGGGTGTCGAGAACCTCCTCCAGACGGTCCAGGTGCGCGCGGATCCACGGCAGGGCCAGCGGGTCCGTGGCGGCGAGCGCGGCGTAGCGGCGCTCCTCGGTCTCGCCGTAGAGCAGGCTGGTGGCGACCCGCATGCGGAGGGCCTCGGGCCCCTCACCGAACTCGGCGGCAGGCAGGACACCCATCCCGTACCGCTCCAGGAGCAACCCGGTGAGTTCGGCTCCGGTGGCCACCCCGTGCAGGGCGGCCAACCGCTCGCGGTGCGGCTCGAAGTCCGGGTAGAGGTAGAAGGCCGCGCGCGGGGTGGCCACCGCGGCCCCGGCGCGGACGAACACGTCGGTGACGGCCCGGGCGACGAGTCCGTGCAGGCGGCGGCTGCGGCCGATGTGGTCGACCAGTTCGGCGGGTTCGGTGAAGGCGTGCGCGGCGGCCGCCTGCACGGGGGCGGACGGGCTCGACCAGATCTCGCTGGCCACACCGAGCAGGCCGCCGCGCAGCCGGCGGCCGATCTCGGAGTCGGGCAGGCGCAGGACACCGATCCGCCAGCCGCCCAGGGCCAGGTTCTTGCTCAGGCCGGTGGAGACGACGGTGCGCTCGGGCGCGTACTCGGCGGGGCTGCGCACCTCGGCCGGGGCCTCGCCGGGCGCGGCGGGGTGGACGAGGTCGCGGTAGATCTCGTCGGAGATGATGACCAGGTCGAGTTCGCGGGCCACCTCCGCCAGGCGGCGTACCGTGTCCGGCCGGGCCACGGTACCGGTGGGGTTGTCGGGCAGGGTGACGATCACGGCGCTGACGGTGCGGCCCTGTTCACGGGCGCCGGTGACGGCCGCGTGCAGCAGGTCGGGCTGGGGAAGGCCGCCCTCCCCCGTGGCCGTGGGCACCATGAGCGGACGCTGCCCGAGCAGACGGCTCTGCGCCGCGTAGCTCACCCAGCTGGGCGCGGCGATGGCGGTGTCACCGCCGATCTCCATGAGGAGGCTGTACAGCAGCGGCTTGCTGCCGGGACCGGCGATCACCATCCCGGGGTCGGTGGGCAGCCCGCGCCGCTCCCAGTACCCCGAGGCCGCCTCCCGCAGGGCCTCCGTACCGGCGACGGGGCCGTAGGCGTTGGCGCCGTTGCCGGCGGAGAGCTGGTCCCGCAGCACCGGGTGAACCGGGAGCCCGGCCTCGCCGAAGCCGAGCGGCAGGACGCGCACCCCCTGGCGTCGTTTCTCTGCGAGGGCCTCGTTGACGGCGAGCGTCGCGGACACAGTGACGGTCATCGATGACTCATCTCCGACTCATGTTCTGGCGCTTGACCGCACCATGGCGTGACGGTCTGTCACTGTTCAGCCTGCCCGCGTTGCTCCATCAGTACAAGCGAGTCTTTTCGATGGTGAGCATAAGATGAGCTTATGCTCGATCTTCGACGGCTCCACCTCCTCCGCGAGTTCAGCGCGCGGGGCACCATCGCTGCCACGGCCACCGCCCTGGGATACACGCCCTCGGCCGTGTCACAGCAGCTGGCCACCCTGGAACGGGAGACCGGGGTCGCGCTCCTGGACCGTTCGGCCCGGGGCGCCGAACTGACCGACGCCGGACGGCTCCTGGTCGTCCAGGCGGAGGAGATCCTCGCGCTGGTGGAGGCCACGGAGTCGGTCCTGGCCGAGCAGGCGGACGTCGCGATCGGCGTGGTCACGGTGACCGCCTTCCCGACCGCCGCCGTGGCCTTCGCCCCGCTGCTCGCCCCCGCGCTGCGCGCGCACGGGGGCATGCAGCTGGTGCTGCGCCAGACCCTGCTGGCGACGGGCACCGAGAAGGTGCGCTCGCGCGAGGTCGACATCGCCCTGGTCGACGACTGGACCGGACAGCATCCGGGCCCCGGCCCGGAGAGCGGGTTGCGCCACGTCCACCTGCTGCGCGACCCGCTGGTGCTGGCCGTCCCCGAGTACCACCGGCTGGCGGACCCGGAGGAGCCGTTGGAGCTGGAGCGCCTGCTCGGCGAGTCGTGGATCGTGGCCCCGGAGGGCGAGCGGTCGCGCTACGGCACGGACCGGCTGCTGGCGAAGGTGGGCGGACTGCCGGGCGCGGCCTGGGAGTTCGAGGGGCTGGGCACCATCCTGAGCCTGGTCTCCCGCGGCATCGGCATCGCGGCCGTCCCGGCGCTGGCCATGGTGGGAGCGCCGGGCGGGCTGGTCTTCCGCCGACTGCCCGGATCGCCACCGGAGCGGCACGTCTACGCGGTTCTGCGCCCGGCGACGCTGCGCCGCCCGGCGGTGCAGGTCACGCTGGCCGCGCTCAGGAGCGCCGCCGCCGAGGTCGGGGAGCGCCTGTCCGGGCACGGGCCGACCGTGCGGGGGCCCGTGCGGGACGTGTGAGCGGCGCTCCCCGGGAGATCACGGGTCGCTCCTCCGGCGGCGCGTCCGGTCGATGCGCCGGCGCAGTCGGCGGCAGATGTGGAGGGCGCGGTCGCGGTCGTCCCTGGCGTTCCACCAGCGGGCGTAGGCCTCCAGCCGCCTTCGTCGCAGGGCTTCGAGTTCGGCTTCCATCCGCACCACCCGGTGCTCCAGGTCGATGCGTTCTCGCTCGAACTCGGACATGTCGCGCTCGTGGGTGTGGGCCTCCCGCTCGGCGCTCATCAGCCGCTCGGTGAGACCCTCCGTCGCGTTGCCGCCGCGCGCGATCCGGCCGACCCCGGCCCGCCCGCTGATGCCCTCGAACCACACATTGTCAGGTATTTCCTGATCAGAGCTCAGTTCACTGATCTCCTCGCAAAGAATACGGAAAGTGACATAACGGACATCATTCGGCTACATTCGCCTCAGGCGGCGATGACCCGCTCCACCCGCACGGGCGCGGGCGCCGTCGCCCCGAGACTCGTGTACAGGGCCTCGAAGCGCTCCAGCGACCGGCGGTGGTCGTGTCGCAGCGCGATCTCCCGGCTCGCCGCACCCATGGCGCGGCGGCGGTCGTCGGGGCCCAGGACCGCCAGCAGGTGTCCGGCCAGCGCGGACACGTCGCCGGCCGGGAAGAGGAAGCCGTTGCGCCCCTCCTCGACCAGGTGCGGCAGCGCCATCGCGTCCGCGGCCACCACCGGCAGACCGGTGGACATGGCCTCCAGCGTCGCGATGCTCTGGAGTTCCGCCACACTCGCGATCGCGAAGACGTCCCCCGCCGCGTAGACCAGCGGCAGGTCGTCGTCCGGGACGAAGCCGAGGAAGTGCACGCGGTCGGCGATCCCGAGACCGGCGGCGAGCACGCGCAGCTCCTGTTCGCGCTGCCCGGTCCCGGCCAGGACCAGTTGGGCGTCCCGCTGCGGCACCACACACGCCAGGGCACGGATCGTGTCGTCGATCCGCTTCTCCACGTCGAGCCGGCCGACGAAGACGACGGTGTCGCGCTCGGGCAGGCCGAACCGGGCACGGACCGCCGCCCTCTCCTCCTGCCGGGGGTGGAACCGTTCCAGGTCGATGCCGCAGGAGACGGCCTCCACCGCCCGGGCGAAACCCTTCTCCCGCAGCAGGCGGGCGGCGCGCGGGGTCGGCGTGGTCACGTGGTCGGCCGCTCCCGCGACGCGCACCATGTCACGCCAGGCGACCGACCCGGCGACCGCGTGCACCCCCTGGGGCAGGTGGGCGTGCGCGTACAGGTTGTCCGGCATGAAGTGGTTGGTGAACACGACCGGCACCCCCGCCGCGCGGGCCCTGCGCAGCGCCGTCCGGCTGACCGTGAAGTGGCTCTGCACGTGGACGACGTCCGGGTCCAGGCGTGCCACCAACCGCGCCGTGTGGCCGCCGATGCCCAGGGGAACGGCCATGCGCATCGACTCCTGGAGGGGGATGGGGGCCGACCGCAGGCGGTGCTCGGTCACGCCGCCGTTGACGGTCACGTAGGGGTCGCCCAGGTCGGAGGGGCAGACCACGTGGACGCGGTGCCCCCGCCCGGTCAGCCCCTCGGCGAGCCGGTGGGTGAAGTACCCCGCGCCGTTGACGTCGGGCGGATAGGTGTCCGTGGCGATGAGCACACGCAGCACGCGGTCGGACTGGGCCATGGCGACTCCTTCAACGGTTACGGTTGCGGGCTTGCTTGGGCACGCGCCCACCGGCGCCCCCGGCCTCGGGGTTGCGGTGGCGTGTCCGGGCCAGGGCGACGGTCCCGCAGATCGCCAGGGCCGCGAAGGCCGCGGCCCCCGCCTGCTCCGCGGCGGTCTCGGGGACCCCCTCCCCCAGCAGGAACGCGCCGATGGCCACACCGACGACGGGATCGGTGATGAGCAGCGTGGCGTAGGCCGCCGCGAAGTGGCCGGTCCGGTAGGCGTTCTGCATGAGCAGGGCGCCGAAGACCGCGGTGAGCACGGCGAGCGGGGTCAGCCAGCCGACCAGGGTCGTCCAGTCGTCGAGGACGTTGGCGGCGATGACGCGTGCCAGACCGGACGTGGTGCCCATGGCCGCCCCGCCCGCCAGGGCGAGCAGCAGGGAGCGCGTTCCGCTGGGGGTCCAGTGCGCGGTGAGGTACACGGCGAGCCCGAACCCGAGGGAGCCCCCGGCCAGGGCGAGCGCGGTCCCGGTCCCCATGACGGGCGTGTTCGACCCGTGCGGGAACAGCCACAGGACACCCACCAGACCCACCATGACGGCGGCTCCGGCGGTGATCTGCCAGGCGCTCACCCTCTGGTGGTTGAACAGCGCCGACAGGACGATCGCGAACAGCAGTCCGGTGACACCGATCGGTTGGATGATGGTCAGCGGGGCGCCGCTGAGGGCCACCAGGTGCAGGGTCGCGCCCAGGACCGCCGCCCCGCTGCCGACCAGCCACCGGGGCTGGCGCAGCAGGTGCAGCAGGAACCCGGCCCGCGCGACCTGCCGCCCCGGGGCGCGCACGGCGTCGCGTTCCTGGAGCGCGGAGCCCAGTGCCAGGGTGAAGGCCCCCGCCACGGCGATGAGCACGAACCACGCCATCAGCGCCACCACCTCCGGGTGGTCGCCGCCGACGCTCCGCGTCGTGACCGCATCGTCGCATCCCCTGGCACTCGGTCCCGCCCCTTCGGCTCCTCGGGCTCCGGATCTGGACACCACGTTACGGACGGGCGCCCCGTGTCGGCGATAACGACAACCCCCGTCCACCGGGTGGTGCCCGCCCCACCACGTTTCAGGGTCCGCGTACGACACCTTCGGGCGGCGGCGGTGTCGCGTCCCAGGTCGGACCGCTCTCGCCCACCCGTACCCCGGCTCAGGGGCCGCACCGGGTCCGGGTGTGCGGGGCTGGCGCACCCGCGGGGGTGCGCACCGAGGCGCGCGCATGGCAGGATGTCCACTATTGGTCTAGACCGGATAGGAGCACCCTCCCGTGCCCGACACTTCCTCCCCCCGCCTCGCCGACCGGCCACTGGTGCCCCGCCCCGACCAGGCCGTTCCAGGCGATTCCGACGGATTCACACTCACCACGGCCACCAGGGTGTCCGCCGACCCCGAGGCTCGGGGAACCCTGGCATGGCTCCAGCGTGAACTCGGCGCGTCGACTGGCCTCCCGCTGGCCACCGGGGACGAGGACGACGCACGGATACGGCTCAGCGTCGACTCCGGTGCGGGGCTCGGCCCGGAGGGCTACCGGTTGATCGTGGACGAGGAGGGCGCCATCGTCGTCGGCCACGACCCGGCCGGAGTGTTCTACGGCGCCCAGACCCTGCGTCAGCTGCTGCCCGCCGACGCCTACCGCGGCGCGCCGATCGGCGGTGTGGAGTGGACCCTGCCCGCCGTGCGCGTCACCGACGCCCCCCGGTTCCGCTGGCGCGGCGTGATGCTGGACGTGGCCCGGCACTTCCTCCCCAAACGCGAGGTGCTGCGGTTCGTCGACCTGATGGCCGCGCACAAACTCAACGTCCTGCACCTGCACCTGACCGACGACCAGGGGTGGCGGATCCAGATCCTGCGGTACCCGAAACTGACCGAGGCCGGTGCGTGGCGTACCGAGAGCCAGGTCGGCGCCACCACGCCGCCCGTGTTCGACGGGCGCCCCCACGGCGGGTTCTACACCCAGGAGGACATCCGGGAGATCGTCGCCCACGCCGCGGCCCGCCACATCACGGTGGTCCCCGAGATCGACGTCCCCGGCCACTCCCAGGCCGCCATCCACGCCTACCCCGAGCTGGGCGAGAGCGGGCGGATCCCGGTGTGGACCGAGTGGGGGATCAACGACAACGTGCTGGCCGTCACCGACAACGTGCTGGACTTCTACCGGAACGTGCTCGACGAGGTGCTGGAGCTGTTCCCGAGCACGTACGTGCACGTGGGCGGCGACGAGTGCCCCAAGACCCAGTGGAAGGACAGCGAGTCCGCCCAGCGGAGGATCCGCGAGGAGGGGCTGGCCGACGAGGACGGGCTCCAGAGCTGGTTCATCCGTCAGCTCGACGCGCACCTGACGGCGCGGGGACGCAGGCTGCTCGGATGGGACGAGATCCTCGAGGGGGGTCTGGCGGCGGGCGCGACGGTGATGTCCTGGCGCGGCCAGGAGGGCGGCGTGGCCGCGGCCCGGGCCGGCCACGACGTGGTCATGGCGCCGACCGCGACGTCCTACCTCGACTACAAGCAGTCCGACTCCCCCGACGAGCCGATCCCGGTCGGCACGCTCCTGCGCACCGAGGACGTCTACGCCGCCGAGCCCGTCCCCGAGGGGCTGACCGAGGCGGAGGCCGAGCACGTCCTGGGCGCCCAGGTCAACGTGTGGACCGAGCACACGGACACGCCCCGCGGGCTGGACTACATGGTGTTCCCGCGCGCGGCCGCCTTCGCCGAACAGGTGTGGTCCTCCGGCGACCGCGACTACGCCGAGTTCGAGCCCCGGCTGCGCGGGCACCTGGACCGGCTGGACGCGGCCGGGGTGGAGTACCGGCCGCTGGACGGACCGCACCCGTGGCAGACCCGGCCGGGGATCGGCGGCCGGTGACGGAGCGGACTCAGAAGTAGGTGGCGACGACGTCCACGACCGTGTCCCGGTCGTCCACCACCGGGATGACCCGCCAGCGGTCGAAGGCCGTGCACGGGTGCGAGATCCCGAAGGAGACCAGGTCGCCGGGGACCACCCCGCGTTCGGGCGGGAATCGCAGGTAGGCGTGGTGGTCGTTGAGTGCGGTGACCTCCACCCCCGTGGCCGCGACGGTCTCCCCGCCGGCGCGCCGCAGCACGCGGGGGATCGGGAACCCCTGGTCGTGGTTGGCCTCGCGCCGCCCCAGGGCGGCGATGGCCAGCCCCTCCTCCGGTACCGACACCACCCGCGCCCACAGTTCCAGCGCACCCTCCAGGGTGTCGGGCCCCTCGGGGAGGCGCCGGTAGGGGGTGGTGCGGCGGTAGAGGCCGTCGTCGTGTGCGACGTAGGCGCCGCTGCGCAGGATCGGCAGCACGTCCTCCCGGCCGCTGAGCTCCTCGGCGACCAGGTCGAACCAGGCGCTGCCGCCCACCGACAGCACCGGCCGCTCCAGCCCGTGCTCGGCGGCGAGTTCCGCCGCGTCACCGCCCAGGTCGCGGAGGAACGCGCGCACGGCGTCGGCGTCCTCACCCAGGGGCCCCTCGTAGCCCGCGACCCCGGCCAGTTCCAGGCCGGGCGCGGCGACGACGGCGCGTGCCACGCCGAGGAGGTGTTCGCGGGTGCGGCAGCCGGTACGTCCGCCGGGGACACCGCGTTCGACCAGCACGCGCAGGGGGCGGCCTGCCGGGCGGCCGGCGAGGGCGCCGGAGACGGCCGCCACCCCCTCGGCGGAGTCGGCGTAGAGGAGGAACTCGAAGCCGGGGTCGCGGTCGAGTTCGTCGGCGATCCAGCGCAGCGCCACCCCGTCGAGGAGTTCGTTGGCGAGGATGATCCGGCCGACCCCGAAACGGCGGTAGGCCAGGACCTGGTGGGCGGTGGCCGCGGTGACCCCCCAGGCGCCCGCCGCCAGCTGGCGCTGGATCAGCGCGGGGGCCATGGAGGTCTTGCCGTGCGGTGCCAGGAGCAGGCGGTGCCGGGCGGAGAAGTCGGCGAGCGCCGCGATGTTGCGGTCGAGCGCGGAGGCGCGCAACACCATGAGCGGCCAGGTGAACGGGCCGGAGAAGAGAGGGAACCGCCGGGCGGCGAACTCCTCCAGGGTGACGGGCTCACCCGGCCACCAGAGTCCCTTGGTCCGCCAGTCGACGTGTTCACGCGGGATGTCGAGCCGATCGGTCACGGTGTGTCCACGCCTCCTGTGCGCCGGTGCCCCGCCCCGGACACGGCTCGGCGAGCCGTGTCCGGGGCGGGGCGCGTCGTTCCGCCCGATCATCCCACCGGTGTCGGGCGCGGCGGGCGGCCGGGGGTCAGTCGTTCGCCGCGACCGGGGGCGCGGGCGGCACGGGCGGGGCGCCGACGCGGTCGCCGTCGAAGTCGTCGATGGCCTCCCGTCCGGCCTCGGGGTAGTCGGTGATGAAACCGTCCACCCCCATGCCCAGGACGGCGTCCATGGTGGCGCGGTCGTTGATCGTGTAGGGCATGATCTCCATCCCGGCCTCCTGGACCCGCTCGACGTAGTCGGCGTCGATGTGCCGGTGGTTCGGGTTGATCATGGCCGCCCAGTCGTAGTCGTCGATCCGGTCCTCGGGGACCAGTCCCAGCAGGCCGTGCGGAACGGACCGCAGGATGTCCTGGGACTCGCGGACCGACTCCCAGTCGAAGCTCTGGATGACCAGGCGGCGGGGCTCCCACGGCGGAGTGCGCCTGAGCCACCCCTCCCGGTCGAACAGGTCCCTGGCGACGGCGCGTTCGAGGCCGGGGTAGAGGTCGGGCGACTTGAGCTCCAGGAGGAGGTTGAGGTCGTGTTCCTCCAACCGGTCGAGGACCTCCCCCAGGGTGGGGACGGGCTCGCCCGCGAAGGCGGGGTCGTACCAGCCGCCGGCGTCGAGTCGGCGGATCTCCGCCATGGTGAAGTCGGCGACCCGGTAGGGCGCGCGGTCCGGAAAGACCGCCTCGACGTCGGTGGTCCGCTCCAGGGTGGTGTCGTGCATGATCACGGGTTCGCCGTCCGCGGTGAGCTGGACGTCGACCTCGACCGTCACGGCGCCCCGCTCGCGGGCGGCGTCGATGGCGGCGAGGGTGTTCTCCGGCGCGCGCCCCGACGCGCCGCGGTGGGCGACGGCGATGAGCGGGCGGTCGAAGACGGGGTGGTGGACGGCGAGGGGTTCGGTGGCGGGTTCACGGGGGTCGAGGGCGGGAGCCCCGACCGAGACGCCCGCGCTGGCGGTGATGAGGAGTGAAGCGGCTCCGACGACGATCCCGATGCGGCGCACCGGACCTCCCAAGTTCGCGTGGACTGGCCGATTGCTCCATCAGGGTGGGTGCGGATGGTGACCCCCCGATGACCGTGCGCGGAGCGCCGGGTAATGGGAGTCCCATCTTCTGGTACGGGACAGGTCACACCCTTCCCGGATTTTCACCCAATGAAGCGAATCAATTACGTCATGTACCGGTTTTGACTGGAGAGCCCCCCGTGAATCACATAGAGTCCTGAAACCATCACTGGTAGTAGTCGATGGGAAGGGACGACGATGCGCAAGCACCACACGAGGTGGGTCGCGCTCCTGGGCGCCGCCACGCTCTCGACCACCGGGCTGGCAGGTCTCGCGGGACCGGCGGTGGCGGCGGACGACAAGGACCCGCGGGTGATCAACTGGCCGGTGGTCGAACAGGCGGTCTCCTCGTACAAGCTCGACGGGTTCGAGATCGGTTACCTGCCCCCCGGGTTGGACAGATTCGGGCTCAACGCCTCCTCACTGATGGACCGGCGGGGCAACAGCCAGTCGCAGATCTCCTGGGTGCAGGGCCCCGACCAGCTCTACGGGCGCGTGATGATCCTGCGCTCGGAACGCATCCAGAAGCTGGAGGACCTGCGCGAACAGCGGTACGCACACCTGCCCGAGCGGGGGCTGGAGCGACTGGACGGCAGCGGTGACGCCGCGCGCGAGGCCTACGTCTCGGAGTCGACGGGCGACATGTTCTGGCTGGAGGAGCCCGGCGTCGCGGTCACCATCCACCTGCGGCCGGAGCGGTGGAACGGCGACGAGCTGCGGAGGATGGCGGATGCGGTCGCCGGAGTCACGGACCGGGACGCCGAGGAGACCGCGGAGGGCGAGGAGGCGACGGCCCAGGAGGAGGCTCCGGAGGAGGCCGTCCAGGACGACGCCGGTGAGAGCGGGGAGAGCGAGGGGGGCACCGAGCCCGATGAGGCTTCGGAGGCCGAAGGAGCCGAGGGGTCCGGGGAGACCGCGCAGGAGACTCCGGCCCAGGAGGGCGAAGGCGGGACCGCGGAGCCGGTCGAAGCCACGGCGGCCGGAGAGGGGGCCGATCCCGCCGAGGACACGGCCACCACCAAGGACGCGGCGGCCGGGGAACCGGAGGGTGCCGACGCGGTCGAGGTGAGCGCGGAGGACATCGCTGCGGCCGGGAACGACGCCTCCGAGGGGACCGCCGAGGACGCCGACGCGGTCGAGGTGAGCGCGGAGGACATCGCTGCGGCCGGGAACGACGCCTCCGGGCCCGGGGAGGCGGACGCCGAGTCCGACGACCCCGACGCGATGAACTCCCGGCGGGTCAAGGAGTGCCTGATCGACGAGTTCGTGGTCTTCGACTACGACGACACCGGGGAGGAGCGGGAGCCGACCTCCGCCTCCTCCGGTGACACCGCCGAGCAGCCGCTGAGCCGCGACCAGCTGACCGACGGACAGCGCGACGAACTGCTCGCCACCGTCTGGTACCACGGCACCGAGGGGGAGAAGAACGCGGCCACGGACCTGTGCGCCGACAGCCTCGACATGCAGCGCTCCGACGTGGAGTCCGTGATCGCCGAGATCGCCGACCTGATCGCCCGGCTCGTCGAGGAGGCCGAGGCCAACGCGACCGAGGGCATGGAGGAGGTCTCCCACTCGTCCACCGAGACGCACGCGCCCGGCCCGGGCCAGGCCGGCGGCCTCGAACCGATGGACGACGCGGAGTGGGAGGAACTGTGGAACTCCCTGCCGTGGAGCTTCGAGATGGAGACGCCCTGACACGGCCGGGGTGCCGGAGGGGCGTGACCCGGTCGGGCCGAAACGACGCGTGGCCGCGGTCGGGTGACCGGCCGGACACGTGACCGCGGCGGACCGGAACCGTGCGCGGACGGAGCGCAGCCGCGCGGGGGCGGGTGACCGTGGGCGGGTGCCCGACCGGAGTGGAGAGCCTCCGGCCGGGCAGCACGGAGCGGGTGGAGCGTGAACGCCCCCAGATCAACGGTGGCCCGGGGCCGGACGGATACGCCGGCCCCGGGCCGCCGGCCTGTGGACCGAGCTCCGCGGACCGGGCCCGTGGGATACGGTCGGCTCGGCGCCCGCCCCGGTGACCGGCGCCACACCCGCCCGGGGCGCCGGGCGGGGATCCGCCGCCCCGGGCGGATGCCCATCCCCGAGCCCCCGAGCCCCCGAGCCCCCGAGGAGAGCCATGCCCCGCTTCACCACGCGCCCCCAACTCCGCGGCGACTTCGGAATGGTCGCCTCCACCCACTGGCTCGCCAGTGCCACCGGCATGTCCGTGCTCGAACGCGGAGGCAACGCCTTCGACGCCGCCGTCGCGGCGGGTTTCACCCTCCAGGTCGTCGAACCCCACCTCAACGGGCCCGGCGGTGAGGTCCCCGTGCTCCTCCAAGCCGCCGGAGGGTCCCCGCGCGTGCTGTGCGGCCAGGGGGTCTCCCCCGCCGCCGCCACCATGGACGCCTTCGCGGACATGGAGCTCGTCCCCGGCAACGGCGTGCTCGCCGCCACCGTCCCCGGCTCCTTCGACGCCTGGATGCTGCTCCTGCGCGACCACGGGACCATGACCGTGCGCGACGTCCTCGACCACGCCATCGGACTCGCCGAGCGCGGCTACCCCGTCCTGGAGCGGATCGCCGGAGCCGTCACCTCCCTCGCCCCCGTCTTCAGCCGGCACTGGCCCGGGTCGGCCGAGGTCTACCTCCCCCACGGCTCCGCGCCCAGAACCGGAACACGCCTGCGCAACCCCGCCCTGGCCGCCACCTACCGCCGGATCGTCACCGAGGCCGAACACGCCGGCTCCGACCGCGGGGCCCAGATCGAGGCGGCCCGCCGCTCCTGGTCGCACGGGTTCGTCGCCGAGGCCGTGGGGGCGTTCCTCGCCGCGCCCGTGCCCGACGGCTCCGGGGTACCCCGCCAGGGCCTGCTCACCGCCCAGGACATGGCCGACTGGAGCGCCACCTTCGAGGACCCGGTGAGTGTCGCCCACGGCGGGCACACCGTGCACAAGACGGGCCCGTGGGGGCAGGGGCCGGTCATGCTCCAACAGCTGCGGATCGCCGAGGAGCTGAACACCGGCCACGACGTCCGCGAGGGGGTCAGCGCCGAGTTCGTGCACCGGGTGACCGAGGCCGCCAAGCTCGCCTTCGCCGACCGGGAGGCCTGGTACGGCGACCCCGACCACGTCGACGTCCCGATCAGGGAGCTCCTCTCCGCCGACCACGCCGCCCGGCTCGCCGGCCTCGTCGACGACGGCCGCGCCGTCCCCGCTCCGAGCCCCGGCCCGGTCGCCGGACGCATCCCGTTCACCCCTCCCGTGTACGGGCCCGGCACGGTACCCGGCGACCGCACCACCGGCGAGCCCACGGTCGGTGCCGTCAACGCCACCCCTGCCGACCTGCGCGGCGACACCTGCCACGTGGACGTGGTCGACGCGCAGGGCAACATGGTCTCGGCCACCCCGAGCGGTGGCTGGCTCAGCAGCTCACCGGTCATCCCCGCCCTGGGCTTCCCGCTCGGCACCCGGGCACAGATGTTCTGGCTCGACCCCGCCTCCCCCAACGCCCTCGCGCCCCGCAAACGCCCGCGCACCACCCTCTCCCCCACCCTCGTGACCCGCGGGGACGGCCAGGCGGTCCTCGCCATCGGGACACCCGGCGGCGACCAGCAGGACCAGTGGACGTTCACCGCGCTGCTGCGGATCCTCCACGGTGTCGACGACCTCCAGGAGGCACTGGACACCCCGATGTTCCACACCAGCGCCTTCCCGAGCTCGTTCCACCCGAGGGAGACCGTCCCGGGACACCTGATCGTCGAACCCGGGGTCGGCGAGGACGTCATCACCGACCTGGCGGGGCGGGGGCACCGGGTCGAGGTCACCGACGCCTGGACGCTCGGCCGGCTGGCCGCCGTCGCGCGGGACCCCGACACGGGTGAGCTCCGGGCCGCCGCCGACGCACGCGGGTCGCAGGGGTACGCGATGGGGCGTTGAACAGGGGGAGAACGCCACCGAACACCCGGGCGAGGGCCGGACGACGGGTGATCCGCCCGTGCCGGAAGGGCGTGTCGGGCTGCGCGGATCCCCTTGCCAAATCGCCCGGGCACTGCTTATGTAGACCCTGTGCGACGGGCCCCGGCGCTGATCCGGTCGTGTGCCGTCAGAACTCAATACCACCGAAAACAGGGTCCGTGCGCTGGCTCCCCCTCCCTCAGTGACGGCCCTGTCCCCCCTCCTGAACCGAGGCCTGCCTTCCCCTCCCGGCTGGGTTCTTCGGACAAGGAGAGACGGGCGGGCCGTGGCGTCACCGGCGAGGTGACGCCACGGCCCGCTCTCGTGTCCCCGGGGCGGGGGCGCGGCCTCAGGTGCGAACGCGCACCACTCCGGCGAAGTTGTCGGTCCGTACCTCGGTGACCCGTACGTTCAGGCCGGTGCGCGGCGCCTCCAGCATCATGTCGTCACCCAGGTAGATGGCCACGTGCGAGATGTAGTCGGGCGCGGTCGGGTCCGAACGCCAGAACAACAGGTCGCCGCGCTGGGCGTCCTCGAGGTCGACGCGCTCTCCGGCGTTCCACTGGTCGTGTGTGACGCGGGGGATCTGCACGCCCGCCTGGAGGAAGGCCCACTGGAGCAGCCCCGAGCAGTCGAAACCACCCTCCGGGGTCTCACCGCCCCAGACGTAGGGCACACCGACCTGGCTCTGCGCGTGCTCGATGACCTGCTCGATCACCGAGGAGGGCACGGCGTCGCCGGGCTCCGCGGGTTCGGCGGCGTCCGCGACCAACTGGAGGGAGACGTCCTCGCCGAGGGCGTCCGACAGCGCGTCGTAGAGCGCCCACAGGTCGGCGTCGGGGGCCGAGACCACCAGCGCGTTGCCCTCGGGCATGCCCAGTTCGGCGGCGCGCTCCCGGGAGATGAGGGCGTCGATCCCGGCGATGCCGGAGGTGGCGTGCGTCCACACCTCCAGGTCCACCTCACCGCGGCCGCCCGCGACGCTGACCTCGCTGCCCAGGTCGAGATCGCGCTCGGTGCCGACGGTGTTGGACAGCGCGACGCGGCCCTCGGCCACGCCCTGCCAGATCTCGTCGGACTCGGCCGACGGCCGGGGGGCGTGGTTGCGGAAGCTGGAGGGGTCGACGCCCAGCACGGAGGTGGGCTCCCCCTCGATGCCGACGCGCGCGGCGTCCACGGTCAGGACGTGCTCGACGCCCTCGATACCGCGGACCTGGTCGACCACCTCACGGGGCAGGCTGTCGGGGGCCACGGCGAAGTACTCGACGCTGCGGGTCTCCTGGAACGGAGCCACCCGGGCGTCGCGCCGCAGTGCTCCGGCGTCCGCGACGTCGGGGGGCGGGGTGGAGGAGTCGCGGGGGTCGACTCCGCTGGTGTTCCGGTCGCTTTCGGAGAGCTGGTCGGCGATGGGCGGCCGGTCCTGCACGATCGGGTCCGCCCACGCGGGGGTCGCCCCGAAGGCGGTGAAGGCGACCGCGAAGGCGGCCGTGGTTCCCGCACATGATCTGAAACGGCTCCGCACGGGGGGATCTCACCCTTTCTGTGTACCGCTGGGCGGGGTGGGGGTTACCCCTGCGGTAGCGGGCTGGCTGTTGCGTCCGCGTCCAAGAATGGGTGTAGGCGGCCCAGTTTGCAAGAAGTCCACGCCGTCCGTTTCCGGACGTGCGACGCCGCGTGTCCGATTCACTCAGCGTTGCGCGTAGTCCTCCGTGACGACCGTGTCCAGGGGGAAACGGACCGGAGTGTCCCCGAACAGGGTGATCCTGGTGCGGGTCTCGGCGTCGGCGACCGCGGCGAGCGCCTCCTCGGCCATGTCGCGGGGAACGTGGAGGACGACCTCGTCGTGGACGAAGAAGACGATACCGGCCCCTTCGGGCAGGGACGGCAGGCGCTGCCGCAGCGCGGCCAGCAGGACGAGCGCCCACTCGGCCGCCGTGGCCTGGACGACGAAATTGCGGGTGAACCGACCGTGGGCGCGGCGGCGGCGGTCCCCGTCGGGACCGGACACGGTCGTGGACCACGCACGCGGGGCGGGCGAGGTCCGGCCCAGCCACGAGCGGACGATCCCGCCGTTCTCTCCGGTACGGGCGGCCTGGTCGACGTACTCCAGCGCCCGGGGGTAGAGAAGGCGCATGGTACGCAGCAGCGGGGCGGCGTCACCGGAGGTCTGGCCGTACATGGCCGAGAGCATGCCGATCTTGGCCCGTTCCCGGTCGCCGCCCACGTGTGCGGCCAGGCGGGCGTAGAGGTCGTCCTCGGCGGCCGCGGCGGCCAGGGCGTCGTCACCGGACACGGCGGCGAGGACGCGGGGTTCGAGCTGTCCGGCGTCGGCGCGCACGAGCACCCACCCGGGGTCGGAGCGTACGGCCGGGCGCACCGCTCTGGGGATCTGGAGGGCGCCGCCGCCCCGGGTCGCCCAACGACCGGACACGACACCGCCGACCACGTAGTCGGGGTGGAAGCGGCCGAGACGCGCCCCGTGGGGACCGGGGCGTTCACGCACCCAGGTGTCCAGCCACGTCCACCCGTTGGCGGAGTACAGGCGGGCGAGCTCCTTGTACCGGAGCAGGAGGGGAACCACGGGATGGTCGACGCGTTCCAGCACCCAGGAACGGGTGGACTCGACGGGATGGCCGATCCAGGCCATGGCCCGCAGGACCTGCGCGGGTGAGTCGGGGTTGACCTCGCGTCCCACCGCGTCGCTGATGCGCGCGACGAGTTCGGCCAGGACCGCGGGACGCTGCCCGGCGTGCGGCCGGGGCCCCAACAGCTCCGTGAGGACCTCGTCGTGGACGTCGGGCCGCCAGGGCAGGCCGTCGTGGGTCATCTCGGCGGCGGCCAGGCCGCCGGCCGACTCCACGGCCACCAGCAGCCGCATCCGCTGGGGGTGGGGCAGCTCCGCGACACGGCGCAGCTGATCGTCGTGGACCTCGACCAGGGCGGCCAGGCGGTCGGTTCCCGGGGGCAGCGTGGACCGGTCGGCCCCGAACAGGGCGGGCTGCGCGGCGGTGCCCTCACCGAGCGGGCGGACCGGGTCGTCGGGCACGGGAAGGTCGTGCAACCGGGCCCAGGCCGCCCCCAGGGAGTGTGCCTCCCCGTGGCGTGCGTGGTACCCGAGCAGGAGCGCCTCGGTCAGCGCGACGTCGTGGCAGCGCGCGACACGCACCCCGGCCCCGACCAGGTCCGGGTAGACGTCCTCGCCGGCCGACCAGACCCAGCGGGGCGGTTCCGGACACCCGTGCTCCGCCCTCCGGACGGCGTCGGCGAGGTCGGTGACACGGCGGACCGGGCCGGGGGCGTGTCCCAGGTCCTGGAGCCAGCCACCGCCCTCGCCGTCGGCGACCACCGCTACGTGCATGGTTCCACTGTCGCCGCTGGCACCGACAAAACCCCCGAAGAGCAATCAAGGCCATGGATGTCCGCCGAGCCCCGAGGTGCCGCCGGACGGCGGAAACCGGACCGGCGGTGTCAGCGTCCCGGCCGGACCACGTTCGCGAGCGGCTCACCCGCGGCCCAGCGGGCGAGCTGCTGGTCCATGAACGCGCGGGCACGCGGGTAGAAGGCCGCCGAACCGCCCGCGACGTGCGGTGTGAGGAGCACGCCCGGCACGTCCCACAACGGGTGGCCGGCCGGGAGGGGTTCGGGGTCGGTGACGTCCAGGGCGGCCCGCACGCGCCCGTTCTCCGCCACCAGCGCAGCCGTGTCCAGGACCGGCCCGCGGCCCACGTTGACCACGAGCGCGTCGTCCCGCAGCAGGGCGAACTCCCGGGCGCCGAACAGCCCCCGCGTGCTCTCGGTGAGCGGGGTGACCAGGACGACGACGTCCACCTCCGGCAGGAGGGCGTGCAGTTCACCGACGCCGTGCACGTCCTCGTCCGGACGGGCGCGGCCGGCCACGCGCACGACCTCGGTCTCGAAGGGCAGCAGCCGACTCTCCACGGCCCGGCCGATACTGCCGTAGCCCACGATCATCACGCGCGAGTCCGCCAGCGACCGCAGCGGGACCGCTTCCCAGCGGTGGTCGTTCTGGTCGAGGGCCCACCGCGGCAGGTCGCGCTGGGCGGCGAGGATCAGTGCGAGGACGTGCTCGGCAGTGCTGGCGTCGTGCAGGCCGCGTCCGTTGCACAAGGTCACGTGGTCGGGGAGCAGCCCCAGGACGTGCTCGTAGCCCGCGGACACCAACTGGACGACCTCCAGCGCGGGCATCCGCGCGATGATGTCGAGCCGCTCGTCGACGCCCTGGGTGGAGGGTGCGTAGGGCACCTGGTAGAAGGCCACCTCGGCCAGGCCCGACTCCGGTGCGGCCCCGCCGGTGTACAGGTCCACGCTGCGCGGATCCGGGGCGTTCGCCCGGTTCTGTTCCCACTGCACCAGTGCTCGCCCGCCCATGTGGCCGTACCCTCCGCTCCACCGCGGCGCGTCCCGCGGAGCGTCTCGGACGCGCCCCGGGGACACGCCTCAAGGTCCGTGTCACGCGCCACCCTAGGGCATGCGCGGCGGACACCCGCCCTGGTGACGGCGGCGGGCGCCGCCCGCGTCACCCGGTGAACCGCGCCAGTTCGTAGCAGGCGATGGCGGCCGCCGCGGTGACGTTGAGCGAGTCGACGTCCCGCTGGGCCATCGGGATGTGCACCCGTGCGGTGGCCCGCTCCAGCCAGCGCGCGGACAGGCCGTCGCCCTCGGTCCCCAGCAGCAGACCGACCCGGTCGTCGGGGGCCAGCGCCGACATCGCGTCCCGCAACGGCAGGGACCCCTCCCCCGGGGTGAGGGCCATGAGGTGGAAACCGGCCGCCCTGAGGGTGTCCAGACCGCCGTACCAGTCGTCCAGCCGGGTGTGGGGGAGCGTGAACACCGCGCCCATCGACACCTTGACCGACCGCCGGTAGAGCGGGTCGGCGCAACGGGGAGCGAGCACCACGGCGTCGACGCCGAGCCCGGCGGCGCTGCGGAAGATCGCGCCCACGTTGGTGTGGTCCACCAGGTCCTCCAACACGACGATCGTGCGCGCCCCGGCGAGCACGTCGTCGAGCGCGGGCAGGGGGCGGCGGTGGAAGGCGGCGAGGGCACCCCGGTGCAGGTCGAAGCCGACGAGCAGGCGGGCGGTCTCCTCACTGACCACGTAGAGCGGGGCGGTGGAGCCGGCGACCACGTCGTCGAGGGCCTCGGCGCGGCGTTCGGTCAGCAGGAAGCTGCGCGGCTCGAACCCGGCGGCGGCCGCGCGCCGGATCACCTTGTCGCCCTCGGCCATGAAGAGTCCGTGCTCGGCCTCCAGGTGGCGACGCAGGTTGACGTCGCGCAGCCGGGTGTAGTCGGCCAGGCGGGGATCGGCGGGATCGGTGACCCTGATGACGCTCATGGCGGACGATTATCCCAGCTCTCCCGTCCGGGAGCCCCGGACCGCCGCCCGTACCCGGCTCAGCTGATCTGCTCGGTGAGGGGGCGCAGGCGCTGCCAGCGCGCCTCCTCGCAGGAGCCCGTCCTGCTCAGCGTCGTCGAGATCTCCTGCCCCTCCCAGGTCCCCTCGACCGTGGCCCGCTGGGGTCCGTACACCTGGTCGGTGCACACGGTTCCCGCGCGCACCTCGGTGAACAGCTCCTCGGTGCCGTCGGCGGCGGCCGTGCGCGCGGTGGCGTCGCCGTACCCCCCGGCACCCCCGATCTCGTCGTCGAGTTCGGCGGCGACCTGGGCCAGTTCGGCGCAGGCCTCGGGGTCCTCCTCCAGCTCACCGGTGCAGTTGAGGGTCTGCACCCACGCGCGGTCGCGGTCGCTGACCTGGATGCGCAGCTGGCCGACCGGCCCGCTCACGACGGGCTCCTCGGGGGCCTCCACGACCGGACCGACCAGGTCCGGACTCATGGCCGACGTGGCCTGCACGTCCTCCGCGGGCAGCAGCGACGGGCCCGCGAGCACCGCGTAGGCGAGCGCCCCGGCACAGCAGGCGCCGGCGAGCAGGGCGGTACCGAGTGTGCCTCGGTTCCGGTGGTCTCGGTGCTGTTGGGACATGCCATAACCCTCGGGGGTCGGTGGTCACACGGACATCCGCGACACGGAAGGGGAGGGGTCTGCCGCGGGGGACGGGAGAGGCCCAAGCCTATCCGTGGGTTCGGAGTACTTCTGCGGAGAGCACGGTAACAAAGAGGTCTCCGTCCACCGACCAGGCACGACGGTTCCGGCGTCGAAGCCCGGCCACTTTCGCTCTCCCATTACCAACGAGTAAGGTCCTGGTGAAGTTTCGTTCGTCACATTCGGCCGGTCGGTCGTGACTCATCCTGTGTGACGCCGTCCGCCGCACCATGGTTCGCATCCGCCCTCGGACGCCCGACGGCACGGCTCCGCACGGACCCACGTCCCACCGGGTCCTTCGGCGGCACCGCCGAAGGACCGCGCCCCACCACGCCCCGGAGATCCCCGTTGCCCAGTGGACGTCACCGACTCTCCTCACCGACCCGGTCCGCCGCACGCGGAGTGTTCCGGTCACCGTTGGGGTTCACCGCCGTCGCCGTCGCGGTCATCGCCGTCGCGGCGATCGCGGTCCCGGTCGGGCTGAACGCGCTCGGTTGCGGCGACGTCCGCTACCTTCGCGTGTCCGCGACGCAGAGCATCGCCCCGGTCCTGCGCGCGGCCGCCACCGAGTTCAACGAGGAGGAGCCCAGCTACGGGAGCGACTGCGTGTACGCGCAGGTCGACGAGATCGCCCCGCACCGCATCATGACCGCGCTGTCCGGCGGCCAGGGGGGCGACTCCACCATCGCCCCCCACGTGTGGGTGCCCGAGTCCTCGGTGTGGGTCGAGCTCGCCCGCGTGTCCGGAGGCGGCACCCACAGCATCGAGACCGCCCCGCCCTCGCTCGCGAGTTCTCCGGTGGTCATGACCGCCCCCGTGGACACGGAGGGCCTGCCCGCCCCGGGGGACGCCAGCTGGACACTGGTCCTGCCCGGAGAGCGCGAACCGGAGCGCCCGCTGGTCATGGTCGACCCCAACCGCGGCGCCGACGGCATGACCGTCATGCACGCGGTCCGCCGCATCCTGGGCACCGGGGACGACGCCGACACCGCCATGACCGACTTCGTCCGGGACGTCCAGTTGGACAGCGCGTTCGGCGAGATCGACCTGGCGACCTTCTTCACCGGTTCGCCCGCGGCCGACGAGCGGGTCGACCCGGTGATCGTGGTTCCGGAGCAGGCGGTCGCCTCCTACAACGACGAACGCGCGGCGTCCGCGCCGGAGTTGGCGGCACGCTACCCCGCCGAGGGCACGGTCAGCCTCGACTACCCCTACGTCACCACCACCGACGACACCGCGCTCCGGTCGGCCGCGGCGGACCTGTACGAGGTCCTGCGCGGGGACGAGCACCGCGAACGCCTGCGCGACCTCGGCTTCCGGGACCCCGGCGGCAACGCCCCCCGTTCCCTGGAGGCCCAGCCCTGGGACGTTCCGGAGGAGCCGCCCACACACGGCGACCTCACGGGGGACGCACTGCTCGCCTCGGTCACCGACTGGAACCGCCTGTCGATGCCCAGCCGCTCCCTGGTGCTGGCCGACACCTCCGAGAACATGGCCGCGGACCTCAACGGCGGGCCCAGCCGGATGGAGGTCGCCCAGCGGGCGGCCATGTTGGGGCTCTCCCTGTTCCCCGACGAGACCGACATGGGCCTGTGGCTGCTGTCGGACCAGTACGGACGCCAGGGCCGGAACGAGGCCGCCGAGATGCTCCAGCTGGGCGGGTCGGCCGGAGACGGCGACATCACCCGGCGCCAGGAGCTCATCGGCGTGGCGGAGGAGATCGCGGTCCGCGGAGGGGGGTCGCGGCTGTACGACAACATCCTGGACGCCTACGACCAGGTACAGGACAACTACCACGAGGACAAGATCAACAGCGTCATCCTGCTCACCGCCGGACGGGACGACGGTTCGAGCGAGATCTCGCACGCGGAGCTGGTCGCGGCCCTCCAGGACCGGTTCGACCCCCAGCGCCCGGTCAGCATGTTCATCATCGCCTTCGGGGCGCAGTCCGAGGAGGCCGAACTGCGCCAGATCGCGGCCGCCACGAGCGGATCCCTGTTCGTGACCGACGACCCCGACGAGATCGGAGACATCTTCCTGAGTTCGATCTCCCGCCGACTGTGCGTACCGAACTGCGACAACTGACCGCCGAGACCGCGTCCCGGTTCCGAACAGACGCGGGGTGGTTGCGATTGGATATCGGATCGTCTTTCCGGGCGAACCGTTTCCGGATGCCCTGAAGTGACCGTTCCGTCCGAATCCCCCGGTGTGAACGGGAACGCGGCACCGATCACAGCGGACCCGTCCTCGCGGGGCCGGACGCGGTCGGGCCGGTCGGCCCGTACCCGCCCCGAACGGCCCGAGTACTGTTCCGACCAGTAACACCCCATGTGTCGGTCCTCCCCCACCGGACGCCGAACGCGCGCGACCGACCCGTACCAGGCACCGACCCCGACCCCCCGTCCGTACACCACCCCGTGAGGAAAGCTGTGGGACGTCACCGCGGAAGATACTCAGAAGAGCCCTACCCGAGGCGGGAACGGCGCCGCCGCGGGCGCGGCGGAGCCTTCGCCGCCCTGGCCGCCGCACTGGTGATCGTGGTCGGTCTGGCCGCCGCGGGTGTGTACATGTTCGAGCGGACCGACGGCTGCCGCGGTTCGCAGATCCGGCTGGACGTGGCGGTCAGCCCCGAGCTGGCCCCCGCCCTCGACAGCCTGGCCGCGGACTTCAACGACGAGGGGAACACCGTGGACGGGCGGTGCGTGCGCGCCGAGATCCGCCAGGTCGACTCCGCCAACGTCGCGTTCGGCATCACCGGGGCGGGCGCCACCATGGGCGACACCGACTCCCACGTGTGGATCCCGGACTCCTCCGTGTGGCCCCGCCTGGTGCAGAGCCAGTCCGGTGACGCCGTCATCACCGAGACCGGTACGTCCGTCGCCCGCTCCCCGCTCGTCCTGGCCGAACTCTCCGAGTTCGCCGACGAGGAGGCCCAGCTCAGCTGGACGGACGTGGTCCCCACCGCGGCCCCCGGGGACGAGGGTGAGCGCACCGTCCGCGTGGTGGACCCCGCGCGCAGCTCGACCGGGCTGGGCACCCTCTACCTGCTCAGCGGGGCCCTGGAGGAGGACAGCCCCGACGAGGCCACCTACAACGCGCGCATGACCGCGGCCTTCCAGGCGCTGCACCAGGGCGCCTCACCCGACGAGGACGCGGCCTTCCTCTCCCTCAGCGGCGGCACCGAGGAGGCACCGCCCGTGATGGTCATGTCGGAACAGGCCGTGTGGCGCTACAACAGCGCCCACCAGGACGCCACCGCCCGGGCCAGCTACCTCGAGGGCGGTACCTACTACCTCGACTACCCCTACGTCGTCCGCAGCGAGGAGAGCGACATCACCCGCGCCGCCGAGCTGTTCCGAGCCGCCGTGCGCGCCGACGGGGCCCAACCGGTCCTGCAGGCCCAGGGCTTCCGCGGCCCCGACGGAGAGATGGACGCCTCGGTGCTGGCCGAGAACGTCGGCTTCCGCGAGGAGGCGCCCGAGGAGCTTGCCAGGCCGTCGGAGGGGTCGGTCACCGACCTGACCCACACCTGGAACCAGCTGAAGATGGACTCGCGGGTGCTCACCATCGTGGACGTCTCGGGCTCCATGCTCGCCGAGGTCCCCGGGACCGGGATGACCCGGATGCAGGTGACCAGCGCCGCGGCCACCGAGGGGCTCCAGATGTTCACGCCCACGTCCGAACTCGGGCTGTGGCAGTTCTCGACCAACGTCAACAACAACCTCCACTACTCGGAACTCGCCCCGGTCCGCGAACTCCAGGCGACGGACGAGGCGGGAACCCCCCAGCGCGACGTGCTGGCCTCGGCCCTGTCCGGGCTGACCCCCCTGCCGCAGGGCGACACGGCGTTGTACGACACCTACCTGGCCGCCTACCAGGAGATGGCGCGGACCTACCGGCCCGACCGGACCAACGTCATCCTCATGCTCACCGACGGGGACAACGACAACCCGGACGGTCTGGCGCTGGACGACCTGCTGTCCCAGATCGAGGACATCGCCAGCCCCTCGCGCCCGATCCCGATCATCACGATCGCGTTCGGCCCCGACGTGCAGAACCTGGAACCGCTCCAGCAGATCGCCGCCGCCACCGGCGGAGCCGCGTACATGACGGAGGACCCGACCGAGATCGGCGAGATCTTCCTCCAGGCGTTCTCCCTGCGCATCTCCGAGGACGAGGAGGAGTAGCGGATCCCGGTACCGGAAGGTGACATGACCCTGTCCGCGTGTGGAAGGGCTATGGACTTCTCCGCCGTCTTGGCGTACTCAGTGAAGGTCCGGAACCGTCCGGGCACCGCCCCGGTCACGCGGCGCCCGGACGCACGACGACCGGATGGGAACTGCCATGTCCAACGCGTGGATGCCCGGTGCCGAACGGATCGACGGCGGGACCGCGCCGGGCCCCTCGGGGGTCGGCGCGCCCCGTGCCGTGTGGACGGTGACCGGTTCCGGCCCCGACGCGTGGTCGGCGCGCGAGGAGGCGCTGCGCCTGGCCGAGGAGGGGCGGTCGGTGCACCTGGTGTGGAACCCGCTCACCGGTGAGGTGGCGCAGGCACTGGCCGCCACCCGTCGCAGCCGGATGCCGTTGGGCCACACGGACCAGTACTCGCTCCACGTCGACCACGGACACGAGGGCCGGGTGTGCGTGGCGGTGGCGGTGGTCGCCCACCCCGAGGAGCCGTTCACCGGCGGCCCGATGCGCGGGCTGGCGCCAATCCTGGCCTGGTTGGACTCCTGGGGCGTCGCGCGCCGGTGGTCGGCGGGCCCTCCGGGGCTGGGAGGGACACCGGCCGCGGAACTGGCCCGGGCGTGGTCGCGCGGGGGCTACTTCGGCCACGACCAGGTACCCGGTTCGACGTCTGCCGGACCGGGGAGGCTGGACGGTGCCCGGCTGTTCGCCGCACCCTCCGCGGGCGACGCGGATCTTCGGTCACCACCGGTACCGCGACGGCCCGACCAGCAACCGTCGGCGATCCCGTGAGGGTGACCGAACGGCGGAGCGGCAGGGCCGGCGGTGGAGGGACGCGGACTCCCGTGGTCTTCTCCGACACCACAACCCTTTAGTCTGTCCGCCATGGGTGGAACTATCGAGCCGGGTTGGTACGCGGACCCGCACGGCGACGCGCAGACGCTCAGATGGTGGGACGGTGACGCGTGGACGCGGCACACCCGGTCACTGAGCGAACTCCAGGGCGGTTCCGGTACGCCGGACGACGATGAGGCCGCCACAGCACGACTGGACGGACAGGAACACGACTCCTCCGACGAGGGAGAGGGGACCGTCCGACTCGGTCCGTCCGTCACACCCGCGCCGGTGGGAGACGACCCCAGCACGATGCGGATCGACCCCTCCTGGGCCCACACCCCCGGAGCCCCCGCCGCCCCGGCCCCGGCCCCGGTGGACGAGGATCCCGGCACCGTGCGCATCGACCCCTCCGAGATCCGGAACGCCGCCGAACCCGAGGACGAGGAACCCACCGCCGATCTCGGCGGCATGGGCGCCACCATCCGGGTCAACCCCGCCGACCTCCCCACCCCGAACACGGACGAGGACGAGGAACCCACCGCCAACCTCGGCGAGGACGAACTCCCCACCTCGAACATCACCGACAACGCGATCGACGACGCCCCGCGCACGGCGGTGATCAACCCCCACCTGATCGACGACGCCCCCCGGACCGCGGTGTTCAACCCGAACGAGATCGGGGAGGCACCGGGCACGGTGGTCTTCGACCCCAACGACCCTGTGTTCTCCGGAGGTGTGAACGAGGCCGAGGAGTCGAAGGACCGCAAGGGCGGCCGGTTCAACCGCTTCCTCGGCAACCTGAAGGACGGGTGGGCCGACCTCAACGAGGAGCGGCGCGAACAGCGCCGCAGGACCGCCGAGGAGGAACACGCACGCAAGGAGGCGGAGGCCCGGAAACAAGCCGAGGAGGCCGCCCGGGCCCAGCCCGCGGCGCCCGCCGCGCAGTCACCGGAGAACGGCCCCGGGCAGCAGGCCGCCGAATGGCCCCGGCAGGTCCAGGAACAGCGGTCCCCCGGGCAGGAGACACCGCCCGAACAGCCGCACCCCGCCCAGGAGGGCGCGTCCGGACCCCAGCAGCCGCAGCAGCCTCCGCAGCCGACCGGACCGCAGCAGGCCCACGGTTATCCGGGACAGCAGCCCCACCCGGGCTACCCCGGCCAGCCGTCGGGGCCCCAACAGCCGTACCCGGGTCAGCCGTCGGGTGCCCAGCAGGCCTACCCGGCACCGGCTCCGCAGCAGCACCCGACGCAGCCTCCGCCCTACCCCGGCTACCCGAACCAGCCGGGGTACCAGCAGCCCACGAACGCGCCCCAGCAGCCGTACACAGGGCCCCAGCAGGGACGCGGAACCCCGCCCCCGCCCTACGGGTACCCGCAGCCCGGCCCCTACCAGCAGCAGCCGGGGTACCAGCAGCACCCGAACGCGCCCCGCCCCGGCGGCTACAACCCTCCCCCCGGCTATCAGCCGCCCGCGGGGCAGAACGTACCGGGCCGTCCGCAGCAGGGCGGCCCCGTTCCGCCACCGCACCAGATGAACCGGCCGCCGCAGGGGCACCCACCCCAGGGCTACCCCCACCAGGGACCGCCGCAGTATCCGCCCCCGCCGGTCCCGGGCCAGCCCCCCATGGGCGGCCAGCCGCCCCAGGGAGCCCCCGGACAGCCCAACTCACCCCGGCGTCCGAGGTGGGGACGGCGCAAGAGGTCGGGCGGTGGCGGACAGCCCCCGCAGCGGCCCCACCCTCCGCCCGAGGCCAAACGGAAGAAGAAGGGCGGCTGCGGATGCGGCTGCACCGCCGTCCTCCTGATCATCCTGGTCGGCGGCGCCCTGGCCTATCTCCAGGTCTCAGGCACCTACGACTGGATGTTCGAACTCTTCGGCGCCGGCTTCCCCGGCCAGTACGTGTGGGGCTGACCAACGCCTTCGCCGAGGGCGGCCGGACCGGTCCGGCCGCCCTCGGCCATCCCCACCACTCCCGGCACGGCCTAAGCTGACCGGTATGAATGACTGTCTGGTGTGGATCGACTGCGAGATGACGGGGCTCGACCTCGAACACGACGCGCTGATCGAGGTGGCGTGTCTGGTCACCGACGGCGAGCTGAACATCCTCGACGAGGGTGTGGACATCGTCATCAAACCGCCGCAGGCCGCGCTGGAACAGATGGGCGACTTCGTCCGGGACATGCACACCACCTCGGGCCTCCTGGAGGAGTTGGACAAGGGCGTGTCCCTCGAGGAGGCGGAGGACCAGGTCCTCGAACACATCCGCCGCCACGTGAAGGAGCCGCGCAAGGCCCCGCTGTGCGGAAACTCGATCGCCACGGACCGCACCTTCCTCGCACGTGACATGAAACGCATCGACGAGTTCCTGCACTACCGGATGGTGGACGTGTCCTCCATCAAGGAACTCCTGCGCCGCTGGTACCCGCGCGTGTACTACGCGAGCCCGGAGAAGAACGGCGGCCACCGCGCCCTCGCCGACATCACCGAAAGCATCCATGAGCTGCGGTACTACCGCGCGGCCGCGTTCGTGCCCGAACCTGGCCCCAGCTCCACCACGGCACGCGCCATCGCGGCCGAGGTAGCGGCGGGCGGCACCGGTGTGTCGGCCCGGCAGAGCGCCGAGGATCGCCGAAACGCCGAAAACTGATCGAAGCAGTGCTCAGAGTCCGCTAGGATTCTGGATGTACGCAAGGCCGCGAGGCCGGGCGGACATGGTGGGTGTAGCTCAGCCGGTAGAGCACTTGGTTGTGGTCCAAGAAGTCGCGGGTTCAAGTCCCGTCACTCACCCCAGGAGCGTAAGCCCCTGACCAGCGCAAACGCGCGAGGGTCAGGGGCTTTCGCGTTGTCGGGGGTGCACCAGCGGGTGCACGGCGGTAAAGATTCTCCTGGTGAGTGTGCACCACCCACCCCGTCACTCACCCGGCAGTGAGGGTGCACGAGGGTGCACGGGCCGGGGCGACAGCCCGGCATCCTGCGCAAACGTGGATAGATCGACCGTAGTGGCGCGCGGGGCGAAGGTTCTCGAAGATCTTTCACCGATTCCCTTCGCTTCCGCGTCCACCCAAGCGATGGTCCACGCATGGCAACCATCAACCAGCGCACACTGGCCGACGGGCGCACCCGGTACTGGGTGAAATGGCGCCTGGGCGGCACCCGTGGCGGCGCGCCCCAGTCCGAACCGTTCGACGTCCACGCCGACGCCCACACCTTCCGCCTGCATGTCGAAGCCGCCGGACACCAGTGGCCGGAGAACTGGATCCCCCGGCAGGGGTGGGCCGAGGGGTGGGTCCCCGGCCACGGGTGGGTCACGGTCGACGAGGAGGACGATGGTCCCGAAGCCGATCCGGTGCTGTTCGCTGACTTCGCCCGTGAACTGATCGACTCGATGACCGGGATCGAGGAGCGCACCCGTGCCGACTACCACCGCGACCTCACCAACCACCTGCTCCCCACCTTCGGGCAGGTGAACCTGCGCGACACGTCCCAGCTCAAGCCCAAGGACGTGCGGGCCTGGGTCAACCAGCTGCGCACCGGCACTCCCGACCCCACAGCCCCGTACCGGACCGGCACACCCAGCCGAGGCCGCACAAAGGAACCGGGATGGCTACGCAAGCCCCTGTCCCCCAAGTCCATCCACAACCTCCATGCGCTGCTGTTCACCATCTGCGAGGCCGCCGTCCGAGAAGACCCACCCCTGCGCCCGTCGAACCCGGCCTCACGCACCCGCCTACCCCGCGTCGACGACGGTGAGGGCGACTGGGAGATGTGCTTCCTCACCCGCGAGGAACTGACCCTGCTGCGCGATTCCATGGCCGAGGACGTCCGCGACATGGTCGAGGTGTTCGTGCGCACCGGGATGCGCTACAGCGAACTCACCGCCCTCCAGGTCCGCGACATCACCCTCACCCGAACCATCGGCCCGGGCGGGGTGCCGCAGACGCGCGGGTATCTGGACGTGCGGCGGGCGTGGAAGCGCCAGAGCGACAACACCTTCAAACTCGGGGCGCCCAAGACCCGCAGCTCACGCAGGCGCATCCCGCTCTCGCCCGGCACCATCGACCTCATCCGACCCCGGTTGGAGGGCAAGGGCCCGGAGGAGTTCGTGTTCACCACTGACCGGGGTTCCTGGTGGCGACACAGCTCGTTTTATGGCCGCCGGTGGGTGCCCGGCGTCAAGGAGGCCCAGAAGCGGGGATTGGGTAAGAAGCCGCGCATCCACGACCTGCGCCACACCCACGTGGCGTGGCTGATCGACAAGGACGTGCACGTCTTCAAGATCCAACGCCGCCTGGGGCACACCTCGATCACCACGACCATGGACCGGTACGGGCACCTGGTCACCGACATCGACGACACCATGATCGAAGCCATCGACGGACCACCCACCGGCCCCTGGACCGACCCCGACGGTGAACGACGCCTACGCCTGATCTCCTAACCGCCATCCCAAGCCCCAGGCAGGCTGGTGGGGCGGGTACCAAGGCCCGCCCCACCGGCTCTTCTCGCTGCTTCTCCCCTACCGCAGCCCCTGCCGCCCGTAGAAGGTCCGTCGTGCGGGGACGACCACCTGCTGGGCGGCCTTCTCCACGATCTGCTCCAGGTCCTGGGCGGTGAAGCGGACGTGCTTGCCGAGTCTGCGATGCGGCACCCTCCGCAACCGCACCCGCTCACGCAACCACGACTCCGGAACCGCCAACACCCGCGCCGCCTCCGGAATCGTCAACAACCGCTCCGACACCACCTCTTCACAATCACCGTCAAGCCGCTCGCCGTCGACCACGCACACCTCCCCCGGACTCGTCCCTGCGAGCGGCGCGGAACTGACGTCGCTCGTCCTCCGAAGCGCCGCCCCACACCCCGTACAGCTCACCGCGCTTCATCGCCTCGGCCAGACAGTTAACCTGCACCGGGCACACCCGGCACACCCGCTTGGCCGCACGCACCGACCCGCCCTGGGCCGGGAACCACAGATCCGGGTCCATCCCCCAACACGCGGCATGGGCCTGCCAGCCCCCGTCGCGGGCATCGGGGCGTGTGGGGCCACCAAACCGCCCGTCCGCCCCCGCCACACCGCCCCCGCCCATGGGGCGCGGCAGCCGTGTTTCGGCCGCCACGTGGCCCACCAGCGGCGTCTGCCGATTCGCGTCCCCCATGTCCGCCCTTTCGTGATCCATCCGGATCCGTCGTCGCTTCCCCTCTGACGACCTCCTAAGAAGACGGCCCCACCGCAGATGCGACACCCGACCCGCGAGCACGAGGTGGCGGTCACGCGGCGCCGCCGGTGCTCGCCCGGCGAGCGGCGAAGCAGTTCGCGGCAGCCAAGAAAATGCGGCGCGAGAAGAAAAGGCGCGCCGCCATGACTCTCGCCTGGCTGCGCGATCTTGGCTGCATCGACCCTCGTCATGGACGATGCTCAACAAAAGGATTAATTGGTGGGCAAGAAAGGGTAGAAGAGGGCGGGTGGGTGGGGATGGTGAGACCGTCGTGGGATGGTTGTGCGGGGGCGGGCCCGCCCTCGCACACCCCGGGCGCCGCGCGCCCTACGTGAAGAGGGCTACCCACTTGGGTATACAGCCGGGGCGGCCGGTGGACCACCCCACAACTCGCCCGACCTGCACTGAACCCACCAGCGAGGGTGGTCCACCCAAGGCCGGAGCACCAGACGGAGGCCACGGCGGACACGGTAACGGCCCAGTCACAGGCGGAGTCACAGGCCCTCTTACCGGCACCTCTCCACCACGACCACGACCGCCCGTCAAGGCTTCACCGGACCCCGCCAACCAGCCCCTCTCTACCCGCCTCCACCAAAGAGAAATCTATTCTCGCAGCGGCCACACCTTGAAATCCACCGCCCACTAAAAGCGGCTATTCATTGTCTTTCTTCTCGCGGGGATAGGCGTTGGGGATATCGCGCAGCTCCACCCGGTCACGGCAATGGGCCAGCCGCCAGATCGGAGCACCAGCCCCTTCCACCGCCAGACGGTGGTGGGTGGTCAGATACACCCCCACCGTGCCGGTGCAGGCGGAGGCGAGCGTGCGCGCCGCGTTGTCCTCACGCTTGTCGGAATGGACCACGAACAGCACGATCAAGGGCAAGCCGCTCGCCTGGGCCAGGAGCGCGTACCCCGGCATCTTCCGCTTGAGCTGGGTGAGGGGTTCGGTGCCGGTGTCGTACTCCACGAACGCGCTCAGGACCACCCCCTCCTGCTCCCAGCGCACGCGGGCGTCGGGGCGGACGTAGCGGCCCCACCTCTCCTTACACTCACGCTCTCCCACCCATCGGCGCAGATCAGCACCCACTTCACGGGCGCTCTCGACGAACTGGGCGCGAGTCTGGGCCAGGCCGAGGATGTGGTCCAGGCGGGGCGAGTGAGCCAACGCCAGGGCACGGTCGGAGCGAAAGTTCAGCTCCTCGGGCTCCTTGCCCTGGTACAGGGCGACCAGCACCGCTCCGGTCGGGGACAGGATCCAGTGGTCGGGGGCGTTGCGGTCGTGGGCATGGCGGCGAAACCGATTGAGCAGCCCGTACCGGTACAAAGACAACAGCCGAGACCGGGCTCGTCGGGGTCCGGCATGAGGGAAGTAGATGCGGTGCAGGTGGTGGGTGGTCATCACCTGGTGCTCCCACAACCCGACCAGGATCTGCCGGTCCCGGTCGGTGATCCGGGGAGCCAACCTCGACAGTGTCTGCTCGTACTCGTTCACGCGCACCCTCCAGGGGTCGTCGCCCTTCCTTTGCCTTTCACCTCCCTATGGAGACGGGGAAGACACGGATGCGACACCGAGCAGTCGAATCTCCACCCTCGGAGATCCAGGCGTGCGCGGGCGTTCCTGTCATCACGCCCACCCATGAAGTAGTCGGGTGGTGCCGCTGAAGCGACACCACCCTCATCCTGATCGGAACCGCTCAGCCAACGGTGTTGAGATAGGTCCGAACCACTGCGGCGAGATCGGCCAGGTCGTCCGGCGCCCGCCGTGGTGGGGCAGCCAACAGGTCACCCTCAGGAACGCGGGGACAGGGAACCCGCGTCCGGATCTGGGGTGGTGGGGGCATGTAGGGGCGCACGAGCGCACCCCACTCCTCCTCGGGGTCGGTCTCGGGCGCTGTGTCGAGCTCCGCCACGTGGTCGTCGCGCTCCCAGTACGCAGCCACCTCGTCGGCCGACGCCACCCGCCTCGCCGAGGGGCTCGGTTCGGGCACGGTCGCCGACACGGCCGGAGCAGGCGGCCGAGCGCCTTCAGGTACCGGGGAGGTCGCGGTCCTGTCGCGTTTGGGTGGGTCGGGGATGAACACGAACGTCAGCATCGCTGCCAACGTTCCGGTGGCAAGGGCCCAGAGCTGGCCCGCGAGGGTTCGCTGCCGCCTGCGGTGGCGGCCGGTAGTGTGTTGCACGGTCATCCTCCTGCTTGCTCAGGTGGTTGATCACGCCCCGGCTCGGTGGTGCAACACCGATCGGGGCATCTTCGTGTGTGCCGCTGGGGCGGGTGTCATTGGCCTGTGGGGCTGCGCTTCCCGCCGTGGCAGCAGATATTTGGTGGCGTTCAGGCGTCCAGGTCGCGGTGGGGGTCGATCAGCGCCCACACCGTCAGCGGACTGCCTCGGAGGCCTGTCCACCACCACTTCTCCGCCAGCGCGGCCACCAGACGCAGCCCGCGCCCGGACGGGGACGTGTCATCGACGTGGACGGTCAACGTAGGCACGGTGACCGGGCGCAGAGCCCGGGGACCGTCGTCGGTCACAGCGATCAGGACGATCTGGCCGGGCAGGACCTCGATGGTGACCTTGACCCGCCCGCACCGGCCGCCCGAAGCGGTGTGCAGGACGGCGTTGGTCACGAGCTCGCTGACGGCGAGTTCGACCACGGCGTTCGCTTCCTCGTCCAACCCGGTGGCCCCTGTACACCAGGTCCGGATGCGGCCGACCTGTTCAGGGGTGCCGTCGAAGTACGCGGCGGACACCCCCCAACGTGGGGTCCTCACGCGCATCGGCAGTCCCGTCACCGCTCGGCGGTCCTCGTTCTGGCCACACCGCGGCCTCGGGGCGCGATACCCACCCCTGTCTGGCGGTCGTCCAGGGTTTGGGCTGCTTGGACTCCTCATACCTCAACCTCCTCAGCGACAGCGGTTCGAAGCAGGGCGCACCGCAACACAGCCAGAAGAGGACATACAGGACTTCCCACACTAACCGTGACCGTGCAGCCACGCCGCATGACACCGATAATGCAACGGAAAATCTTCAATAACAAGCGTTTTCAGAAATCTTTCTACAGAAGCTTCGAGTCAAGTGTTCGGTAGCATCACTCCCGTGACCACGCAGACACGGTGTCCTCACCGGACACACGCCTGCCCGGCAACCGACGACGAAGACGGGGAGAAACGTGGCGCAAGCACGTGGCCCAGCCGGCAGTAAGCGCAAGTTGGGCCTGTGGCTGAAGGAGCAGCGCACGAAGGCCGGGTTCACGGGCAAGCAGGTGGCGAACGAACTCGGCTGCGGCGATCCAAAGGTCTTCCGCATGGAGGGCGGGCACGCCGTGCCCAGCAAGCTCGAACTCGACCACCTCTTCGAGCTCTTCGGCATCGACGATGACAGGGAACGCGACCTGATCCGCCAGCTCGCGGCGGACGCCAAGTCACGCCACTGGACCAGCGAATTCGAGAGCGTGATGCCCCCGAAGTTCGACATCTACGTCGGACGCGAGGAGGACGCCACGAGTGTGCGCGTCTACGAGACCCACCTCATCCAGGGCCTGCTTCAGACCGAAGACCACATGCGGCCCCTGCTCACTGCGACCAACCCTCAGGAGCCCGCCAGCGACGTCGAGCGGCTCGTCGAGTTCCGCAAGCGCCGCCAACGGATCCTGGACAGGGATCCTGACCCTCTGAACCTGTGGGTCGTCATGGACGAGGCCTCGATCCGCAGGCCCGTCGGCGGAGTGGAGGTCCATCGCGCACAGCTCCAGCATCTGCTGGACCTCACCAGGAAGCCCAATGTCAACATCCAGGTGATCCCTGAGAGCGTGGGAGCGCACGCCGGACTCAGCGGCCCGTTCAGCATCCTGGAGTTCGAGCCCGACGAGCCCGAGATGATCTACATCGAGGGTCAGGGAGGAAACCTGTACCTCGACAAGGCGCGCGAGATCCGTCGGCACAAGCAGTTGTGGAACCACATCGTGGACGTCGCGATGTCCACGGCCGCGACCACGCGCTACATCAAGAAGGTTATGGAGGAGCTGCCATCATGACTCACCCCTCGGGTGGACCCCGCCCCACACAGGTCGAGGTCACGCAGCAGCCGTTCACGAAGTCCACGTTCTCCGGAGGCCAGGGTTCCTGCGTCGGGATCAAACGCTTTGGTGACTGGACCGTCGTGGGCAAGCACGAACTGGGCGATGCCAGCCCGACGCTGTTCTTCCCCAGCGCGCACTGGGACGCGTTCTGCTCATCGATCGCACGCGGGAAGCCGGGTTCGGTGGGTGAGGTGGTCGCGGTGTTCACCGCCGACGGCGGCTTCACCCTGACCGAGGCCAGCAACGATGCCGCCCTCACCATCGTCTACAACCGAGACGAATGGGAAGCCTTCAAGCTCGGAGTCGACGCCGGAGAGCTACGCAGCCGGGAGCCTCACGGAGTCCTCGTCAGCCGCGCTTGAGGCGGTCCAGGGCCTCCGGCAACGGCAGCTCCTGGTTGTCCTTGTCCAGCTCCCACAGGTCGAACACCGCGGCGGCGGCCTCGGCCATCTCCTGGGGAAGCCCTGCCTCGGCGAGGCTCTGGGCCACCTCACGCATCTCCGGAGCCCAGCGCCACGCCTTGGCCGCCACCCCGGTCAGGTACTCCGGGGTGGCCAGAGGGGACTTCGCCAGACGTCGTGCCTCCGCGGTCAGGTGTTTGTCCACCCCGTGGGCACGACCCAGCGCCTGCGCGACCCCGGCCAGGGCGCACGCGGCCTTCTGATAGGAGCCGTAGGCCATCTTCAACGCCGAGGCGGCTCCCACAGCTCCCTCCATCTGGATCGGAACGACAGCCGTCCCAGCGAACAGATCCGTGATCACCGCCAGCTCCGCCTCCTCCTCGGAGAGGTAGAGGTGGGTGGCGACGGAGCCCCCGGGCGGCGGACCGATGACACATCCGTCCACGGTGCGGGCCCCGTGAGCGGCCATGTCGGCGGCGATCCGTTCCGCGCGATCGGGGCTGATGGCGTTGGCTTCGACGAAGAGTCCCGAGAAACCCGCCTCCCTGACCGCATCGGCCGTCTCCTCAGCGGCGGCCGGTGGGCACAGGGAGATCACCACGGATGAACGCTCCAGGAGCGATCCGAGCTCGAGGTCAGCCTCGAGCCCGGCTTCCTCGGCGCGCCGGACGCTCGCGTCACTTCGCCCAATAGGACACCACAGGACACAGACACCCGCCTTGGTGAGCTCGTGCCCGATGGCGGCACCCATCTGGCCGGGGTGCAATAGGCCAACGGTGACGGAGCTGGTCATGGCGTATGTCCTTGGGGGAGGGGGTTGGTGTAGCGCAGAACTCGATGATCTCACCTCAAGGCACGGAGCCCAAGAAAGTCCCACTCATCTCGTACCGCTGGATCGAACGCTGACGTGGGTGCGTCAGGATCCGTCAGCACTCGGAGCAGGATCTTGTGGGCGACCACGAGCACGGGTCCTTGGCTGTCCTTCAGGGCGATGAGCCGAGCTCGGGCCCGTGCCGCTCTGTCCCCGAGTTCCGTCAAGGACTCACCGTCTCCGTACCTGCTCGCTGGATCCACGAGGCGCTTCGCCCGCCAGGCGACGTAGTCGGCGGGAAATTCCTCCGGAGGGATGCCCTGGACCACTACGGGGCTCCGCCATTCGCGAAGATCAGGAAGGACGCCCAGCAGGGGAATCCCGGAGTGCTCAGCCAGGAGTTCGGCAGTCTGGCGTGCACGACGCAGCGGGCTGGACACGGTGCCGACCACGGCGGGCATCCGCTGGACCGCCGTAATCGTGTCCCGTCGGCCCTGCGGGGAGAGTTCCGCGTCATCGGGAGCGTGGTACCCCGGACGGTGTCCAACGTAGTGCGCATGGCGCATGAGGTAGACGTCAGCCAAGGACCCATCCTCCGTCCACTCGCAGGGTTTGACCGGTGATGAATCCGGCTTCGTCGCTGGCGAGGAAGACCACGGCGGAGGCGACGTCCTCGGGACGACCACGGCGTTGCACGCACTGTCGGGCCAGCTGGCGCTTCTCCATGGCTTCGGGGTCGGGAACAACCCGTTCCTCGGCGGGTACGCGGATGGAGCCCGGGGCCACGCAGTTCGCGGTGATCCCGTGCTCGCCGAGTTCGCGGGCGAGCGCGCGGGTGAGGCCTTCGAGTCCGGCTTTCGCCGCGATGTAGTCGGCCAGGTCATGCCTCCCGGCCGAGGAGAGGACACTGCCGATCGTGATGATGCGGCCGTGGTGCTGGACAATCATCGCGGGCGCGGCGACCTGTGTGAGTAGGTGGTGGGCGGTCAGGTTGAGGGCCAGGCACTCGTCCCAGCGTTCTCGGCTGAGGTTCGCGTGTGGTGTTCGTGGATAGTCGCCAGCGGTGGTGACGAGGATGTCCGGCGGCCCCATCCTGTCCTGCACGTGTGCGTAAAGTTCCACCGGTGCGGTGGGTGAACGCAGATCCGCGTCGAAGATCTCCGCTGCTCCTTCCGCATCCGCGATCTCGTGGGCGAGGTCCCGGGCCTCGTCGGCAGTGTCGAAGTGGGCCAGCGCGACGCGGGCCCCGGAGTCCGCGAGGGCACGGGCGATGGCCGATCCGATCCCTCCGGTGGCTCCAGTCACCAGTGCCAGACGTCCGTTCAACGAGTGGGACACGAGGACTCCGTCAGG
The DNA here is from genome assembly GCF_055632325.1 of Nocardiopsis sp. KDC1DS13DA1. Taxonomy (NCBI): domain Bacteria; kingdom Bacillati; phylum Actinomycetota; class Actinomycetes; order Streptosporangiales; family Nocardiopsidaceae; genus Nocardiopsis; species Nocardiopsis sp. KDC1DS13DA1. The sequence goes on from NZ_JBVMUY010000021.1 coordinate 167,073, forward strand.
TCGAAGAATCGTGTGGGAGAGAAATCGGGCGCCATGCACAGCGCGAGCTTGGCGAGCAGGTACAGCCGCTGGTCCAGGGGCAGCCGGGCGAGGTCGAACACGCCGATGATCCGCATCGCCAGGTAGGGGCGCAGCGCCTCGGCAAGGGTTCCTCTGGGGAAGTGGCGGTCAGCGAGCGGCTGGACGAGCAGTTCCCAGTAGCGGGACAGGGCGAGCCGTCGCGCCTGGGTCAGCCGGTCGGTGAACCGGATGTGCATGGTGGCCGCATGCGGGTGGACGCTGATACGCGGCGTGTTCGCGGGGAGTCGGTCGAACGTGGCGGGGTGCTGAGCGAACGCCTGCGGGTTGAGGGTGGGGACCAGCCACCCTCCGAGCACGGCGGTGTAGAAGCTGAAGTTGGCGATCTCGCCCGCGATGGCGTTGCGGCCAGCGGTGTCGTAGTCCAGCCAGGCCAGGGGGACTGCGAGGTTGACGTCGGTCGGGTCGCCCTGGCTGATCGCGCTCCAGGCTGGGGTGTCGAACGCGCCGCGCAGCCAGGAGAGCACTCTGTTCCAGTCGAGCTGGTAGTGGCGTCCGTTGACGTACAGCCCTGTCCGCGCGAGGTCGCTGAGTCTCGGCCCGTTCTGGGCGTCGGTCAGGGGGATGTCGTTGTGGGCGTAGTAGTGGTCGAGCCGCCCGCCGGGCATCGCCCGGTCCCGGTAGAGCTTGCCGACCACTGTGGAGGGAGGGCTCAGCTCTGCCGTCTCGGTGAAGACACGCAGGTAGGTGCTCGTCATCCGGCGCATGTACGCGTCCAGGATCGAGTGGTCGCCGTCGTCCGGCGTGTTGAGCAGGTCCAGTAACAGCCCGTGGTCGGTGTCCACGGGCAGTCGTTCGTAGACCAGGACGGTGCGTCCGGGGAGTCGGACGTGGTGGTGCAGGGTGGGCACCGGATACCAGTCGCGGAGAAGTCGGTGCCCGAGGATTTCAGCGCGGGCCTCGTTGCGTTCGGGCATGCATTTGGCGATGAGGCGCCGTCGTCGCGTGTCGATCGGGTAGAGCCGGTTGCGGGAGAACCTGAGCGGGGCTCCGATACGTGGGAGTGGGTTCGGAGTCCTCATGCGCGCCTGCGTTCCAGGGCGAGGAGGGCGGTGTCGGCGAGGGTGTCGGGGGTGATCGCGGACAGCGGTGTTCGCCGCTCGGTATCGGTCTCGTCCAAGCCGTCACGGACTGGGCACATGTCCCAGCGGTGCATGCGTTCGGAGAAAGGTGTGGCCAGAGCGTGGTGGTGGTCGAACCCGGTGCGCCACTTGCTGTGGGAGTGCCGCCCGTAGAGTCCGATGACCTCGGCCTTGGAGGAGACAAGCGCGGCGAGGTGGGTGAGGCCGGTGTCGTTTCCCAAGACGAGGTCACAGCGGGCGAACAGAGCGGCGAGCGTTTCCAGATCCGCACCAGCGACCGGCTCCACCTGCACGGAGTCCGAATTCCAGGGTCGATGCGCTGTCTCACCGCGACCGGACACGAGGTGGAGTCGCACTCTGCGGCCGGTCGCTTGGCCGATGATCCGTGCTGTCGTGGTGAACCGCTCGGCCCCGTAGTCCTTGCGTCCTGGCCAGCTCGTCGCGGTGATGGCAGCGATCGTCAGCGTTCCTTTGCCGGAGGCGGCAGTATCGCGCTGCGGGGACGGCAGGAACGGCGGGCCACCAGGAAGGCGGAGTCCAACGCGTTCTTCGACCGCCAGGTAGTAGCGCGCAGGGAGGAAGGGGTAGACGTGTCGGCCGTCGCTGCGGCAGTGGGCCTGCTCCGGTCGGCAGAGCAGGACGTGGTCATCGCCCGTCGGTCGGGCCAGTGCCGCCCCCGGTTCATCGCCGATGATGAACCGGGGAAAGGGAGCTGACGAACCGGTCTCCTTCCTCGTCGGATAGAGGCATCCGTACCGGCCCAGCGTGGTGAGAGGAACGCTCCTGCCGAACAGGGCGAGCGCATCGGTGACCGCCGTGACCGTGCCGAAGGCGAGCAGGGAGTCCCCCAGCTTGCCGTCGAAGGCCACCACGACCTGCCCGCACCGCTCCAGGGCTCGCCGTAGGTGGTGGTCGGGATGACCAGGAAGCGGTTCGCCGATGGGAGTCACCTCGCGGTCGTAGCCGAGCGGAACGCTGATCACCTGCTCGGAGGTGCAGACGGTGTTCCCCCAGTGGCGGGTGACCGAGGAGAGGTCCGTGGTCATCGGACGCTTCCGATCCGGGTGAGGGAAACCAGGGGGAGCCCGAGTTCCTCGATGACTGACCTGGCCTGGTAGCGGGTGTCCTCGACCAGGCACACCGCGGCCACCGGATGCGCCCCGTGACCCCGCAGGGCTTGGGCGAGGTTGACGAGGGTGATGCCGGTCGTCACCTCGTCGTCGACCAGGACGTAGCTCTGTCCGGGGACGATCCCGTAGGCGAACACGTTCGGCCGGTTGGCGTGCCCCTCGACGAAGTGGACCGCTCCGGGGAGGGGCACGCGTACCTTCCACGCGAGTTTGTAGGGGAGTCCGGAGGCCAGGCTGAGGGCCAGCGCGGGGACGATGCCGCCCGCGTCCAGGCCGAGGACCGCGTCGACATCCGTCACCGCGGGGACCTCATGGAGAAGGCGTTTCCACAGCGATCGTCCGGCGTTGGTGAGGTCGGTGGGCGGGACAGCTGCTCGGGTGCCGTCGAGATCGTGCATCACGCGCTCGGGTCGGCTGCTGGGGCCGGCGTCCAATCGGGTGACGACCTCGGCGCGAAAGTCGGTGTCCTGGGCGACCGCTTCCATGTCGTTCCCTTCCTTTTCGTTGGTTGTCAGGCGGCGCACTGTCGGCGGTGCCAGGCGAGCAGCCGGTCCACGGCCGCTTCGATCGCTCCGAGCACCGCGGCCTGGTTCGTGCCGTCCCGGTGGGCGGTGATGATCTCGGGCAGGGGTGGGAGATCGAAGTGTCCCAGTCCGGGCAGCAGACGCTGGGCTTCGGACACGACGTCGTCGTTGCCGTTCACCCACACCGACTGCTCCCTGAGCAGGAGTCGGCAGATCAGGATCAGGTGCTTGTACAGGGGGCGGATCCCCCCGTGTCCCGGGTCGTGGCGCAGTCTGCGGGTGGTGGCAACCGCCTCAGCCAGAGCGGCGGGGGTGCCGCGCTCCACCTCACGCCTCGTGATCACCGGGAGCCGCAGAGCGGGTCCGGCCAGGAGAGCGGGAGCGCCTTCCTGGAGCATGACCAGCGCCCCGAGAACCCGGTTGGGGAGCCTGCGGACCTGCGCTTCGACGAGCGGCAGAATCGTCGCGCCGAGGTGGATGCCGCCGAGTTCCTCAAGCGCCGCCCGGTACTCCTCGACCGCCCGGGACGTCCCGGCTCCGTGTTCGTCCTCGGTGATGACGAGCAGGTCGATGTCCGACCACCCTTCGTGCCAACCACCGTTGACCGCGCTTCCCGTCAACGCGACCAGGCACTTCTCCACAGAGAGGGCGGACAGGGTGTCGACAAGCCCAGACGTCACCGCCCGCACCGTGGAGGGCAGGCCGAGGTCCTCGGGCGCAATGGTCTTCAGACGGGTGCTGGCCGCGGGACTGGCCAGGCGCCGAAGGTTTCCGTGCAGCCGGGTCACGCTGCCCGAGTTGTCCACGACCTCATCGGCGGGAATCCGATCCGCACCGCGATCGGTCTTGACCCGGTCTTTCTCCTCCAGCGCCCGCCTGTCGCCTCCTGAGCGCGCCAGGCGGACGTTCAGCGGGACATCGACGTAGACCACGCGCAGCCGCTCACCCATCATCGCCTTGAGCGCCGCGATCGACTCGGCCCTGTGCACGGACTCGATGGTGATTAGGTCGATGTCCGGATGGGCGTTGGCGAACCGGTTGAGTTCGTCCAAGAGCAACTCCGCCTGCCGCGTCGGCGACAGGGCGTAGGGGTCGGCGAGTCCACGTCGGGCGGCGGCCTGGGTGAGCAGGTAGCCGATCTTGAACCGGGCGGCTCCCTCATCGCGATTCAGGAAGATCCCGGACGTGCTCTTGCCGCATTCGCTCAAGCCGCCCAGGGCGATGACCCGTGGCAGATGGGGGCTCGGAGCCGGGCGGTTGTCGGCCCGGGGTGTCGTTCCGTAGAGCTTGAACCGCTTTCCGCTGGGCAGCCGCCTTCGACCGGTCGCGACGTCCTCAGTCAGGAGGGTGAGTGCCTCACGCAGGTCGTGGACCTGCTCTTGGACTCCCGCCACTCGGGAGCCGATGCTCGGATCGTCGACCGCCGCCAGTTGGGTGTGGTGCAGTCGCAGCACCGTCACTGACAGCCGGTCGACCACCGAGCTGATCGGCTCGGTGTGGAGCGGAGCGGCCGTGGCGGCAGGCGGGCACGCGGCGCCGGTCAGCTCGTCGAGACGTTCGGCGAAGCGGACGCGATCCATGTTGAGTTGGTCGATGACGCGCTTGCCGTCGGCGATCCGTACCGCGTCGGCCGGGTCGACGCGTACTGCGTCCTCGGCCAGCCACAGGCGGTGGTTCGTGTGGTGGAGCCCGTCGACGGCCTCATCGACTCGGGCATGCTCCTTGGGCGGGAGCAGGGAGAGCAGCGGGCTGAGAGGGTCACTGAGTGAGAGGGAAGGTGGAGTCACGAGGGTCTTCCGTCCTTCGTGGGGTGGAGGTCGAGGGGGTACCGACGCCGTGCGCGATGAGGGTGCGGCGGACGAAGGCGTGCGTCTCATCGATGCCATGAGAGGGGCCGGACACGACCTCGGTGAACACACCTTGGCGTGCCATACGCAAAAGAACGCGATGTAGGTGCCGCTGGTAGTCGAGGTAGACGCCGGTCCACGGACGCCCCTCCCGCTGCTGGGCGACAGCGATGCTGCGTTCGGTGTCGAGTGAGGGCACCAGCAGGAGGGGGATCTCCGCCGGGCGGGGTTCCTCAGCGTCCACCAGGGCGAGGATGCGAGACCAGGCGGACTCGATGGATCGCGACTCCTTGACCGCGCATGTCGCGATGGCCGTCGCGAGAAGCATGTGCCAACCACGGTCAAGCAGGCCAACCCGATCGGGAGGGCATGCCCGAGAGCGCGCCTCGTGACTGGAGAACAACAGGTGTGTTAGTTCCTCCGTCGTGGAGGTGGTGAACCACCAGGTGCCGAACCCCGGCCCGGAGACCCGAGACCAGGAGGCGGAGTCGTGCCGGTGGACGGGCCCCAGATCGCAGAAACCGTCCCAGGACTCGGCCAACATGCGGACCTGTGTTGACTTACCGCTGTTGTCGGGACCGTTGAGGCTGACGAAGTCGGTCACGACGCCTCGCCCGCCTCGCCGGGTTTGTCCTGCTGCTCCACGAGCGCCAGCAGCCCACGGATGTTCGCTTGGGTGAACTCGGCGAGCTGGGGCGGGAGGAGACGGATCTGTGACAGCGCGTCCCGCGTGGCGGGGACGCTGACGACCTCGTAGGTACCGCGTCCGGGTTCGGTGAACTCCGTGCCCGTGCGATGGGCCAGGTCCATGGAGGTCAACCGAGCGGCGTAGACGTGTTGGAGGCCGATGCCGTCAGGAAGGTCGTCGGTGATGAGGAGTACCTGGCGGACGTGGTCGATCCGGCCGCCGAGCTCCTCGAACACCTCACGGTGCAGGGCGGCCTCGACGTCACAGTCCTCGGGCTCCATGCCGCCTCCCACGGCGACCCAGTAGGGCTCCTGGCCGGGCTTGACGCGTTTGATGAGGACCAAGCGCCCCTCGTTGTCGAAGAGGAGGGCGCGAGCGCTCTGTTTGACGATCTCGGTCATGTTCACTCGTTCCTGATCGTGTATTCGAGGTCGGGGAGGTGTACACGGAATCCGCGGTCCAGGGGAAGGCCAGAGCGCGGTTCCCCCAGGGCGCGCAGCATCACGCGAGGGCCCTTGAAGGAGTGGCGGCCGTGGAGCCAGCGCGTGTTGTCGAGGACGAACCCCTGTCCCGGGCTCAGGCGCAGGGTCGTCACGCGTCGGTCGATGACCTCCCGAAGGATCTCCACGTGCGGGATCGCGTAGGGCGCGAAGCGGACGAGTTCGTCGAGGCGCAGCCGGATCGTCCACCTGTCAGTACCGGTGGGCTCGAAGATCGCCCCGGCATGACCGGAGGCTCCCCCGAAGTAGGCGGTACGCGGGCCCGACAGCACACGCCAGGTCTCCGGCTCGGTACGGGCCAGGTCCTCGGCGACGGCTTGGCCGTCGGCGAGAAGGGTCTGGCCTCCGGCATCGGCCGGGGTCAGGCACATGAGCATGAGCAAACGCGGAGGAGTCGGCGCACACGACCGTTCCGTGTGAGGTAGCAGCTCGGAATCGGTGAACCCTCGCTTCCCCGCTCCCGGGCTCCCCTCTCGTGCGTGCAACAGGGTGAGGCCGTCCGGATCGCCGTCCGGGTGGGGGTAGAGGGCGGCCAGATCACGGGCCAGATCGGCGAAGGCAGCGCGGTCGGGGATCCCCTCGAAGATGGCCAGACCGCTCTTTGCGAGAACGGAGGCCAGACGTCGGTGGAGGTCGGTTCGGCTCAGGTCAACCAGGTGTCGGCCGAAGGAGGAGTCGACACCGGCGGTCGCAGGGGGTGTTGTCTCGTACACACCGCTCAGCTTCACGGACGGTGAGCGGGAAGGCCAGTGACAATCTGTCAAGGCGCGATCCGCCCAAAGGCGAGCGGTTCCCTGCTAGCTTCGCCAGTGTCGAGCCCACACGCCGTCGAAAGCGAGCTCTCCCGTGTCCGACACCCCCTACGTCCCGCGCACGTTCCCCGTCTCGGTCAAGGGCGTCGCCATCCGCGACGGCCAGGTGCTGCTGTTGCGCAACGAGCGCGACGAGTGGGAGCTGCCCGGCGGCAAGATCGAACTCGGGGAGACCCCCGAAGAGTGCCTGGCCCGGGAGATCGAGGAGGAGACCGGCTGGCCCGTTCAGGTGGCCGAGATCCTCGACTCGTGGATATACCACATCACCCAGGTCGACCGGCACGTCTTCATCGTCACCTACGGCTGCCACGTGGAATCTCACGCCCCGGTCGTGGTCTCCAGCGAACACAAGGAGGCCGGACTGTTCACCGAAGCCCAGGTGCCCGACCTGCCGATGCCCGAGGGCTACAAGCGGTCGGTCCTGGACTGGTTCGCCCGCTCCCGCGCGTGAGCGCTGCTCCCGCCATCCGCTGGCTCTGGCTGCTGCCCGAGGCACGCCGCGCCCTGGAAAGCCGGGAGTTGGCGGTGATCCTCCGCTGTTACCGGAAGCTGACCGGGTTGTCCCAGGCAGCGATGGGAGAGCTCCTGGGGTACGACCCCTCCTACGTTTCCCTGCTCGAGCGGCGACAGCGCACTATCAACGACCGTCAAGGGCTCCTGCACGTCAGCAAGGTTCTGGCTATCCCACCGCACGCCTTGGGGATCACAACCGAAGAGGACGCGGACTTCATCGCGGCACTCCAGTTCGGGGAGTCGACCGTACGGCTCGCGGAGATCGCACGGCAGGCGGGTCGCGCTGTCGAAGCGGTTGAGGAACTGTGGCCGCTGGTGGCCCGGTTGGAGGCCCGGCTCAGGGAGGGACGGGTCGACTACGGGACCGCCTCGCTGCTTGCCCGTGCGCGGGCGACCCTCGGCACGTCGTTGGGGCATGTCCTAGCGGAGGAACGACTGTACCTGGCCGCGTACTGGACGGGCCGGGCCATGCGGCTCGCTCGGCATCTGGACGACGGTGCCTTCCTCGGGCACGTGCTGCGGATGCACGGCAACGAGCTGAGGAAGGCGGGCCGCGAGGGGGCGGCCATCGCGCGACTGACTGAGGCCGCCGAGCTCTCCCATGACAAAAAGGAACGCGGCCAGACCCTGATCCTCCTTGCCAGAGCTGCAGGAGAACAGGGGAACACGGAGCTGCACGACGGCTCCGTGGCCACCGCCGAGCAGTTGATGGACACTGCGGGGCCGAGCGGGATCCTCTTCACCCCCTTCTCACTACGAGAGGTCCGAATGAGAGGGCTGATAGGAACCGGACGTGCGGCAATGGCGGCGGAGCTGGCCCAGTCGCGCCCAGGTTCAGGAGAGGCCCCGGCTCCTCAATGGGCGGCCATCGAGGCGGTCACCTCCGCAGACGCGCTTTCGGCGGCCGGAGACATCACCAGCGCACACGCTCTGTACGGCGAGGCCCTGTCGCTCGCCGTACGCCACAGGCTGCCGCACCAGGTTCAACGCGTCGTACGGAGCACGGCGGCGGTGGGGCTCGAGGAGGTCCGGGCCAGTGCCTTGGCACGCCTGCATGACCTAGGACGACACGGAACACCCGCCGGTTCCCTCACTGGCACCCCTAACGATTGAGTTCGAGCCCCAACACCCATCAGAGGCTCCATCACACCCGGAACGAAACAGGGTGTCTGGGAGCTGCTGTGGCCACGTCGTTTTCCGTCTCCTGTGTCTCTGGGCGTGGATATCATTGGTTAGGCGCCCGCACAATGGATGCGACGCCCAGCGTGTAACAGAACGCTTTGACCAACATGTCCCGCTATGCGGCGATGATTTCATACTGTCTGCGATCTATACACGACTCACCACAGGTTTCAACGGGCACCCGAAATCCTCGAAGAGCATCCCGGGATCCGGCATCACCGTCGAAACCCCCACCGACGAGATCCGCCGCCTGGTCAGAGCGGACCAAACCAAGGACCCCGCCCTCTCCCCCGTCTACCAGCTCATGTACCAGATGTCCTACACCTCATACGAGGATCTTCTCGACATCCACCAAGCCTGCACGGAAGGAACACCACGGTGGAAAGCGGAGAAGGAGCGCTTCATCGAGTTCCTCGCGCACGTCAAAGAGCTGTGGCCGTAATCCGATCGGACCGCGAAACCCATCCCGATAGACTTTGACGACGATCGATCAACCCCCGTCTGACTTTTGTGTAAGGACGCCATGACACGCCTCGGTGACTCGATATCCCACAGCCTCGGTCTGCTCGACCAGGACCTTTCCTCCGAAAAGGTCGTCGAGGAGCTGCTCACCGAGACCGTCGCCCGACGGCGGTTGGACCTGTCCGACCTCAGCCCGGCCGAGCAGGCCGAACTGATCGCTGGACGCACCGTGGACGTCCTGCCCACGGTCGAGAACCTGCGCGAGAAGATCGAGGAGGTGACCTCCGAAGGACGGCCCCTGACCGTCAAGCTGGGGATCGACCCCACATCCGCGGACGTCCACCTGGGGCACGCCGTCCCCATGATCATTCTCAGCCGGTTCCAACGCATGGGGCACCACATCGTGCTGATCATCGGCGACATCACCGCCAAGATCGGCGACCCCTCCGGCCGGTCGGGGGACCGCCCCGCCCTGACCGACGCCGACATCGCCCGCAACCTGGCCACCTACCGCGACCAGGTCGCGCCGTTCTTCGACTTCACCCGGGCCGACTTCCGACACAACAGCTCATGGCTCAGCGAGGTCCGGCTGCCCGAACTGATCGAGATCCTGGCCCAGGTCCCGGTGTCCATGTCACTGCAGCGCGAGGACTTCCGTACACGTCTGGAGCAGGGGCACGGGTTGAGCACGGCGGAGTTCATCTACTCCGTGGTCATGGCGATCGACTCGGTCAAGATCGAGGCCGACATCGAACTCGGCGGTGTGGACCAACTGCTCAACATGCAGATGGGACGCAAGGTCATGGAGATCACCGACCAGAAGCCCCAGCTCGTCGCCACCATGCCGCTCATCGAGGGCACCGACGGCACCGGCAAGAAGATGAGCAAGAGCATGGGCAACTACATCGCTCTGAGCGCCGCCCCCGAGGACATCTTCGGCAAGGTCATGTCGATCCCCGACCGGCTGGTCAGCCCCTACCTGCGCGCGTGGACCGAATGGAGCGACGCGGAGATCGACGCCGTGAACGCGCGTGTGGAGAAGGGGACCCTGCACCCGATGGATCTGAAGAAGGTCCTGGCGGGCGAGGCGGTCGCCGCGCTTCACGGCGTGGAGACGGCGATGTCGGCCCGAGCCGCGTTCACCGCCCAGTTCTCCCGTCGCGCGTTCGGTGACATCGACACGCTCCCGGTCGTGGACGCGGCCTCGGCCAGTGAGACGGTCGGTGCCGTACTCGCCCGAGTCCTGGAGTTCACCCCCAGTGTCTCGGCCGCACGACGGATCGCCAAGCAGAACGGCCTGCGCATCGTCATCGAGACAGCCGGAGGCCAGGAGGCCGTGATCCTGACCGAGGACGACGTCCAGCGACCGCTGAGCGAGGCCGTGGACAAGGCCCTCTCCTCCTCCGGACAGCCAACGGAAGAGACAGACGTGTACCTCAAGGCCGGACGCAAAGTCGCCCGCATCGAACGCTCGACGCAGTGAACGAGAACTAACGAGCGGTGGGAAGCCTCGGTGCCACAGAGCACCGAGGCGGGAGCTCCTTGTGGGGTTCGGGACTATGCCTAGGCAAGGGCCTTCTCGCGGAGCTCTGTCGTTGGGGCCTTGACCCTGGCGATCCCGCTTGTGGCCAAGAAGCGGTACAACTGTGGAGCCGAACCGGGCGCTGCCAGAGAGACCCCTCACAAGAAACGTCACCACATGACCGACCACGGCCCCTACGTCGGGCGGGTGTACGCGGCCTTGTCCAGATCGATGAGTATGCGCACCTTGGAGACCGGCCGCACGGGTACGGGCCGCTGGGCGCGCGCTCGTCTACGCTCCCCCTTCCCCAAGGGCATTCGCAGCGGATCCGTCGAGTGGAGCGACGATGCCGGTTGGTCGATGCTCCTGTCCACCACGAATGAACCCGAGCAGCGGTACTGGTTGAATCGGGCTCCGGTCGTCGCGGTGTCCGTTGTCGCAGACTGGGTTCTCCAACTGATCGAGGAAGTCCGGGTGCCGACCGCGGGGCTCCTGTTCTCCCTCGTGGATCTCCACACGAAGAGGGTGCCGCACACCGAGCCGCAGGAGAAGGTGGACCGGGAGCTTGCAGCCTACGAAGATCCGGCCAAGCGGTACGGCGGGTTCTGGGCGAACGGACAGCTCCCCATGGAGAAACCGCAGGAGCCCGAGACCAGAGTCGCCGCCCTCACGCTCACCGACGTGATGCACGACTTCCTGAGCCGGGACGGAATCGACAGCGGCCAGTATGCCGTGCGTGGAGCTCACGAAAAGTGGAAGCGCGGGACGTATCTGGGCCTGTTCATCGATGAACGGGCCGGTCGGGATGCGCGGACCGTCCTGGGCCTTGGAACGGTGGCTCCTGCGGGCAAGTCCGGGACCTTCGAGCGCAAAGTCGAGATCTCCCACTACGCCCGCCTGTCACAGCCGGTCCCCTTGGAGCTCTTCTCCGATCTGGGCAAGGTCGCCAGGGACTCCTTCGATCGCAACCGGAATCTGACCCCGGTGGCCGGGCAGAAGATCCTGGCAAGGTTGACCGATAGGTCACCCGAGGCCGCCCGGCTCATCGCATGGCTCGAAGAGCAGATCAGGCTGGAGGAGCCCGCTACCGAGGACCGTCCGATCCGGCCGCTGGAGCGCGACGCGCTCGGTGTGCTCTTCGAGGCCTTCGACATCGAGCGGGAGCACTTGCTGAGCTGGCGCAGGACGGACGAAGCCGATCCGTTCCTCACGGGACTCGCTGGGGCCCAGAAAGGGGGCCGGTTCAATCCGCAGGAGAAGTGGCAGGTGGACTTCGACGCCACCAACTTGCCGGGGTGGAGATTCCACAACACCGATCACGTGGCCTGGCGCAGGTTCGAGAACAAGTACGGGTCCAGATCCCTGCTGGTGGCCAATATCGACCGCACCCCCGGGGAGACTAAAACCGGTGTGGACCTGGTCTACTACAACCCCCACGGCGGCAACTTCGTCATGCTCCAGTACAAGACGATGCGTCAGACCAAGGAGGGCCTGTACAGCAGCATCGATGACCGGTTCCTCAAGCAGATCGAGCGCATGCGCGAACTGGACGAGAAGACCCGTGACACCACCCCCAGGCACCCGGACATCCGCCTCGTCGATACCCCCTGTTTCGTGAAGCTGTGCCCTCCACAAACACGCATACCTGCGGGTACCGAGCTCATCTCGGGCATGTACTTCACCCGTGAGCACTTCGAGATCATCCACGAGCACACCGAGGACCTCGGGCACGAGACAGGCAAGCGGATCCGCCAGACGTCGATTCCCCGGTACTTGACCGGCACCGACTTCATCTCCCTGATGTCCAACGGCTGGTTGGGCAGCCGGGGCACGGGGACCGAGCAGCTGTACGAACAGCTCGACCTCTCCCTGGCCGAGGGAAGGTCGGTCATGTTGGGGACGCACACCGACGGACTTCCTCTGATGAACCACAGCTCCGGGCAGTGGCAGGAGAACTTCTGACCCCCAATCAAAGGGAAAACTGGTCGAAACAGGCTGATAACCGGCCTTATCAAGGAATCAACTGCATTCCACCCTCTGGGTTCTCTATGGTGATGGCCATCGCGTTTCACCCGCTGCACACCTTTCCCGTGCAGCCAGTGGAGCGCGTGGTCCCATCCTCTTCGCGGACCGTTCGAGCGGCCCGCACACTTCCCCAGAGGAATCACCGTGAACACATTGCCCATCATTGTTCTGCCCGTGCTTGCGGGTGCGGTCTGCGCCGTCCTCGGCTACCTGTACGCCCGCCATCTCGCGGAGTCCGAGAGCCGCCGGCAGGAGAACGAACAGGGACTCCTGCACACTGATCTCAAGGTCACCGAGGAACAACGTGACCAGGCCCGCTCCCAGTCCGAGACACTGCGCGCCGAGCGCGACGAGGCCCAGCGGGCGCAACGCGAACACGAGTCCGCCCTCTCCGAACTGCACTCCCGGTTGAACACCGCGTCCGAGGAGAGGGGCAGGCTGGAGACGGAGCTCGACGCGGCTCGGGACAGGCACCGGCAGGCCGCCGCTGAGGCCGAGGGGCTAAAGAAGTCCCTTGAGGCGAGCGACCAGCAAGTCCGTGACCTGACCGGCGGTCTGGCCACCGCCGACAAGGACAAGGTGGCGTTGGAGACCGAGGCCGCCCAGTTGAAGGAGCGTGTCAACCACCACGAGACCGAGCTCGCGAAACTGCGCACCGAGCGGGTGGAGCTGGAGAAGCGGCAGGCCGAGGTGGCTGCGGCCCAGAAGGAACTGGAGAAGGTCCGTGAGAAGCACGACCGCCTGCACTCCGAGCAGGTCGAGGCGACCGTGACCAAGATGCTGGCTGCCTCCCAGGAGAAGCTGACCGCCACGGCCGACGAGAAGCTCGGAGCGACCACCAAGGCCGTCACCGAGGTGCTGCGGGAGATGGGTGTGCAGTTGCGGGAGATCGATGGTAGGCGGACCTCCACCGAGGCACGGCTCAACGAGCAGATCAAGAGTCTGGCGGCGGAGAACGTGCGGAGCCGCACCCAGACCGAGGAGCTGGTGAAGGTGCTGCGCAAGCCACAGGTTCGCGGGCAGTGGGGCGAGATGCACCTGAAGAAGACGGTCGAACTCGCCAACCTGCGCGAGCACGTCGACTTCAAACGTCAGGTCACGGTCGAGGGCGAAGAGGGGAATCTGCGCCCCGACATGACCATCGAACTGGTCAACGGGCACAAGATCGTGGTGGACGCCAAGGTGTCGCTGGAGGCGTTCATGAACGCGGTGGAGGCCGACGACGAGGCCGAGTACGACAGGTTCATGGGCGAGCACGCCACACACGTTCGTAAGCACGTGGACGGGCTGGCTGCCAAGGAGTACTTCACGAAGGTGGCCGGAAGCCCAGACTTCGTCGTCATGTTCCTGCCGAACGAGGCCCTATTGCAGGCTGCCCTGGACAAGCGGCCCGACCTGCACGAATACGCCTTGAACAAGAGGGTCGTGATCGCCACCCCGACCATCTTGATCCCGGTCCTGCGCGTCATTGGCCTGTCCTGGGAGGAGGAGAAGGTCCGGGAGAACGCGGAGGCCATCCAGAAGCTGGGGCGGGAGATCTACGAGCGCCTCGCCACCTTGGGTGGGCACCTCTCCTCGCTCGGCAAGCACCTCGACCGGTCGGTGGAGTACTACAACAGGACGATCGGCTCGTTGGAGCACAACGTGCTTCCGGCCGCGCGCCGTTTCCCCGACCTGGGGGTCTCCACACCCAAGGAGTTGCAGGAACTGGACCAGGTGGGCGAGATGACCCGGACCCTCAAGGCCCCAGAGTTGGTGGCGTCGGCCGCCGCGGGCGCCGGATCCACCGGCCCTGACGAAGCCATTCGGGAGACCGAACCGCTCGACTGAGCGGGTGCACCGGCCCGACCGGCCGTTCCCCGTGGTGTTGGGGGAACGGCCGGTCTTTCGGCTCCGTTCGGTAGGTCAGGTGGAGGTCGTCACGGCGGCGCGCAGCGCAGGGTGTAGACCCCGACGGACTCCCCCGCCTCCGAGTGGAGCGGGTTGCTCTCCGCCGCTCTCTCCCGCTGACCAGAAGACACAACGGTGCCCGGTCGTCGCCTCCCCTGGCGATGACCGGGCACCTGCACGTTCACCCGTGCCTGCCGGGCAGCAGGCACGGGCTCCCCTCTTCCTCCCGCAGCCATCCCTGATCCACCAGGTACCTGATCACCAGCGCGCCCTCCCACTGGTCCCAGCCGAACACCGCCTCCAGCTCGCGCCAGGTGGGGCCGCGCCCGTGTTCGGCGAGGTGGTCGCCCGCGTAGGCGGCCACCCATGGCTCAAGCCCCTGGACGATACGGTGCGCGCGCCACGCCTGCCCCGTCCTCAGCCGCCGCTGCGCCCCCGGTTTCCTGGGCTCCACCCGGCGGCGAGGCCGTGGAACTCGGGGATCCTCAGCAGAGGGCTGAACAGCGCGAGCGGGGTAGGACCGCTTCTCCTGGGACGTCAGATGCCACCCCTTGCAGGCCGGACACTCGTAGACGCGTCGGGGAAGCCGGTCCGACCGATCCCTCCCGTAGCGACGGATGGCGGCGAGGGCGAGCTCGGCGCTGATCCTGTCCTTGAACCAGCGCTTGCCGCAGCGGCGCGGACGGGGGGCGCGCGGCGGCCTGGTGTTGTTCTTGCGGTTGCGGTGGTCGTGTCGACTCATGAGGGGTCCTCAGGGTTCGCCGGTGCCGGTGGCGCACCGGATGCCATGGGCTGAGCGGCGGGCGGCTAACCGTCCGTACCGATGCCAGGACGGTAGCCAAAATGGCTCTGACTTAGCCATCGCGATACTGATAACCCTGGTTATCAGTGAACCTGAGACATAATCGGTGTTTCTGCCCTAGAGTGGCCACACCCCTGACCCCAACCAGCGCAGAGAGCGAGGAAGCACCGGATGCCGTCATCACCCCCGCTGCTCTCCCTGTCCGACATCGCGACCCTCGCCCGTGTCCAGCGCCCGGTCGTCTCCACCTGGCGGCGCCGCCACCCGGACTTCCCCGAACCCGTGGCCGAGCACGGAAACCGCACTTGGTTCGACGGCCGCGCGGTGGTCGACTGGCTCACCGCCACTGGCCTGGGCAATACCCCCGCCGACGAGGTCGGCCCGGAGCTGGCCGCGCACGGACTCATCTGCCTCTCGGAGGAGATCGGCACCGATCGCCTCGTCTCGGTGATCGGCGCGCTGCTGTGCCTGCACCACATGGACGAGAAACCCCTCGCGGGCACCACCCAGGACGCCCTGCTCTCCCGGGTGGAACGGATGGACCCCGACGACGAGTTCTTCCTCCGGGAGCTGACCGAGGATCCCGAGCTCACCCTGCGCCTCGCGCCCGTCGCCGAGGAACTGATCGAGGCCGCCTACACCGCCGGCGGCGCCCACGAACACCTCATGAGGCACCGGCACCGACTCGGGCTCAACGGTCCCGCCACCGGCTCCCTCTCCCCCGAGCTGCGCCGCCTGGTACTCCAGGCCGCCGACCCGCTCGGCCACGTCTCTGCGAACGGCACCCTGACCATCGCCGACCCGTACGCGCTCTGCGGGGACCTGCTCCACGACATGGTCTCCGCGCTCGACGACCCCTCCGATGTCACCGTGCTGGCCGCCGAGCAACGCGCCGACCTGGCCCGCCTCACCCGCCGCCGTCTGCTACTGGCCGGGGTGCCCGAACTCGACCTGGACGTGCAGGAGGGCACCGAGCCGGAGGACCGCCTGGCCGAGGTCGACGTGCTCGTTACCCTCCTGCCCTACCAGGCCGGGGAGAGCCGTTCACGGCTGCGAGCACTGCACCAAGTCGAGGCGGTCGGCGACCTGCTCGGGCCTGGGTCCACGGCGGTGATCATCGGCCCGACCGACGCGCTCGTGGGCGCGCTGGACACGGAGGAGGCCCAGGCCCGTTCCGCCCTGCTCCGCGGCGGGCTGGTCGAATCGGTCACCACGCTGCCCGGAGGGGTCGACCCCTCCCGCCCTGGCTACCGGTGCGCCCTGTGGACCCTGCGCAGAGGGCCGGTACCATCCACGCGCGGCCGGGTTCTGATCAGCGACATCGGTACCCGGCCGCTGGCAGAGAGCACCCAGACCCTGGCCGAGGACATCCTGCTCTGGCGGGAGGGCGGTCACCACCGCTCCGCCGACGACCCCCTGCCTGAGCCGTCCAATTTCGGCCTGTCCGACGAGCACGCGTACCGGCACGGCCACGCGATCCCTCTGGACACGCTCGAAAAGCGGTTCGGGTCGCCTCTGGTGCCGTCCGGCCCTCCGGAATCCCTGGCCCTGTCCCGCACGATCGGTGACCGCCCCGCGCTCATCGCCGAGGCCGAAAGACGCCTGTCCGAAAACGAGGCCCGGGCCTGCGCCTACGCGGAGGAGCGCGGAGCGTTCCGGGGGGACCTGCAACGCCGTGTCGGCCCCGCCCCGAGGCGGATCACCGTGGGCACCCTCATCCAGCAGCGGCGGATCGTCCCCGTCAAAGGGCACCGGATCGCGGCCGAACACATCGACCCGCAGGGACAGTTGGACGTGCTCGGGCCCGACGAGGTCCTGGGGCGGGCGCCGCACGGCAGCCAACGGATTGACCGGCTGGTGCTGGCCGCGGAGTACCCGCACGCGGACCTGACCGAGCCGGGGGACGTGGTGTACACGACTGGCTCGGAGTTCGGGGTGATGGTCGACCACGAGGGTTCTTCCGTGGTCTCCTTCCCCGCCCGGATCCTGCGGGTGAACCGTGCGGCCCGCCGAGCGCTGACCCCCCGGGTACTGGCCCTGCTGCTAGAGGGGGACTCCTCCGTCCAGCGAACGCCGAGGGCAGTCCGGGCGCCCCGCGGAATCAGGGAGGTCGTCGTGCCCGATCTGCACCCGGACGAGGTGGCCAGGCTGGACGGCTTCCTGGCCGAGGCCGAACGAAGGCGCGCGCTCCTGGACGAGCAGTACGCCGAGCTCGACACGATCCGGCGGCTGAGCGCCGCCGGGTTCGCCGACGGAACCCTGACGGTCCCCGCCACCTGACAGACTTTCGGAGTATCCCCGCTGCTTCGGCCCGGCCCCTCCGTGCGACCGCGTCACCGGACAGCACCACCACCCAGAAGGAACACACGACACATGCCACCACGCAAACGCGCCGGAGCCGATCAGGGCGAGCTCTTCAGCGCGTCCAGCCCCCAGCAGATCCGGGCCATCCTGTGGAAGGCCGCCGACCAACTGCGCGGCTCGATGGACGCCGCCCAGTACAAGGAGTTCGTACTCGGGCTGGTCTTCCTCAAGTACGTCTCCGACGCCTTCGAGGAGCGTCAGCGGGAAATCCTCGTGGAGTTGAAGGAGGAAGGCGTCCCCGAGCACCGCTGGCCCGAGTTCCTGGAGGACCCAGACTCCTACGCCGAGGAGAACATCTTCTGGGTGCCCAAGAAGGCCCGGTGGAAGTACATCGCGGACAACGCCGCCAGCACCCCCGAAGGGGTCGGCAAGCTCATCGACGACGCGATGGGCGAGATCATGACCGCGAACAAGGCCCTGACCGGTGTGCTGCCGCAGATCTTCAACCGCGACAACGTCGACCAGAAGCGGTTGAAGGGGCTGGTGGACCTCATCAGCGACGCCCGGTTCACCGGGGACGGCGAGAAGACCGCCCAGGACGTGCTCGGCGAGACCTACGAATACTTCCTGGAGCAGTTCGCCCGCGCCGAGGGCAAACGGGCCGGTGAGTTCTACACCCCGAAAAGCGTGGTCGAGCTGCTGGTGGAGATCCTGGAGCCGTACGAGGGGCGCGTCTACGACCCGTGCTGCGGCTCGGGCGGCATGTTCGTGCAGGCGCAGAAGTTCGTCGAGCACCACGGCGGCCGTGACCACACGCACGACATCGCGGTCTACGGCCAAGAGGCCAACGAGCGCACGTGGCGACTGGCCAAGATGAACCTGGCCATCCACGGCATGGACCCCGAGGGAGTGGGAAAGCGGTGGGCGGACACGTTCGCCGACGACAAGCTGCCCGACCTCAGGGCCGACTTCGTCCTGGCCAACCCCCCGTTCAACCTGCATCCGTGGGAGCGGCGGGCAGACGACGACCGGTGGAAGTTCGGCACCCCTCCGGCGAACAACGCCAACTTCGCCTGGTTGCAGCATATCGTCTCCAAGCTCGGCGACCGGGGCAAGGCGGGCGTGGTCCTGGCCAACGGGTCGATGTCCTCCCAGTCCTCGGGTGAGGGCGAGATCCGCAAGGCGCTCGTGGACGCTGACCTGGTGGCGTGCATGGTGGCGCTGCCGGGGAACCTGTTCCGCACCACGGCGATCCCGGCGTGCTTGTGGTTCCTGGTCAGGGACAAGGGCGTGCAGGGTGCCACAGCGACCAGCGACCGGCGCGGAGAGGTGCTGTTCATCGATGCCCGCGAGATGGGCGAGATGGTCAACCGCACCGAGCGGGTCTTCTCCCCGGAGGACGTGGAAAGGATCGCGGACACCTTCCACGCCTGGCGCGGCACCGCTTCGGCCAGGAAGAAGAAGCTGACCTACGAGGACGTTCCCGGCTTCGCCTACTCGGCCAAGCTCCAGGAGATCGCCAAGCACGACTACGTGCTCACCCCGGGGCGGTACGTGGGGGCGGCCGAGGTCGAGGAGGATCCGGACGCCGAGCCGCTGGACGAGAAGATCGCCCGCCTGACGAAGGAGCTCTTCGAGCACTTCGACGAGTCCAAGCGCCTTGAGGCCGTCGTCCGCGAGCAGCTCGGGAGGATCGGATGAGCGAGTGGCCCACAGTTAAATTCCATGAACTATCCGCAAAAGAAAAGAGTTCAATATCTAAGCCTTACGGATCAGCATTCACAAAAAATGACTACACCTCACATGGCATCCCCATGGTACGAGGAATCAATCTAGCCAAGGGAATATTCCACGATGATGACTTCACATTCATCAGTACAGAAAAAGCCAACAAAGTCCCCGGAGCAAAGCTTAAATCAGGAGACCTAGTATTTACACATAGGGGCACCGTGGGTCAAGTCTCCATGATTCCCAGAAAACCAAAATTTGAAATATACGTAGCCTCGACCAGTCAAGTGAAAGCACGACTGGACCCCAGCCTGGCCTTGCCAGAGTTTTATTATTACTGGTTCCGGTCACCCGAAGGACAACAAAGACTCCTCAGCAATACATCCACCGTCGGAGTACCCGGGCTGGGACAACCAGTGGCCACCATCAAGGCCATCGATGTCCCCCATCCTCCAATCTCCGTAC
Organism: Nocardiopsis sp. KDC1DS13DA1; assembly: GCF_055632325.1. Taxonomy (NCBI): domain Bacteria; kingdom Bacillati; phylum Actinomycetota; class Actinomycetes; order Streptosporangiales; family Nocardiopsidaceae; genus Nocardiopsis; species Nocardiopsis sp. KDC1DS13DA1. The sequence continues at coordinate 186,627 of NZ_JBVMUY010000021.1, forward strand.
AACAGGCCATCACTGCGGCCCTCGGCGCACTGGATGACAAAATCGCAGCCAACGAGCGCATAGCAAGAACAGCTTCAGATCTTGCCACATCCCACTTCAAGCTTCACACAATCTCCGCTGGCAAGGTCTCACTAGCACGCATAGCCAGCCCAGTCCTGGGCGGCACCCCTGACCGACAAATGCCCGCATACTGGGGAGGTAGCGTTCCCTGGGCATCGGCAAGGGATGTTGCCAAGGCCGAGTCTGGGGTACTTCTCGACACCGAAGAAAAAATCACCCACTCCGCAACCGAGAACACACGCGCGAAGCCCGTACCCGAGGGTTCTGTAATAATCACGGCACGCGGAACAGTCGGCGCGGTCGCGCGAACCACTAAAGCATCCACGATCAACCAGTCCTGCTATGCTTTCATTCCAGGAATCATCACGCGATCGGTGCTCTACGAAACCGTCCTCATGGCAGCCCAGGAAAGCCTAAACGTCAGCCACGGCACGGTCTTCTCTACATTGAATATGAAATCCTTCGAGCATCTTCTTGTCCCGTCCATAGAAAAGGAACAAGCGGCGACCATCGAAAAGGCCATCCACCCTCTGCACAGGTCCGTTGAAGGCGCCCTGCAAGAATCCCGTGCACTCGCGGAGCTGCGGGACACCCTTCTGCCTCAGCTGATGTCCGGAAAGCTGCGTGTCAAGGACGCCGAGAAAATCGTGGAGGACAACGTATGACACCCCCCAGACCCGGCGCTACCGCTTCCTCCGACCGGGTGACCGAAGCCCAGTTGGAGCAGCACGCCAAGGACGAGCTCGGAGAGCTCGCCTGGCTGCCCACCGACGGCAAGGAGATCGCCCCCGGCTCCGGGAAGCGCCGGGCCTGGGACGACCTCATCCTCCACGATGAGCTGCGCGAGGCCGTGGAACGGCTCAACCCCGAGCTGACTGGTGACGCCGTGGACCGCGTCCTGACCATCGCCACCACCCCGCACTCGCGCGAGGCCCTGCCCGAGAACCAACTGGCCCACGGCTACCTCACCTCGGGCATCCGCCTGACCTACACCGACGAGTTCGGTGCCGAGGTCTCCCCTACCGTCCGGCTCATCGACTTCCGCGACCCGTACGCCAACTCCTTCCGAGCGGTCAACCAGGTCCGCGTCGTCGACGGCGACCACGAGCGCCGCTTCGATCTCGTCCTGTACGTCAATGGCCTACCCCTGGCCGTGGTCGAGCTCAAGAACGCCTCCGACGAACACGCCACCCTCGCCAGGGCCCACGCCCAACTGCTCACCTACGCCGACGAGTTCCCAGCCGCGTTCCGCTACAACGTGCTCTGCCTGGTCTCAGACGGGGTAACCGCCAAGTACGGCACCCCGTTCACGCCCTTCGAACACTTCGCCCCCTGGAACGTGGACGGTCAGGGCAACCCCGTCGGCGACGCCGATTCAGAGTACGCCGGTGCCGAGCCCCCGCTGGTGCTGACCCTGTCGCTGCACGGGCTGTTCGACCAGGCCCGCTTCCTGGACTTGGCCCGCAACTTCGTCAACTTCACCGGTACCGGCAAGCGCATCGCCAAGGCCCACCAGTACTTCGCGGTGACCAAGGCCCTGAAGGCCGTTGTGGAGGCCTCCCGGACCAACGGCCAGGCGGGCGTGGTCTGGCACACGCAGGGGTCGGGCAAGTCCGAGGAAATGGTGTGCCTGAGCGGCCTGGTCGGCCGCGAACCGGCACTGAACAACCCCACCGTCGTGGTGATCACCGACCGCAACGACCTCGACGACCAGCTCCTGGGCACCTTCCAGGCCAGCCGTGAACTGCTCGGCACCGACCCGGTCCGGGCCGACAGCCGTCGGCGACTGCGTGAGGTGCTGACCAACACCAACACCGGCGGGATCGTCTTCACCACCTTGCAGAAGTTCGGCAAGACCAAGGCCGAACGCGATTCCGGGGCCGACCACCCCCTGCTGTCCGACCGGCGCAACATCCTGGTCATCGTCGACGAGGCCCACCGCAGCCACTACGACAGCCTCGACGGCTACGCCCGCCACCTGCGCGACGCCCTTCCCCACGCCACCCTCATCGCCTTCACCGGGACTCCGCTTTCGCAGGCCGACGCCAACACCCGCGAGGTCTTCGGCGGGGGCAAGGACTACATCGACGTCTACGATCTGCGCCGGGCGGTGGAGGACGAGGCGACCGTCCGCGTCTACCATGAACCGCGGCTCATCCCCGTCTCCCTCCCCGCAGACGTGGATCCTGAGACCATCGACCAGCAGGCCGACTCACTCACCTCCGGCATGGACGACGCCGAACGCCGCAGGGCGCTGCGGGCCGCCCTGCGGATGACCAGCGTCTACGGCGCCCCCGACCGGGTGGCCAAGCTCGCCGACGACCTGATCGCGCACTGGGAGGAGCGCTCCCGCCTGGTCCGCCCCCATCTGGGCGGCCCCGGAAAGGCCATACTGGTGTGCTCCACCCGCGAGGTGTGCGTGCGGATGTTCGACGCCCTGGCCGAGCGGCGTCCGGACTGGGCCGGCGAGGGCCCCGGCCGGGGCGTGATGAAGGTGGTCCTGCACAGCGAACCCTCCGACCCCGCCGTGCTCAAGGCCCACGCCATGCGTCCCTCCGAGCACCGGATCGTGCAGGCCCGCGCCAAGGACCCCGACGACGAGCTCCAGTTGCTCATCGTGCACTCGATGCTGCTCACCGGGTACGACGCGCCGCCGATCCACACCATGTACATGGACCGGCCGATGCGCGGCGCCGGCCTGATGCAGGCGCTGGCCCGTGTCAACCGGCGTTTCCGAGGCAAACGGGACGGCCTGCTGGTGGGCTACGCACCGCTGACCGAGAACCTGCGCAAGGCTCTGGACGAGTACTCCCCTGGCGACCGCGAGGACCAGACCCTGGGCCGAGGCGTCGACCGGGCCATCACCGAGGTCCGCAACGAGTACGAGACGATCTGCGGTCTGCTATCGGGGATCGACTGGCGCAGACTGCTCTCCACCAGTGGTGGGGACTCGCGTCTGCGGGCGCTGAAGCTGGTCTCCGACCACCTGGTCTCCCGCGCGGCCAAGTGGGAGCCTGCGGAAGGCGAGGGCAAATCCCTCTCCAAGCGTTTCCGTGACAGCGCTACCCGGTTGGAACGCTACTTCCAGCTGTGCGCGATGAGTTCGGAGATCTCCGAGCGGTTCGAGGACCTGGAGCACTGGCGGCGCGACATCGCCTTCTTCGTGGAGGTGCGCGCCTGGGTAGTCAAGATCGAGGCTGCCAACCGCGAGGCACGGGGCGAGAAGCTGCCCGCCGAGATCAGCATGTACCTGTCCCAGTTGGCGGCCGAAGCCGTGGACGCCGAAGAGATCACCGACCTGTACGCCGAGGCGGGTCTGGGGAAACTGGACATCACCCGCCTGAACGAGGCACAACTGCGCCGCCTCCAGGATTCACCGACCCCGAACCTGGCGGTGGAGGCGCTGCACCGCCTGGCCCAGGAGAAGATGCGTGAGGCCACCCGGTACAACGCGATCAGCCGGGAGCGCTTCACCCGAAAGCTGGAGGAGCTCATGATGCGTTACATGCGCGAGCAGCTCACCAGCGCCCAGGTACTGGCCGAACTGTTCTCCGTGGCGCAGGAGGCCATGGCCGAGTTCCGGCGCGGCGAGCGCTTCGACCCTCCGCTCAGCCACAAGGAGCTGGCCTTCTACGACGCCGTGTGCAAGAGCGAGAGCGCCCGCGAGCTGATGAAGGACGAGGTGCTGGCCGATATCGCCCGTGCGCTGGTCCGGGACGTCGAGAAGAACCTGAGCACCGACTGGTTGTCCCGCAAGCCGGTACGGGCCAAGCTCCGCAGCCGGATCAAGAGGCTCCTGGCCAAGTTCGACTATCCGCCGGACCAGGAGGAGAACGCCGTCAAGGACGTGATCGAGCAGATGGAGAGGTTCGCGGGGGTCGAGGCTCCCAATGCCGGGAGCTGACCGCCTGAGAACACGGCACACAGGGCCGGAGAACCGAGTGTTTCGTGCCGGGTGTGATGGAGTCGGCTCCCGGCACAGCCGCTGAGTGATGTCCTGCGAGGTCAAGTTGGCGTCAAGCAAGGGTGGCAGCAAACGGAAGACCCTGCCTGACAAAGTCAGGCTGGAAGTGTGGGTCCGTTCGGGCGGCCGGTGCACACTGTGCAATCGGTACCTCCTTGACGGGACGATGACTGGCAGACCCGTCCGGCTGGGGGAACTCGCCCACATCGTGGGGCAGCAGAACACGCCCGGCTCCCCGCGAGGCCGAAGCAACCTCGTCATGCGCGACACCGCAGACAACCTCATGCTGGTCTGCGCGGACGAACACGACGAGATCGACGCCCGCGAAACACTGGATCACTTCACTGTAGAAAAGCTGCGTGAAATCAAACGAGCCCACGAGGATCGGATCAAGCACGCGACAGGGATCGCTCCTGGCCGCACCACCACCGTGGTACGGATGATCGGTCAGGTTCGAGGTCAGGAGGTCGAACTCACTCGGGAGACAGCCTCCTCGGCCGTTCTCGCCTCGGGCAACCGCATCCCCCTCTACCTTGAGTCCTACTCCCGCCACGGCATCGAGATCGATCTGCGCCACGTTCTCGGCGAGGCCACGATGGATCTTCGAGAGGCCCCCGGCGAGAACAGTGCCAACGGCGACTACTACCGCCAGGCCAAGGCCGTAATTGATCGCGTGATCGACCACAAGCTCAACGAAGGCATCGCCAACGACCACGTATCGCATCTAAGCATCTTCGGCTTCGCGCGTCTTCCCTTGCTCGTCTACCTTGGGTCACGGCTAGACGACACCGTGCCCACCGACGTCTACCAGCGCCATCGGTACAGCGAGTCCTGGGCCTGGAGCGACGAGGGGCAAGCCGTCATCTTCAGCGCTCACCGCAGCCTGGAACTGCAGCCAGAAGGTGGTAGCGAGGCCGTGCTAGTGCTCAATATCTCTGGCACGATCCAGACCAGGGAGCTTCCAGCCCCCCTGACCGGGCTACCTCGCTATCTGATTAGCCCGATGGATGCGAGAGCCGTCCCGGACGTCATGCGGCACCGGGTGAGCCTCTCCAACTTCCAGCAATGCTTGCGGGAGTTCTTCTCCGAGATCGAGGCGGACGCCAAGTACATCCGACGCCTCCACGTCCTGCCAGCTGTGCCTCTCTCAGCGGCGGTGAGCCTGGGCCGCCTCCACGACCACCAGGTCCACCCTGCTCTGACGATCTACGACCGCACCAACTACGGATACCGTCCTGCCCTGGAGATCAAGTGAAACTGAACGGCTACTTCGACACCCTCCTCAAGGGCACCGTAAACCTCAATCAGACCCGCCTCGACCAACTGCAAGACCACGTCACTGCCATCCTCAACTACCTGAACAGCGACCCGGAGTTCGGCCCCTTGGTCCTTGACCACACCCCACAAGGATCCTGGGCCCACCGAACTATCATTAAACCGGTGGCCGGAAAAAATGACGAGTTCGACGCCGACTTTCTACTCAACGTCACTGTCCAGACAGGCTGGGAATCCACCCCCTCCAAATACCGAGACGCCTTATACAAGGCACTGAATCGCAGCAGTAACTACAGTTCAAAGGTAATCGAGAAGAACCGCTGCGTTCGAATCAAATACGCTGGCGACTGCCACGTGGATATCGTTCCGCACCTTATCCTTCCCGATGATCGCCAGGTAATCGTCAACTCGGATGATGAGGAGTTCGAGGAGACCAACCCCGAGGGCTACACCGCTTGGATGAAAGAGAAGGATGCGCTTGCCGGCGGCCACCTGCGCAAGGTGATCCGCTTGGTGAAGTACCTCCGGGATTCCAAAGACACCTTCTCGATCCCCTCGGTCATCCTCACGGCTCTACTCGGCGAACGGGTCCAGGTCTACGACACGGACAACCGCTACAGCGGTGTAGCCAACACGCTCGTTCATCTCATCGAAGACCTGTCGGCGTGGCTGGACATGCATCCTCAGATACCCATCATCGCTGACCCCAGTTGCCCGCAGACCAGCTTCAACCACCGGTGGGACCAAGACAAATACGCCAACTTCGCTAAGTGCGTCCACTCCTATGCCATACGTATGCGCGCAGCCCTCGACGAGGAGGACAAGGACAAAAGCATCCGGCTCTGGCAAGATCTCTTCGGCAACGGATTCAGAGCACCTACTACCGTCGAGTCGTCTTCCTCCACCAAGCGCACACAGCCCGAAAATTTGACCTCACGGGCACCAAACGAGAAATTCATCGAGGAAATGGGGATTCCATTATCCGGTGGGTTTCGGGCTCACATCGCTGCCCGCGTCAAGCATCCAACCAGAAGCCGCTCGTCTGATCTCCGAAGGGCCAGATTCGCCCCGAAAGGGTGGAACATTAGATTTATGGTAACCACCGACGCTCCACCACCGTACGAGATCTGGTGGAAGGTCCGTAACCACGGACAGGATGCCGAGAACGCACGTGACCTACGCGGCCAAATCACGAAGAAGCGTGGGGCTCAGATCGTTGAAACCGCACGCTACTGCGGCAAACACTACGTAGAGGTATGGATCATAAAGGATGAAAAGGTCGTGGCCAGCGACCATCACGATGTTGAGATTCGTCGGACGCCGTCCTGACTTCGGAACTTAAAGTCCGATGACAGAGACAGAACCACTGTGGTGCACCCCCCCGGGGGGTGCACCAGACGGGCCAAGGACGTGCACCCGGAGGGTGCACACTCCCCAGCGGAACGCGGGGCAACCCGGCGCAACCGAGCAGCCGCCTCCCCCACTGCCTGCGGGTTCTCGCGTTTTCCCAGGTCAGGCCGCTTCCCCACCGCAGTTCAAGTCCCGTCACTCACCCCAGAGCCGACAAAGCCCTGACCTCCGGAAACATCCGTCGGTCAGGGCCTTTCGCGTTGCCGGGGTGCACCAGCGGGTGCACGGGGGTGCACAAGCCAGGGCGTGAAGCGGACAACCCACGCAAAACCAAACAGGTCGGCCATGGCGGCACTTGGTTGCGGATCGACTCGCACTGGCACCAGCCCCCGGCCGCACCCAAGGCGAGCTTTCCACCGCCCCAACCTCGAGTTCACCATGGCCACGGTGGAGTCGCCCAAGACCGCCAACAGGGGGACCGACAAACCGCCCACCAGCCACTTGCGGGCACCGGGAAACCACACACCGATGCCCTGGGCGCCAGTGTTTCCCAGTGTGCCGGATACGGCCATGGCCAGCTCCGGACACCTCCACCACCTGGAATGAAATACCAGGTGAAACAACGTTCCTTCGCAGGGTGCTCTTATTTGCGCAGGTAAAAGAGTTCTGTCGTATCTGAATGATCACTGTTAGCTTCCTTGGGGCCGGTCGCCATGCGTGACCGGACGACAACAACTCCTACCAAGGAAGCCACCCATGAAGAACAACCTCAGACGTGCCGCAAGCACCGTGCTACTTACCGGCAGTTTGGCTCTCGGCGCCACCGGCATCGCCTCTGCGGTCGTCGACTATGTCGGAGGCGGCGCATGGGACCACGGCATCATCAACAATCGTGTGTATTCGAACTACTACCACGGCTCCACCTGCCACGGTTCCACGGCTGTGGGTACCTACGTCGATCGCGCCTCGGCCGGAGCCGGAAGAACCTCCTTCGCCGATGCCCCCGAAGCGTGGACGAACAACCAGACCTACTACCGCACAAGCTGCTGACCTAGGGAGAGACCCTGTGAACACCCTCAAGCGTCTGTCCATGGCCACACTCATCGCCGCCGGCATCACCGCGGGAACCGCGGGTATCGCGACGGCGACGACCGAGTACGTCGGTGGCGGCACCTGGCAGCACGGCGTCACCGGCATTCCCGGCGCTGGCACCAGCTACTCGTACTACCACAACAACTACGTGTGCCACGGGGCCACTGCGGTGGGTACCAGAACCGTCCGTGACTCCGCATACGCCGGTTCCTGGGCCAGGGCCGAGGCGCCACGTGCCGTTGGCAACAATCAGGCGTACTGGCGCGCTAGCTGCTGACCACCGCCCCTACCGCAGCCCGCCGGTACAGCTTCACCGGCGGGCTGCCAGCCCGCCCATCCCCTGACAGGACCACCAGGTGCCGAACAGAATCCTCTCCTTCGCCTACACGGCGTGTATCGCGTTCGCGGCGCTCATCGCTTTCCTTCTCGCCGCCACCGCCGAGCAGACGATCTACGTCCTCGAAGACTCGGAGATGGTGTGGATCACGGAGAACGAGGGCACCCACGACATCGACGATGTCGCACGCACCGTGCAGGAAATCGCCGACGAGTACGACGCTGCCGTCGGTTACACCATCCTCGACGTCAACGAACCCTCATCGCTGGCCCACATGTACCTGGCCGTCTCCGAACCGGACTCCCGCTACGCCAGATGGTTGGAGGAGGAATACCCGTCCTTCAGCCGCGGCTTCACGGTACGAACCCACCCCATCAGCGAGTTCGGCGAGGTGGGGCCCAACGGGCACTACCTCATCTTCGGCGCCCCAGAGGCCCAGCCCGTGTTACGTGACGCGCTTACTGAGCACGGCCTGCATGAGGCTCCCGGAACCCAGGTCACCCAACTGTGGCACTTCTTCACCGGCGGCCACCTGCTCAACCTCATGGCTGTCGCCCTGCTCGGTACCATCACCGCTGTCGGTGCCGGCGTCCTGCTCGCTTCTCGCGACTATGCCGTCATGCGTCTCCAAGGCCACTCCTATGCGGCCATTCTGCGCGAGGACCTGGTCAAGGTCGCCCGCTTGTACGCAATAGCGATGCCCGTAGTCGCCGCCGTCGTGCTGGCCTTTCTGGGTTTCTACAACGGGTGGAACCAGTTCGGCTTCTACGCGCCGCTGGCACTGGCGTTCCTGGCGATCCTCGTCCTGCCCTGCCTGCTCGTGCACGCCGCCGTGCTCGGTCTGGTACACACCACTGACATACTCCCCGCGCTCAAGGGCCGCCTACCCATACGCAGTACCACGGTGGCCATCTACCTGGTGCGTGTTCCCGTACTCATCCTGGCCCTGGTCATCGTCGGCACCGTCGTCACCGCCGGTCAGAACGCCCGCGATCAGCGCATCGGCCTGGAGGTCTACGAGCGGTACGGTGACACCTCGCGTCCCGCGCTCAGCGCCAACTACGGCTGGTCGGACGAACAGGCCGTCGACGACGAACTCGGGCCGTGGCTTCGTCAGGTCGACTCCGAGGGCGACATGGTGCTGGCTGTGCACGTGGACCCGTTCTCGATCCTGCCCAGTGACCCGTCCGGGGTGGTAGCACCCGGCATGGACCACCCCATCCTCCTGGTCAACGACACCTACCTGACCGAGCAGGAGGTCCTTTCGCCCTCCAGAGATCGCTACGGGCCGGACGAGACCATTCGCGTCATCGCGCCCTCCTCCGCCTCCAGCTACACCGACCAACTGGTGGAAGGTATCGACAACTGGTTGGAGGTGAACGGTAGGGCCGAGCGCACCTTCAACATCGAGGTGCTGCTGGCCGCCGACGACCAGACCATGTTCACCTATGGTGCGCAGCGCTTCGACGGGCCGATGTTCCTGCCCCTGTTGCGCGAACCGGTCATCATCGCCCTGCCCAACGGCGAGGTGATGTCCGACAGCAGCTACGTCACCCACATGTCCGGGCGGGAGACCGTCTTCCCCGACCCGGAGGTGGTCGAGGAGTTCCGGACCGATAATCCCGAAGCGTCCCGCTACATCTCCATGGTCGAAACCCTCACCACCAGCGCGCTGATAGAACATGCCAACACGCTGGTCACGTTGCGCAGCGAAGTGTTCAACCTCATGGGTGCGAGCGCCGTGCTGCTGTTGACGGCTGTGGCCGCGTGCATCATCCACGTGCGTACCCGAGCACAGACCATCTTCGCCCGACATCTCAGCGGATGGTCCTTCACCGCCACACACCGGCGGCTGCTGGCCGTCGAGGGAACGATCTCGGCGGCCTTCGTGGGTTGGGCCACCTGGAGCACCGTCACCACTCTGGCCACGGCAAACGACCCTACCCGGCCAGCACCTCCCTCGGCGATGAGCACCACGGGGGCCGAACCGTTCTACGCCACGGTGATCGCCTTGGTCTCCCTGGCGATCACCATCGCCACGCTGGCGTTCTTCCACCGCCGTATCGTCCATGAAGGCGCCTCCCAGGCCTAAGGAGTCCACCCGTGATTCGCACTCTCCAACTGACCAAGTCCTTCGGTGAACGAACCCTGTGGCAGGACGTCGACCTGACCGTCCGCACCGGTGAGATGCTCGCCCTCGTCGGACCCTCCGGGTCCGGCAAGACAACCCTGCTCAATTGCCTGGGGCTCCTCGAGAAACCGAGTGGCGGAGTCATCGTCCACGACGGCAAGAGAATCACGCGTCTCGGCGCGGGCGGTCGGCGCCGCTTCCGCCGAGCCCACCTGGGCTACCTGTTCCAGAACTACGCACTGATGGAGAACGCCACGATCAAGGAGAACCTCGACGTGGTCGGGCGTGACCGGAATCTCCAGACAGAGGCGTTGAATCGTGTCGACCTGGCCAAGCGAGAAAAGGAGAAGGTGCACCGACTGTCTGGTGGTGAGCAGCAACGCGTCGCTCTGGCACGGCTGATGGTCAAGCAACCCACCGTGGTGCTGGCCGACGAGCCGACTGGTGCGCTGGACGAGGCCAACGGGCGCATGGTCATCGACACCCTGCGCGAGATGGCCCGAGAAGGATGCGCGGTGGTGGTCGCCACCCACAATGAAGTTGTACGCGAATCCTGCGACGCGGTGTTCAACGTTCGCACCCAACGTCTCACCACAGCCGTGTAGGAATAAGAGATTCTCAAAAAGAAATTCATCGAACCGACATACTGATTTTCATATCCCTTAACAGGGATATATCCATGCCCCGCGAAAACCAAGCCAGCGAAGGTTCTCGAAGATCTTCCGCCGATTCCCTTCGCTTCGTCCCGCACCCAAGCGATGGTCCACGCATGGCAACCATCAACCAGCGCATACTGGCCGACGGGCGCACCCGGTACTGGGTGAAATGGCGCCTGGGCGGCACCCGTGGCGGAGCACCCCAGTCCGAGCCGTTCGACACCCACGCCGACGCCCACACCTTCAAACTCCACGTCGAAGCAGCGGGCCACCAGTGGCCGGAGAACGGGATCCCCCGCAACGGATGAGCGCAGGGGTGGGTCCCCGGCCACGGATGGATCAAGGTCGACAAGAAGGCTGCGTCGAGGGGAACGGACAGCACGTGTCGATCAACGTTGGCAGTGGGTGCAGCCCTCCGCCGCGGGCAGTGTGCATGGGTTCCGGAAGCACTGCGGCCTTCCGAGTTCCGGGGATGGCCGCCGCTCGCCACGCCTGAAGATCGTTCGCCCCGGTGTCGTCCGGTACCGGCCGCCGGTATCGGACGACACCGGCCAGATGGGCTCCCACACCGGCGGAGGGCCTCCGTCGGTGACGCTGGCCGGGGGAGCACCGGAGGCGGCGCTCCCCCGTACCTGGTCGGTACGGCTCCGCCTCAGGCCGGGGTGAGGACGCAGAACTCGTGGCCCTCGGGGTCGGCCAGGACCGTCCACGGCACGTCGCCCTGGCCGATGTCGACGAGGGTGGCGCCGAGCTCCCGCAGCCGGGACACCTCCTGCGCCTGATCGTCGCCGCGGTACGGGCGAAGGTCGAGATGGACGCGGTTCTTCACGGTCTTGGCGTCGGGCACGCGGAGGAACTCGAGATACGGGCCGACGCCCTTGGCGGAGCGCATGACCGCGTGATCGTCGCTCACCTCGTGCAGGGTCCAGTCCATCGCCTCGTCCCAGAACCGGGCCATCGCCCGGGGGTCGACGCAGTCGACCGTCACCGCGGCCACCGGCCCGGTGTCCCGGTACGTCTCCCGGGGCTCCAGCACACGGAACTCGTTACCCTCGGGGTCGGCCAGGGCGGTCCACGGCACGTCGCCCTGGCCCGGGTCGGCGGGCGTCGCTCCCAGATCCCTGAGACGCGCGACCAGCTCCCTCTGATGGTCCGCGGAGGTCGTGGCGAGGTCGATACGCACACGGTTCCTCACCGTCTTGGGTTCCGGGACGGCGACGATGTCCAGGCAGACGGCGACGGGGTCCGGATAGTCGAAGCCCTCGGGTTCCAGGTTGGTCACGCCGGGACCCTCACTGGAGAGTTCCCAGCCGAGGACCTTCGCCCAGAACTCGCCGAGCGCCGAGTCATCCAGAGCACTCATATGAATTTGAATAAGCCGGGTTGCCATGCCGCCGATCCTATGCCCGCGCGGATCAGGGAATCGGCCCGCCACCGGACCGGAGCGGAGGTCGGGCCGCCCCCGGAGTCTCGTCGGCGCCCCCTCGGCGGCCGACCAGATACGCCGGGCACGGGGAACAAAGGTCCTCAGGAGGTGTGCCCGGCCGGTGCAACGGCGCGGCATCCGCAGCTACCGACAGCCGGAACCGTTCGCTACAGGCACAGAACACACCAGACCGCGTGGTTACGTCACACGACCGCATTGGGCGACCCCCTGAACCGGTAAAACGTTAAATCATTGCCGGTTTCCGAGGGCGGGTCCCGGCGCGCCGCCCAGAATCGGTTCGGGCCCCGGCCCCGTCCGTTCCGACCCCAACTCCCGCTCTCCCCGTACCGGACGCACCGCGATCAACGGCACCGTCAGCAGCGTCGGCCACAGAATCCGCCGGGCCGGGAATCCCCGGCTGACCGCGAGCCGGGCCACCGACGGGGACAGCGGTGACACACCGGTCGGGGCCGGAGCCGGGGTCCGGAGCACGCACGGGCCACGGCGTCTCCCGGCTCGGGGCCACCGCCGCAGGATCCACCGATCGGTGGAGGCGTTCTGTCCGGTCGGTCGATGGTCGCTGCCGGGCCGGGTCCCTAGCGTCGGGGACATGAACCAGGACACCACCGAACCCGCCCCCGCGACAGCCCCCGCCGGAGTCCGTCTGCACGGCCTCGACGCCCTGCGCGGCAGTGCCCTGCTCCTGGGCATCCTGTTACACGCGGTGCTGCCGTTCGTCCCCGGCCTCCCGTGGTTGGTCACCGACCCCTCCCCCACGGCGGCCGTGGTACCGCTGGTCTTCCTCATCCACCTGTTCCGGATGTCACTGTTCATGGTGCTCGCCGGATACTTCGGCGCCATGGTGCTCGAGCGACGCGGCCCGTGGAACTACCTCAGGGACCGGCTGACCCGGATCGTGCTGCCGGCCGTGGTCTTCTGGCCGGTCTCGGTGGCCACCCTGGGCCTGCTGGCCGTGGCCGACTCCGCGTGGCGCGGGCTGCCCCCGCCCGAGCCCCCGCAGAGCGCCCCGGGCCTTCTGGGCGTCTTCGGCCCCGGGCAGCTGTGGTTCCTCTGGACGCTGGCGCAGGCCGTGGTGGTCGTCCTCGTCGCCAGGACCGTCGCGTACCGGCTGCTCGGCGCCGAACGCGTGCGGGGGACGGTCTCGCGCGCCGGTGACCTGCTGGCCTCGCCGGGCGGGATGCTGCTGGCCGCCGTCCCGTACCTGGTGGGTCTCCTCATCCAGGGGGACGTCTCCAGCGGAGGCATCGTGGCCCCGTCGACCGTTCTTCCCGAGGCGGGTTCGCTGATCCCCTACCTGGGCGCGTTCGCGGTGGGGTGGGCGCTGCGCCGCGGCCGGGACGCGCTGCCGCGGCTGTCCGGCCGCTGGATCCCGTACCTGGTGGTGGCGGTGGCCGCCTCGGTCGCCGCGGGCGCGGACTTCGGACAGGTCCTTCCGCTTCCGGTCGGGGCCGCGCTCATCGCGGTGGCGGGCTGGGCCTGGACCTACTGCCTCGTCGGTGTGTGCGTGCGGTACCTGACCCGGGAACGGCCGGCGGTCCGCTACGTCGCGGACGCCTCGTACTGGGGCTATCTGCTGCACATGCCGCTGCTCGTGCTCGGTCAGATCCTGGTCGCCGACCAGCCCTGGCCGGTACCGGTCAAGCTGGGGGCGGTGCTCGGCGCGACGTGCCTGGTGCTGCTGGTGAGCTACCACCTGCTGGTGCGCTCGACCGTCCTCGGCCGGTGGCTCAACGGTAGGCGGCACCCGTTCCGGCTGCGGCCCTGACCCTCCACGCGGTTCGGCGGCGGGGATCCGGCGGGGCGCGAGGGCCCACCGCCGGAACCGCCCCGCCGGATGCCCCCGCCCGACGCGTTCGGGTGCACCAAAGGTCAGGCCCGCCCCGAGCCGACGCCGATCCCGTTCCCGGTCGGCGGCTCCGCGCCGGTCTCCTCCTCCGCCACGGCCCGTTCCGGGGCGTGGTCGCGCTCCAGGGCCGAGCCCTCCACGTCGATGTCGGGAAGGATCCGGTCGAGCCACCCCGGCAGCCACCAGGCCGCCTCCCCCGCCAGGTGCATGACCGCGGGGACCAGCAGCATACGGACCACGAACGCGTCGATCAGGACGCCGAAGGCGAGCGCGAAACCGACGGAGCTGATCATCATCGTCTCGGAGAAGACGAACCCGCCGAACACCGAGATCATGATGATCGCCGCGGCCGCGACCACCGCGCGTCCGGCGCGGAAACCGCGCACGACGGCGAGCCGGGCCGGGGTGCCGTGCACGTAGGCCTCACGTATCCCCGTTCCGATGAAGAGCATGTAGTCCATCGCCAGGCCGAACAGGATGCCCACCAGGAGGGTGGGCAGGAAGTTCAGGATCGGCCCCGGGTTCTCCAACCCGATGATCCCACCGAGCCAGCCCCACTGGTAGACGGCGACCACACCGCCGAGTGCGGCGAGGTAGGACAGGACGAACCCGAGCGTGGCCACGACCGGCACGAGGACCGACCGGAACACCAATAGCAGGATGAACAGGGAGAGTCCCACGACCACCGTGAGGTAGGTCGGCAGCGCCTCGCTGAGTGTCTCGGAGATGTCGATGTTGCCGCTGGCCATGCCGGCGACCCCGAGCGTCCCGGTGCCGTGGATGGGTTCCAGGTCGCGGAGGGTGTGCACCAGCTCCTCGGTCGACGGACTGGCCGGACCCTCCGCCGGGACCACCTGGAAGATGGCCAGGGTGTGGTCGTCCGAGACCCCGACGGGCGCCACCGCGGCGACGTCGGCGTGGGAGTACAGCTCCTCGGCGACCTCGTACTGGTAGCGCACCGCGTTGGCCTCGGCCGCCTCGTCGGTGGGACCGCCGGGCAGGTCGGCGGTGACCAGGAGGGCCCCGTTGCGTCCCTCCCCGAAGTCCTCGGCGACGGCGGTGTGGGCGCGGTACTGGGTGGAGTCGGTGGGCTGCGAGGAGCCGTCGGGCATCCCCACCCGCAGGTCCAGGGCGGGAAGGGCGACGACGCCGAGCGCCAGGACGGCGATCGCCGCGCGGCCGAGTGCCCCGCGGTTGGACATCGGCCCGGGCCCGGCGCCTGGCCCACCGGCGGGGTCGCGCCCGTCCCCGGCGGCGAGGCGGTCGCGCTCGCGACGGGACAGGATGCGCGTGCCCACCAGCGACAGCAGGGCCGGAACGAGCGTCACCGCGATCAGCACGGCGAAGGTGATGGCGATGGCGCCCACACTCCCCATGAGGCCGAGGAAGCCGATACCGGTCAGGTTCAGGCCCAGGAGGGCGATGAGCACGGTGCTGCCCGCGAAGACCACGGCGTTGCCCGCGGTGCCGTTGGCCAGCCCGATCGACTCGGCGACACCGGCGCCCTGTCTGAGCTGGCGGCGGTGCCGGTTGACGATGAACAGCGCGTAGTCGATGCCGACGGCGAGGCCGAGCATGAGCCCGAGGATCGGTGTCACCGTGGCGATCTCCAGCACACCGGACAGCGACATCGCGGTGAGCGTGGCGATACCGACGCCGACCAGGGCGGTCAGGATCGGCAGTCCGGCGCCCACGAGGGTGTTGAGCATGACCACGAGCACGACGCCCGCGACGATCACGCCGATCGCCTCGGTGGCGCTGACGAGGCTGGGCAGGGCCATGGCGATGTCGTCGCCGAAGTCGACCGTGGTTCCGGCCACCGGGCCGTCCTCGAAGACGGCGATCACCGCTTCCTTGGTCTCCTGGGAGACCTCCTCCTGGCTGTCGGTGAAGGAGACGTTCACCAGGGCGGTGGCTCCGTCCTCGGACACGGTGCGGATACCGGCGGCCATGTCCATCAGGGCCTCGCCCCGGTCGAGCTGCTCGCCCTCGGCCTCCATGGTCTGCCTGTGGACGTCGATCTCGGCCTGCTGCGCGTCGAAACCGGCCTCGAGCTGTGCGTCGAGGATGCCGGAGGCCTCGGCCCGGGCCCGGCCCCCGTCGAGCCGTTCCTGGTTCTCCTCGAGTTCGGCCCGACCGGCGTCCAGCTGCTCACGGCCCTCTGCCAGCTCCTCCCACCGTTCGGCCCGCTCGTCCTCGGTCGCGAACGGGTCGATGACGTCCTCGACCCCGGGCACCTCGGCGGCCCGCTCGACGCGTGCGCCGATGGCCTGCCGCTGCTCCTCGGTGAGGGCGGACCCGTCCTCGCTCTGGTAGACGACGGTGCCCACACCGCCGCCCATACCGGGGAACTCCTCCTTGAGGCGCTGGTTCACCTGGTCGGTGGGGGTACCGGGGATGGAGAAACTGTCCTCCAACTCCCCGGCGAAGAGGGAGAAGGCGCCGCCGGCCGACACCAGGAGCGCCAGCCAGAGCGCGATGACGGTTCGGGCGCGCCGCGCCGAGGCTCGCCCGAGTCTGTGGAGAAGTTCAGCCATGGTTGCTCGCAGAGGGAGGTGGGTGGGCTGGGGGGCGCGCTCAGGACGCGTCGGCGTCGGAGGCCAAAGCTCCGAACCCGTCGCGGTTCACCCTGATCATGCGCTTCAGGAGCTCGTCCCAGACGCGGCGGGACCCGGCGGAGTCGACTCCCCCGGTGCGCTGCTCCCAGTGCCGGACCACCACCAGCGCCCCGCCGACGAGCGCGCCGCACATCAGGTCGACCTCCAGGGGGTCGGCCGCGGGGTGGTGGCGCAGGGTGGTGGCCGCCATCCGGGATCCCAGTGTGCTGATCGCGCGTTCGAAGAGCACCGCCTGACGGGGCTGGGGCCCGTGGTCCCCCTCCCCGAAGATCCGGGTGAGCTCGGTGATGGGGGTGACCAGGTCGGTGGCGCGCAGAGCGCCCGCGAGCCGGTCGAACATCGAGGGGTCGTCGGGGCGCTCGACCGCCGACGCGGAGAAGTTGGCCTCGACGTTGTCCAGGACCGCCCCGAGCATCTCGTGGAACACCTCGAGGGTGATGTCGTCCACCGACCTGAAGTGGTTGAACACGGTTCGGCGCGAGACGTCGGCCCGTGTCGCCAGCTGGTCGACGGTGAAGTCGGTGCCGCCGATCTCGGTCATCAGCTGCGCGGCCGCGTCGACGATGGCCCTGCGGTGCCGTGCCTTGAGGGCCTCCCGCCGATCGGGCGCGGGAGACGGGTGGTGCTCTGTCATGACCTCAGACTAGGGATATGAATGCACTCAGTGCAACGACGCACTGAGCGCAACCAATCGCACCGCCCCGGCCGCTGCCGCACCGCGCCCCCGCCCTCACTCGGCGGTGTCGTCGGTGTCGCGCCACTCCGGAGGACACTCGGTGTACTCGGCCTCGGGCAGGTCCCGCGTGATCTCGGACCTCCCGGCGGGGATCTGGTCCCCCTCGTAGATCGCCGCCTGGTCCGAGGGACGCTCCGGAACCATGATCAGGATGTCCGTTCCCGCTTCGAGCGCGTTCAGCTGATCGACGTGGGCGGGGTCCTGAACGGTCATCCGCACCGTCGGATCCCCCGAGTCGGGTTTGATCCACTCCCGGACGGCGATCGACAGCGTCACCGTGTGCGGTTCCCCGGCCTGCTCCACGGAGGTGACCTCACCCTCGACGATCGTCCGGGCACAGGCGATGGCCTCCGGCAGTGTCTGTCCCCGGCCCGCGCTGGCGGCCTCCTCCTCCCCGGAGATTCCGGTTCCCGCGTCGTTCAGCACGGTGACGGCCAGTACGCCGGCGGACACGGCGACCACCGCGCCGAGAGCGCCGGCCACGGGTACACGCCAACGGGGACGCCTGGCGGTCGCGACGTTTCGCGCCCCGACGCCTCCCGGGGCACGGCCGACCTCGTCACCGATCAACCGGAAGGCGCGGCGCAGCCGCTGCTCCTCGAGGTCCTCGAAACCGTCACCCATGGTCCTTCACCTCCGTGTCGCCCAGCTTCGAGCGCATCGCGCCCACAGCTTTGTGCAGCCTGCTCTTGACCGTGCCTTCGGGGATCTCCAGGACGGCCGCGATGTCACGCACCGTCAGGTCGGCGTAGAAGCGCAGGGTCAGGAGCTGCCGCTGCGCGGCGGGCAACTCGTCCAGACAGTCGGCCACGGTCAGAGCGAGGACGCGTTCCTCCTCACCTCCGGCCGCCGCGGGGTGCCTGGACCACCGCACGGCCAACCGTTCACGGAGGCCGTCCTCCCGTGTCCTGCCCCGGTGCCAGTCCGCGGCGACCCGGGAGGCCACGACGGCCAACCACGCCAACGGCCGACGGATGGGGGCGTTCTCCGCTCGGGCACTGTGCTGGAGGAGTTTCAGACGGACCTCCTGGACCCCGTCGTCCAGGTCGTCCCAGGGCACCCCGCCCAGAGCGAGTACGGCACGGATCCTGGCCGTGCCCTCCTCGTCAGCCGCGACATCCTCGGTTCTCCGCGCACCACGGAATCCCGCCATATCCTGGTCCTCTCTTCCCCTGTCATGACGGAACCGGCGCGCGGAACGTTCATCGTGTCGGGGGACACGAAAGCGGGCGGGGTCGGGTGGCCCCGCCCGTTCCTCAGGCTCGGTCAGTCACACGCGTCCTCGGTCGCGGCCTCGACCGCGAAGGTGTCCGGCCGGGGCGACGCGGCGTTCAGCGCCCGAACGAGCGCGGCACGGTCCTGCCCCACCAGCTGCTCCTCCAAGGCGTGCGCGGAGTGCTCCGCGGCGGCAGCGGCCCGCCGTGCCTCCGCGCTGTCGCGGACCCGCCCCTCCAGTTCGCCCCGACCGATCGCCCCGTCGTCGAAGGGAACCTCGGAGCCCTCGCCGAGTCCGCGCCACCCCGCGGGGGAGGGCCCGGAAGCGGACCCCGACCGGTGGGGAGGACGGGCGCGGCCGGATGCGACGGGCCCCGAAACCGTGGTCGGGGAAGGGAACGCGACTCCCGGAAGGCCGTCGGGTGAACTCCGGACTGAGGTTGCGCCAACGCCCCCCGTGTCGGCTTTGTCCCCCGCGGTGACGACGGCAACATAACGGAATGCGCCCGAACCTCGTGTGGCGTCCGACGCCACGAACCACCCCCCGGCCGAGTGACGGATCCGGACCGCCCGCGGCCGCGCACGACGGCCGCAGGTTCCGCCCCGAGGTACAGGGGTTGCGCGCCCTGGCCGTGCTGCTGGTCCTCGTCTACCACCTGGACCCCCGTCTGCTTCCGGGCGGCTACGTCGGCGTCGACGTGTTCTTCGTGATCTCCGGCTTCCTCATCACCTCGCTGCTGTACCGCGAGGCGGCCGGGCACGACGGCCGTGTCCGGCTCGGCCGGTTCTACGTGCGGCGGGTCCGGCGGCTCCTGCCCGCCGCGACGGTCGTGCTCGTGGCCACGGGCGCCGCCTCGCTCGTCCTCCTCCCGCTGACCCGGCTGGCCGACACCGCGTGGCAGCTGGTGGCCTCCGCCGCCTACGTCGAGAACCTCTACCTGGCCGACCAGGCGGTGGACTACCTGTCCGCCGAGGCGCCGCCCAGCCCGGTACAGCACTTCTGGTCGCTGTCGGTCGAGGAGCAGTTCTACGTGGTCTGGCCGCTGCTGTTCGCCGTGTGGGCCCTGGCCCGACGGCGGCTGCGCGCCGACGCCGGGCTCCTGGTCGCGATCCTCGGCGCACTGTTCACGGCGTCGCTGGCCGCCTCGGTCCTGTCGGCCGTGGAGGGCACGGCCGCGGCGTACTTCCTTCCCACCACACGCGCCTGGGAGCTGGCGACCGGAGGACTGCTCGCGGTGGGGCTGGCGCGGGGCGGCACGCCCCCCTGGCTCAGGCTCCCCCTGGGGTGGCTCGGTCTGGCCGCGATCATCGCGGCCGCCGTGTTCTACGACTCCGGTACGGCCTTCCCCGGGTGGGCCGCGGCCCTGCCCGTCCTCGGTGCCGTCGCGGTGATCGCGGCCGAGGACTCCCCCGGGCTCCCGGCCGCGTCGGCGTTGCTGAGCACGGCCCCCGCCCGTTTCGTCGGGGACGTGTCCTACTCGCTGTACCTGTGGCACTGGCCGCTGATCATCCTCACCCTCGCGGTGACGGGGCGGGAGCGGTTGGGGATCCTCGACGTCGCGGTCGTGGCCGCGCTCTCCCTCCTGCTGGCGTGGGGGACGAAGGCGTGGGTGGAGGATCCCGTGCGCGACCGGGGTCTGGTGCCCGACGGGCGCCGGGCGCTCCTCGTCGCCCTCGCGGGCCTGCTCGTGGTGGGCTCGGTCGCCGCCGTGGGCCTGGTCCGGGTGGAGCGTGCCGGATCGGTGGCCTTCGATCCCTCCGTGCACACGGGGCCGGCGGCGCTCGACCGTGCGCTGCCCTCCTCCGGGGATCTCATGTACCCGGCCCCGCTGGACGCCGCCGAGGACCTGCCCGCGGTCTACGACGACGGCTGCCAGGCCTCCCAGGACGCCACGGCACCGGACACCTCGTGCGTCTACGGCGTGGCGGACGCCGCCGTGACGGTCGCGGTCGTGGGTGACTCGCACAGCGCGCAGTGGATCCCGGCGCTGGAGGAGTTGGCGCTGGCGCGCGGCTGGCGGCTGGTGGTGTTCACGAAGTCCGCGTGCGCGTTCACGGACACTCTGACCAGGCGGTCGGAGTCACAGCCCTACGAGGAGTGCCGGACGTGGAACCGTGCCGTGGTCGACGAGCTGCTCACCCTGCGCCCGGACATGGCGGTCACGAGTTCGTCGGCGATGGCGGACCCCGCCGACGACGTGTCGCCGGGAGAGGCGCGGAACCTCATGGCCGAGGGGATGAGCCGGCTGTGGGACCGGGTGGGCGAGGCCGGAACGGACGTGGTCATGATCCGGGACACGCCCCGTACGGGCGAGGACGTCCTGGAGTGCCTGGCCGCCAACACCGACGACCTGTCCCGGTGCGACCGGTCGGAGGAGGAGGCGCTGGAGCTCGACGACCCCCAGGAGCGGGCCGTCCGGATGATCGACGGCGACGCCGCCCTCATCGATCTCAGCGACCGGTTCTGCGCGGCGGGCACGTGCCCGGCCGTGGTGGGGAACGTGGTGGTCTACCGGGACTCCCACCACATGACGGGCACCTACTCCCGGATGCTCAGCCAGGACCTGGGGGAGCGGCTCGACGCGGCGCTGGACTGACGCGGGCGCCTATCCGTGCTCCCCGGGGACGGTTGGTGCGCCGTCCCCGGCCTCGTGCGATCCGTCGTGGGCCCGGGATCCGCCCTCGGTCTCGGGGAAGAGCCCCCGCAGCCGGCTCGCGACCCCGGTGAAACCGCCGCGTTCGAGGACGCCCACCTGGTCCCGGGCGAAGGCCGTGCGGGCGTCCGCGTCCCCGGCGGAGTCGATGAGGCCGCGGATGATGGCCACCTGGACGTCCTCCTCGGCCGGATGGGGCCCTGGGGCGTCGTCGGCGGGCCACCAGTAGCTCTCGTAACCCTCACCGTCGACGTCACTGCCCGGTCCGGGGGGCGGGGGCAGGTCGGGGCCGTCGAAGGGGGTGAGTTCCTCGTAGTCGGCGGCGTAGTCGGGCTCGTCGGCCCCCACCAGGTCCGCCCCCGGTGCGTGCGGCGGGGCCGGAAGCGCGCCCAGGTCCTCCTCGGCCGCGCGGATCGCCTCCCGCAACGCGCGGTCCTTGCGCAGGTCGGCCATCCGGCACAGCCGCTCGACGTCCCCGTCCGGGAGGCGCAGCCGCACGTCCTCGGCCCACACGACGATCCCGGCACCGGTGACCGCCCGTTCGACGGCCAGGAGCGCCCCCAGTTCGCACTCGGCCAGTCCGCGGTCGTGGGGGTCGACCTCCCGGGCGAGCTCGGCCGCCCGGGTCACGACGGCGAGCACGGCCGGGCCGACGGGATGCCGCAGACGCAGGTCCATGTGACCGTCCCAGCGCCAGTGGACCACGGCGGAGAAGTCGAACCGGTGATCCTCGACCGCGCTGGGCAGTGCGACCGGGCGCACCCGTGTGCCCGGCGCTCCCCCGGCGGCGGCCCCCTGTGCGGTGGGCGACCGGCCTCCGGGAGCCGCGGCACCGGGGTCGGCGGTCCCGGAGGCCGCGGTGCCGGGGCGGACCAGGATAACGCCCACGGCGAGGAGGACGGCCGGTATCAACAGCAGGACCCACGGAGGCGGCAGGAGATAGGCGACGACGCAGGGGACGGCGAGGGCGACCGCGGCGACGACCAGGGCACGCGGACGGAGGGCGGGGGACACGGGGAGCGTCTCCTCTCGCGGTGCGGCGTCGGGGTCCGGGCCCGCGACCGGGGGTTCGGTGCGGTGCCGTCCCCGACAGTCTGCCCGAGTCCCCGAGCGGTCGGGGCCGGAACGGTGCTCCGGACCGGGGGTGAAGCGTCACAGGGGCGCCCGTGTGTCACCCGTCCGCGTCCGGGACCCGCGGCGAGCTGATCCCGGCGCCAGCACGGTGTCACCGGCTCCCCGGGGCTCGCCGACCGGCGTCCCCGAAGCCCTCACGCGGTCCAGGACGATGCGGTCCAGGACGACCCCGGCACGGCCGAACACCGCGACCGCGAGGAGCGTCCGGAAGGCGCCCCGGCTCCCCACAGCGGCGGTGGCCCGGACCACCGCCGTCGACGCCTCCGCTCCGCCGCGGCGGTTCCCCGATTCCGGGCGCCCCCCTGTCCGGTTTCGGCCAGCAGACCGGTGCCCCGACCCTGCACGAGGGGGATCCTCCCAGGTCGGGACAGCGCAGCTCCCGGCGTTCCCACCGCACGCCCGTATTCTCCCCGTGAAAACCCGGGTTCGGGAGTATGCTCATGCACGCCCAGGCCCTCTCCGTCCCCCTCCCCGGTGGTCCGCCCGGCCTCCTCCGAGCAGCGGGGCCGTCATGCGCGCCCGCGCACACCGCGGTGAAAGGCAGCACCGATGGAATCACCCGACGACGCCCCCAAGGCCCGTCCACCGCGGCCGGCGGACACCTCCGACACGGCCCCGGCCGGTCCCGACGCCTCGGCCGCAGTTCCCCCACCCGCGTGGGAGCGGCTCTCCGCACAGGTCACCGCCCTGGACGAGCGGCTGGCCGGACTGGACGAGCGCGCCCGTCACCGCGAGGCGGTCATCGACCGGCTGCACACGGAGAACCAGGAGCTCAAGGCGGGCGAGCGGCGCGCCGTCCTCGACCCGGTGATCACCGACCTCATCAACCTGTACGAACAGCTCGACCGCGAGTCCGGCGGTCTGCGCGAGCGCGGCCAGGGCCGCCTGGCCGACCTTCTGGCGAGCCTGGCCGACGACGCCCTCCTGGCCCTGGAGCGGGTCGGGGTCGAACCCGTGGACACCAAGGCCGGCGACCCCTTCCGGCCGGACCTGCACCGGCCCCTGTCCACCGTCGACGACCCCGACCCCGAGCGCGCCCACACCGTCGCGCGCGTCGTCTCCCACGGATTCCGGGACGCCGCCACCGGGCGGGTCCGCCGCAGGGTCCAGGCGCACTTCTTCCGACACGTCGACCCCGACCCCGAGCACCCCTGACCAGGAAAGGGCCCATGACCACCTACGGAATCGACCTTGGCACCACCTACTCCTGTGTCGCCTCGGTGGATGACACCGGGCGAGCCGCCATCGCCAAGAACGCCATGGGCAACGACACCACGCCCTCGGTGGTCTACTTCGAGTCGGCGGACAACGTGGTCGTGGGCGAGGAGGCCAAGAACACCGCGATCCTCTTCCCCGAACAGGTCGTCTCCCTGGTCAAACGGCAGATGGGCGAGTCGGCCGGTTACGAGTTCCACGGCCACACGCACACCCCGGAGACCATCTCCGCGCTGATCCTGCGCGAGCTGGCGCGCGCGGCCGGGGAGCACGACCGCGGCACCGTGGAGGACGTCGTCATCACCGTGCCCGCCTACTTCGGCATCACGGAGAAGGAGGCCACCCGCAGGGCCGGGGAGATCGCCGGCCTCAACGTCCTGGACATCGTCCCCGAGCCGGTCGCCGCGGCCCTGCACTACCAGAGCCTGGACACCGACGCCGGGGTCCGGCACCTGCTCGTCTACGACCTCGGCGGCGGGACCTTCGACACCACCGTCATCCGCGTGGAGGACAACGACGTCCGCGTGGTGTGCACCGACGGCGACCACCGCCTCGGCGGAGCGGACTGGGACGAGAAACTCACGGACTTCCTGCTGGAGCGGTTCGTCTCCGAGCACCCCGACCCCGACCCCAGCGGCGACGAGCAGTTCCTCCAGGACCTGGCCACCGCCGCCGAGCAGATCAAGAAGTCCCTGAGCACCCGTGAGAACGCCCGCCACAACCTGCGGTTCGAGGGGTCGGCCGTCCGGGTGGAGCTCACCCGCGGCGACTTCGAGGAACTCACCTCCGACCTGGTCGAACGCACCCTGGCCATCACCGAGCGCACGGTCGGGGCCGCCCGTGAGCGCGGGGTCACCCACTTCGACGACGTCCTGCTCGTGGGCGGGATGACCCGTATGCCGGTCGTCGCCCGGTCACTGCGCGACCGGTTCGGGTTCGACGCGCACATGCACGAGCCCGACCTCGCCGTGGCCAAGGGCGCGGCCCTGTTCGCACTGGTGCGCCAGGTGAAGAACGTCATGGGGGCGGCCGCCGACGACGGGGACCGCGCACGCCGGGCCGGAGAGGTGGCGGCCGCGCTCAACATCCCCACCGCCCAGGTCGAGCAGCTCGCGGACAAGTCGATCACCAGCGTCGCCCCGCGCGCGTTCGGCGTGAAGGTCGTCGACACCGACGATCCCGTCTTCGCCCGCGACCCCGACTCCGCGCGCCGGTTCGTCAGCCACCTCATCCGCGCCAACGAACCCCTGCCCGCCACGGCCGAGGACGGTTTCGCGACCGTGTCCGACCACCAGGAGTCGGTGGAGATCGACGTCTGGGAGCAGGCCGGTTCGGTCGCCTCCGAGGACCTGGAGCACAACGTCCACATCGGTGACGCCCTGCTGTCCGGTCTGCCGCAGGGCCCCGCCGGCACCCCGTTCCGGGTCGAGTTCCACCTCACCGAGACCGGTCTGCTGCGTGTACGGGCCTGGGACCCCGCCAACGGGAGCGAGATCAACTTCGACATCCAGATCGGCGGGATGACCCAGGAGAACGTGGAGCGGGCCAGGAACGCCGTCGCGATGATCCGCACCTCCGGGTGACGTCCGGGGCGTTCGGAAGGCACGACGGGGCGAAGGCGAGACGAGGGGAGCGGCGGTAGGCGATGCCCTGGGACGGACAGGCCCGCAGGCGGTACGAGGAGGAGGTCCTGGCCGCCGCGCGCACGAACGGGATCCCCGACGACCTGTTCGCGCGCTACGGCATCGACGCCCGACTCGAACAGAGGCTGCGCACCTCCCCCGAGGAGTTCACCGACCACGTCACCGGGATGTGCGCCTACTGGCGGGGCCTGCAGGGCAAGCGGCGGGCCCTGCGCAAGATCCTGGTCGACCTGGTGGCCGCGCACGACCGGCTGAGCCGCGAGGGCGCCCTCACCCACGGCCACTTCCAGCGGGTCCGCCGCGAGGCCGCGGAGCGCGCCCGGCGGGAGTGGGCCGACATCGCGGGCAGCCTGACCACCGCCGTCCTGGACCGCGACACCCTGCGGTCGATGACCGGATCCGTGGGCGTCACCGAGGCGGAGGCCGAACGGACCCTGGCCGACCGGGGCGTGCGGGTGGTCGACCGCCTGCCCGAACTGCCCGCCGCACCGCCCATCCGCACCTTCCGCACCCTGCGCGACAACCTGCGCACCCGTGGTGTGGCCTTCTCCCCCGTGGTGGTGTTCGGCGAGGAGCGCCTCGCCCGGGGGTTCACCGTCCTGGACGGGTTCCGCCTCACCGGCGGCGACGGCGGGGACTCCGGTGGGGAGACCGCCCTCAGCGACGCCGCGCTCACCGCCGCCGCCCGCCGTGTGCAGGTCGAGGCGCTGACCGACGGCAAGTCGGCGGCCGAGAACGTGCTCAGCATCCTGCGCGCGGGCGGCGACTCCTCCGTGCGCGACGCGCTCGTGCTGTGGGAGGTCGTCAGCGACCTGCGCGACCGGCCCGCCGCGCTCACCGAGACCGGGATGGTCAGGCACTGGGTGCGCCGCGGGTTGGACGAGCACGAGGCGCTCCTGCTGGCCGCCGCCGTCCGCCGGAGCGACACCGGCCTCGACCCCGCGGCCCACGCCGAGCAGGACGTGCGCGCGCTGCTCGCCGACCACCAGCTGCGCCAGGCCCAGGCCGCCGCCGTGGACCTGCCCGGGGAGCACGAGTTCCACGCCCGGCTGCGCGAACGCGCGGACAGGGTCGAGGAGCTCACCGCCGAGGCCGAGCGCCACCTGCGCTCGGGTGAGCGGGAGGAGGCCGCCCGGGCCCTGGCGGCCGCCGCGGACATCGCCGCCGACGACGACGCGCTCGCGGCACGGTTGGGCGAGGTGGAGCCGCTGCCGCCGCGCGGGGCCTCCGCCCGTGTGGACGGCCACCACGTGGTGGTGTCCTGGCAGCCCAGCCCGAGCCTGGCGGGGACCATCACGTACCGGGTCGCCCGGCGGACGGGCCGCGGCGGGAGCGCGCGCGAGGTCGCGGTCGGCGAGGTGTCGGGCACCGGGCTGACCGACGACGGCCTCCCGGTGGGCGGTGAGGCCCGGTACACGGTGGTCGCCGTACGCGGGGGGCGCGGTGTCTCCACCGCCGTGTCTACTCCGGCGGTGATGATCACGCCCGAGGTCGCTGACCTGCGAGTGCACGCGGGAGAGCGGGCGGTGACGGCCTCGTGGCGGCCGCCCGCCGAGGCGGTGCGCGTGGAGGTGCTCAGGGCGGAGGGCGCGCCGCCCCGGGGGCTGGGCGACGGGGTCCTGGTGGAGACGGAGGGCGACGGGTTCCGCGACGGCGCGGTCCGCGCCGACGCGGAGTACTACTACCGCGTGCGCGCGGTCTACCTGACGTCGAACGGGCAGGCTCGGGGATCGACCGGACTGGTCCACCGGGCGTGCCCCGGTCCGCGCCCCGTTCCGGTACGCGACCTGGAGGTGGCCCCCGGGGAGGGGACGGGCTTCGTCGCGTCGTGGACGCCGCCGCCCCGGGGCCGGGTGTCGCTGCGGGTGGGCCCCCGGCCGCCCGCCTGGCCCCCGGGCCAGGACGTCGGCCCCGACCAGCTCGCGGAGTTCGGGCACGAGGTCCTCGCCGAAGCGGAGGCCGGGACGGACGGCCGCGCGCGCCTGCCGGTGGTCCTGGCCGCGGGTGCGCACCACGTCCTCCCCGTGACGGTGGTCGGCGACCACACGACGGTGGGCGGGCACGTGCGGATCACGGCCGCTCCCCCGGTCCTGGACCTGCGGGCCGAGCGGTTCGACACGTCCGTCCGGGTGGGTTGGACCTGGCCCGGCGAGGCCACCACGGCGGTGGTGACCTGGCGGCCCGACGCACCGCGCCCGGGCGGCGCGCCGACCCCGGCGGGCCCCGCCGCCGAGTCCGCGGGCGAGTCGCGGCTGAGCCGCCGCCAGTACGCCTCCGACGGCGGGTTCGAGGCCCGGATGGGGTCGGGCGCGGTCCGGGTCTCGGTGCGCATCGTGGTCCCCTCGGACGCGGGGGAGTCCGTGAGCGCCCCGGTCACCGTCACCGTCCCGGGCCGGGTGGTGCTCGACTACCACGTGGCGTCGGCCGGTCTGCTGGGCCGGGACCGCCTGGTCAGTGTGACCGCGGAGCACACGTGCGACATGCCGGAGATCGCCGTGGTCCACGCCCCGGGCACGGTACAGCCGCACTCGGCGGAGCAGGGAAGCGTCCTGGCCACCCTGCCGTCCGGCCGCCTGGCGGCGGGCGAGTCCGTCTCGGTGCGGGTCCGGCCGCCCAGGACGTCCGGCCCGGCCTGGCTGGTGTGTTTCCCCCTCGACGCCGACGTCCGAGGCGTGCGCCTGCGTCAACCCTCAGTGAAGGAACTCCGCCTGTGATCTCGTTCGAGGGGCGCCGACTGGTCTGCCCGTACTGCTACTCCGGTTTGCGCGAGCGGGAGATCCGGTTCCGGTGCACGGGACGCCCCGGCCCCGGGGGTGCGCGCTGCGAGGAGACCGAGGACACCGCGATCCGGACGCACCTGGGACGGCGCGAGCGGCTGCCGCCGGTGTTCGAGGGCGACGGGCGACGGGCGCAGGCGGTGTGCCCCGCCTGCTCGGCGACCAGCGGCAAGCAGGTCTGCCCCACCTGCCACGCACAGCTCCCGGTGAACTTCGGCCGGATCCGGGGCCGCCTGATCGCCCTGGTCGGCGCGCGCGACACCGGCAAGACCGTGTTCATGACCGTCCTGATCCACGAGCTGATGAACCGGGTCGGCGCCCGCTTCGGCGCGTCGGTCGCCGGTTCCGACGACCACACGCGGCACCGGTTCCGCTCCGACTACGAGACACCGCTCTACGACGACGCCCGGCTGCTCGCCGCGACCCGCCGTACCGGTGTCACCCGCGAACCCCTGGTGTTCCGGTTCACCACGCAGCGGCGGGGCCTGGCCGGGGACCGTTCGCAGCACACGCACCTGTCGTTCTTCGACACCGCGGGCGAGGACCTCACCACCGAGGAGAGCGTGGAGGCCAATCTGCGCTACCTCAGCAGCGCCGACGGGATCATCCTGCTGCTCGACCCGCTCCAGATGGAGGGCGCCCGACGGCTCGCCGCGTCCGGGACCCGCATGCCCGCCGGGAGCGCACCGCAACACCGGCCGGTGCACATGCTCGAACGCGTCACCGACCTGCTGCTGCGCAGGCAGGCGTCGCCCAACAGACTGATCCGGGTGCCGATCGCGGTGTGCCTGACCAAGATCGACGCCCTGCGCGACCAGGTGGACGACGGTTCCCCGCTGCACCGGCCCGAGCCCGCGGGACCGTTCTTCGACGGGTCCGACAGCCAGGACGTGCACGCACAGATCCAACAGCTGCTCCACCTGTGGGACGGCGGAGGCGTCGACGGGCACGTGCGCAACCACTACCGCAACGCCCGCTACTTCGGGATCTCGGCGTTGGGCGGGAGTCCGGACGGTGAGAACCGCGTGCGGGGCGGGGTACGCCCCTACCGGGTGGCCGATCCGTTTCTGTGGATGCTCAGCGAGTTCGGGGTGATCCCCTCGCGTGACCGTGCCTGAGGAGAACCCGACGGAAGGGAGGGGGACGCGCGATGGATGTCGCCCAGCTGTACTACACCTCGTGTGAACACGGCCTGGCGGGCTACGCGGGGTACCAGTTCAACGCCGCCACCCCGGGCGTGGACCCCCGCGTCCTGCGGGAGGTGGAGCGCTTCACCGTCTACGAGCCGCCCCGGTCGGCCCCGCCCGACCGGGTGGACGAGCATCCGGTCAACCTCTGCTACGCGCCGGACGTGGGGGGAAGCGCGGTCCTGAGCCGGGTGGTCTCCAGCGGTGTCGACCCCTCCGGACGCCCGGGCAACTACTTCGCGCACTGCCTGGTGACCACGGGCACGGCGGAGGGCGACCCGCTGCCCGCCGAACTGTGGGGCGCGGGTTTCTGGGCCGCCGAACCCGTCACCGAACCGGACCTGCCCGTCCTGGAGCTCCCCCCGGGCCCGCTGGACCGCGAACGCTCCCACGCATGGGTCCGGCGCTGGCCGTCGGACCTGGTGGCGAGGCTGCTCGCCGCCGCCGACGCGGCGATCGACGACGGTCCTCCCCTGGTCCTGACGGCCGACAGCGCGTCGGTCGCGCACTGGGTGGCCGCCCTGACCCACCTGCTGCCTCCCGCACGGGCGCGCGCCCTGTCGTTCGCGACCTACACCGCCCATCCGCACGACACGTTCGTGCACGTCGTGGGGGTACCCCCGGGCGCGGACACCGCACCGCCGCGGGGGCGGTTCACCGTGTGCGACCCGTCCGCCGACCCGGTCGACGCGTTGCCCGAGCCCGCTCCGGAGACGGCGGCGCTGGCCGACCGGCTGGTCGCCCTGGGCCCCCGGAACGCGCCCGGGCTGTGGCGCAGGGCCGGACTCCACGCGTCGGGAGGGGAGACCTCACTGGCGCAGTGGCATCCGGTGGTCGCGGCGGCCGCGGCCCTGGACGGCGACGGGACCGCCGGAGCCGACCTGCCCGCGGTGCGCGTGTGGCTGTCCCGCGCGGTCGGCTGGCTGCCGCCGGAGGTCGCCGCCGCACTGGTCGCCCGGGTAGTGGACACCGAGGGGGAGCGGCTGGACGACACCGCGCTGGCCGACCTCCAGGAGGTGGCGCACCGGGTCGGCTCGGAGGCGGTCACCGACCGCCTCGAACACGTGATGCTCCGCCGCTCGCTGGACGGCATCGCCGCCGGTCGGCCCGCCCCGCGGATGGCGCCGATGCGCTCGGCGTCGGTGCGCTCGGCCGCGGGCGACCACGTCGACGCGCTTCTGGACGGGGTCCGGGGCGAGGTGCCGCCCGACCGTGCGCTGGAACTGCTGCGGTGGGCGCGGTCGGGCGGCCTGTCGCCCTCGGCCGCGGGCCTGGAGGGGTACGGGGGCCGGGTGGTCGCCGCCAGGGTCGCCGGGAGCGCGGCGGGTGGTGAGCCCGAGGCGGCGGTGCGGTCCCTGCTGGAGGGCTACGACGATCTGCGCCGCGGGGCGGCCGTGCGGTTGGCGGCCCTGCCCCGCGCGCGGGTGGCCGAACTGGCCTCCGGACCGGTGGGCGCGTTGTTCGCGCACGACCGGGACGCGTCGAGCACCCTGCTGCGGGAACTGCGACGGCTGGGCACCGACCGGGGGAGGGACCCCGCGCGGCTGCTGGCCGACGTGGTGGAGCTGAGGAGGGAGGGGCGTGCCGCGGGCGCCCCGGGGATCTCCCCGTCCGATCTGGACGCCGGGCTCCTGACCCGCGTCTGGGGTGTCGGCCACGGCCCGAGGGAGGCCCTGCTCACGCTGCGGACCGTGCGCACGCCGGTGGAGGTCGGGGCGGACGTGGACGAGTGGGTGACCGAGGCGCTGGTCACCGTCCCCGACGCCGGGCAGACCGGAGCGTGGCGGGAACTGGTCGGGGCGCTGGTCGACCACTGGCTGCGTGACGGACTGCCACCGGTCGCCGAACGCGTGATCACCGAGTGGTCCGCCGCACGGTCCTCCCTCGACGTGCTGCGCGAGACCACGGGGATCCGCGCCGCCGCGGGGCTGACCGCCGTGTACCGGCGGTTCGAGGGAACCCACCCGGCCGTGCGGGAGACGGCCCACCGTGCGGTGGCGGACACTCTGACGCGGTGGCGGGAGCCGTCCGCCCTGGCGACGGCCCTGCGCGACTGCCCGGACGCGGTGTTCGCGGGGTTCCTGACCGGGGTGGTCCGGGCTCTGGAGGGCCGGGGTCCGGACGTGGAGCGGGCCGCGCTCGTGTTCGCCGTCGCGCGGGACGGGCGGCTCCGCCAGTACCGGCCCGACCGCGCCGAGGAGCTCGTGGAGCGGGCCCTGTCGCCGGCCGCGGGTTCCTGGCGGCGCCGCGACGTCGCCGGGGTCCGGCAGCGGCTCGACGGAACCGTGGCGGAGGAGTTCGACGCCTGGCACCGGGACCGGCGCGAACAGCGGGGCGGGCGCTCCGGGGGAATCCTGGGCAGACTCGGCCTGCGGGGAGGTGGTCGACGGCCATGAACCGCCCCTCCCCCGCACCCCCCGCCCCTTCCCCGCGCCCCGGCGAGACCCGGCGCCCGAGGTCCCCGTGGCCGCGTGTGCCCGCGGCGTCGTGGTTCCGGTCCCGCCGGGACGACGGTGACGGTGAGATCGCCACGGGCTGCGGCGGCCTGGTCGCGGCGGTCATCGTCGTCGCGATCGTCGCCTACTTCTGGCGGATCATCGCCGCGGCCCTGGTCAGCGCCCTCATCGTCCTGGGCGCCGGCGGTCTGGTCGTCGGGCTGGTCATCCTGGTCTGGTTGTACTTCACCGGCATCCACCACGTCATGTTCACGCTCGATCCGCAGGAGCCCGAGCCGGGCCCCGGACAGGACCCCGCCCACCTCGCCTACCACGGCGGCCCGGCCTGGTACGACCTGAGGGAGGTCGTCGAGGACCTGTGGGACGACACGGCACCGTGGTCACTCCTGCTCGCGCCGCACCTGCTGCTGCACGCCGCCGTGGTCGCGGTGTACGCGGCCCTGACGTGGGTGGCGGTCGGGGTGCTCCGGGTGGTCGACACCGGGCTGCTGCTGGTGCGCGGCATCCGGATGGTGTGCCCGCACTGCTACCACAGGCTGGGTTACCCGGCCTACCAGTGCGTGCACTGCGGCCGTAGGCACGCCCGGATCCGGCCCGGGCGCCGCGGGGTGGTGCGGCGGACGTGCCTGTGCGGGACCCGGATGCCCACGCTGCTCCTGCTGGGTTCGGCCGACCTGAACGCGACCTGCCCGCACTGCGACCACGCCCTGGAACACCGGCCGGGTGAGGCCCGGGAGTTCGTGCTTCCGTTGTTCGGTGGAACGGGGGCGGGCAAGACGCGGCTCATGCACGGGCTGAACCTCACCCTGTCCCAGGCCACCGAGGCGGCGGGGAACGCGTACGTGGAGTCGGTGGGCGAGGAGGCGCGGCACCGGCTCGACGACAGTGCGACGGTCCTCTCGCCCGCCGTGCGGACCAGCCCCACCCCTCCGGGCCGGGAGGTCCGGGGGATGACGGTGCGTGTGGGCGTGGACCGGCGGACCCTGATGGTGCAGCTGTTCGACGCGGCGGGTGAGCGGTTCAACCGGTCGGACACCGCGGAGGGACTCACCTACCTCGGCAAGGCGTCGACGTTCGTGCTGGCGGTGGACCCGCTGGCGATCGAGTCGGTGTGGCGGGCGCTGTCGGCAAACGAGCGGGACCGGCTGGCCGGGGACCGCTCGCACACCCGTGATCCGGAGCTGACCTACGAACAGGTGCTGGAGGAGATCGAGCGCCAGTACCGGATGGTGCGGCGCCGCACGCGCTCCGCCCGCCTGGCGGTGGTGGTCACCCGGGGCGACCTGGTCGGGACGGCGTCCGTCGCGCCCGGGGCGGAGGGGGTCGAGGCCTGGGCCCGCGACACGCTGGGCCTGGCCAACCTGCTGCGGTCGGCGCGGGCGCACTTCGGCACGGTGCGGGTGTTCCTGACCTGCTCGGTCACCGACGCGGACGGCCGGGCCGACGCCAGCCTGGGCGCGTTGCTGCGGTGGACGCTGGAGGAGGAGTCCGGGGTCTTCGCCTCGCTGCTGGACGCACCCGGGTCCCCGGTGGAGGGAGGTGTCCGATGACGCGTGGAGGTCTTCCGCACCGGCCCGCGCGGGTGGTCGTCGCGGTCGCCGTGTACCTGGTGACCGGAGCGCTGACGGCCTGCGCCCTCTACTGGACGGTGGTGGTCGCGCTGCGGTGGCTGGCCGGTGTGTGGGGGTGGGCGCTGGGCTGAGCGGAGAGGACCGCGGCGGCTCCGACGTCCCTGGTGTCCTCCTCCGGCCGGTCCTGCAGGTGGCGGGCGGCGAGTCCGACGGCGACGGCGACCAGGAGGAGCACCAGACGCGTGACCCTCTGCCTGGGGGTGAGGTATCCGGGCCTGGTCTCCAGGGTGGTGGGCGTCTCGGTCCAGTGTTCGGCCATCGCCTCCCGGACCACCTCGTGCGGGTCCAGTTCCGGATGGGCGGCGCTGCCGCTCAGGACGGCCAGCAGGTGCTCGGCGGTGGGCCGGTCGGACTCCCTCGGGCTGAGCGCCGCGGCGACGAGGCCGCGCAGGTCCTGCGGCACCCCGTCCAGGTTGACCGTGCCGTCGTCCAGGGCCCGGCGGAAGCGTTCCCGGAAGCGCTGGAGCGCCGCGCTGACGTCATCGTCCTCGTCGAGGCCGAAGGGGAGGACCTCCTGATCCTCGTGGAGGAGTTCGGTGCCCGTGGCCGCGGCGAGCACCACCAGACCCCAGGAGAACACGTCGGAGGCCGGGGTGGCCGGATCGTCCGGGCCGATCTCCAGGGGCAGGGCCGGGTCGGCCCCGCAGGCGTCCCGTTCGCCCTCGGGACCTTCGACCACGCCGCCGACGACCGGCCCGTCCTGGGTGAGGTGGACGTTGCCCGGGTACAGATCGCCATGGGTCACCCCGGCCCGGTGGATCACCGAGAGGGCCTCGGCCACGCCCACGGCGAGCAGCCGGACGCGCCGCTCGTCGAGGGCGCCACGAACGGAGAGGTGGTGGCTGAGGTCGCGGCCGTCCGGGTAGGGGCACACGCGCCAGGGCGCGTCGGATTCCAGGTCCATGGCGACCACGGGCTGCACGCGGGGCGAGTCGGTCCCGCGCAGCAGGCGCGCCCGCTCCCCGACCACCGCGCGCCGCCACGCGGGGAGGGGGCCGCCCTGTCCGAGGTGGCGCGCGACGTACCAGACGTGCCGGTCGTCGGTGACGCCGAACTCCATGAGCCCGGCGGTCGGATTGACCACGCGGCGGCGGACACGGAAACCGCCGAGCGTCTTCGGATCCCTCCGACGCCGACGCGGCGACGACAGGCGAGGCTGATGGGACTTGGCGGTCTTGGGGGACGGCTGCACGCATGTCCGATCTGTGGTGTTTTGCGAGGATTTCACACCGTACACGTCCATGAACAGCGAAGACACACCGCCCGGCCGTCCCGGAAAACGCACGTGCCCGAGGGGGAAGGTCCCCTCGGGCACGTGCGGTGTCGGTCGGTTCAGTGGCTCGGGGCCGCCTGCGGGTTGGCGCGGTGGAAGGCCTGCTGGGCCTGGCCGTCGCGTTCCCACCGAACGAACCGCTCGCTCTCACCGAGCAGCATCGTGGTCAGCCACACCGCGACGCCGACGTCGTCGGCGACACCCAGCAGCGGGACGACCAGTTCGGGGATGAAGTCGATCGGCGAGACGACGTAGAGGAGCATGGCCAGCATCCCCGCCAGCTTGGCTCCGCTCAGTTCCGGGTACCGTCCGCTCAGCCTGGCCCCGACCATCCGCGGGACGGCGCCGATCCGCTGCCACACGGAGATGCGGCCGTCGGTGTTCCGGATGACCTGCCAGGCGGCCGCGCCGGCCGCGGCGCGGTTCTCCTTACGCATCGCTCGCCTCCTCAGGGGAACGGGGCTTCTGACGATATGACGCGAATCCGCGCCGATAAGTTCCCGTGCCTCAGCCCAGGGGCTGCGGTTCCCGCTCCCGGTCCGCCCGGAGCCCCGCCTCCTCGACCTCCGGCGCGGCCTGCGGCCGGAAGCGCCGCGCGACCAGTGGGGACAGGGCGATCAGCACCCCGGCCAAGGCCACGGACGTGACGAAGACCAGGCCGGGCTGGAACTGCTCGAGCATCCCGGCGGCACCTCCCCCGGTGCCCTCACCGGTGGCGTGGTCCACCGCGATGATGGCGGTGGTGACGGCCAGGACGAGAGCGCCGCCCACCTGCGCGGAGGTCTGCACGAGCCCGGCGGCCAGCCCCTGTTCGTCGTCGGCCACCCCCGAGGTGGCCTGCACGTTGATCGCGGGGAAGGCGAGGGCGAACCCGACGCCGAGCAGAAGCGCGGTCGGCAGGAGCATCGGCAGGTAGGAGAACTCGGCCTCCACCCGCAGGAACAGCAGGTACCCGGTGGACAGGGCGATCAGCCCGCCCGCGATGAGCACGGGGGTGCCGAAGCGGTCGATGAGCCGGTCGGCGAACGGCGCGCTGAAGGCGACGAGCAGCCCGGCGGGCAGCAGCGACAGCGCCATCTGCAACGGACTCTGCTCCAGCGCCTGCTGGAGGAAGAGCGTGAGCAGGAACTGGAAGCTGATGAAGGAGCCCATCAGCGCCACGGCGCCGACGTTGGCCCGCACGAGGGTGCCGCTGCGCAGGATGCCCAGGCGGACCAGGGGGAACCGGACCCGGCGCTCGACCAGGACGAACAGGGCCAGCAGCACCGCGACCACGGCGAACGAGCCCAGGGTGACCGGGTGCCCCCACCCGGCCTCGGGGGCGGTGACCACGGTGTACACGAGCAGGAGCATGGTCGCGGTGAGGATGGCGGCGCCCACGAGGTCGTAGCCGCCCCTGGCGCCGGGCCGGTCCCTGGGGATCAGGAGGGCTCCGGCGACCAGGGCCAGCAACGCGAACGGGGCGGCGAAGAAGAAGGTCCAGCGCCAGCCGAGGGACATCAGCAGCCCGCCGAACAGCAGGCCGGAGGAGAAGCCGCTCGCGCCGAAGACGGTGTACACGGACAGGGCCCGGTTGCGTTGGCGGCCCTCGGCGAAGGTCGTGGTGAGGATCGACAGGCCGGTGGGCGCGGTGAAGGCGGCCGCGATGCCCTTGACGAACCGGGTGGCGACGAGCAGTGTGCCGCTGTCCACCAGACCGCCGACGACCGAGGCGAGGGCGAAGACGCCCAGGGCGGCGAGGAACACCCTGCGGCGGCCCAGGAGGTCGGCCGTGCGGCCGCCCAGGAGGAGGAACCCGCCGAAGCCGAGGACGTAGCCGCTGATCACCCACTGGAGGGTGGCGGTGGAGAGCCCGAGTTCACCGCCGATGGAGGGCAGTGCCACGGCGACCATCGACACGTCGAGGCCGTCGAGGAAGAGGGCGAGGGACAGGACGATCAGCAGCGCCCACAGGCGTGGGGACCACCGATCCGCGTCCCCTGTGCGCGGAGGGGCGCTGTGGGTCTGTGGAGAGGTCATGTGGCGAGACATTACATGCACGCGCATCTAATGTCTAAGCATTAAATGCATTTGCATTAGATGTCACCGCGTGTTAGGATCCCGACCATGCCCCTGACACCGGACAGCGATCTGTGCGAGCGGTGGCGGCAGTTGATGGCCCGCTACCACGACGTCTCGTGCGCGCTGGAGCGGGCACTCAGCCAGCAGCACGAACTGGGGGTCAGCGAGTTCGAGACGCTCGACCTCCTCGTCAAGTCCCCCCAGGGCAAGCAGTTCGTCCACGAACTCCACGCGGGCATCCACCTGAGCCAGAGCGCGCTCTCCCGCACCGTCGCCCGCCTGGAGAAGCGCGGCCTGGTCACCCGGGCGATGTGCACCAACGACCGTCGCTCGGTGAGCGTCACCCCCACCGAGGAGGGCCGCCGCCTCCACGCCGAGGCAGCCCCCACGCACACGGCCGTCCTCGCCGAACACCTCGGTGAACTCCAGCCCCAGGCGTAACACCAACGACGGGCGGCACCGCGGTACGCCGGTGCACGCGGACCGGCGTCGTCCACAGGTCGGGGAGAAACCGTTGAGACGGCCACGGACGTGCGGCATCCTCGAAGGGCACGGTGTCCGAACACGACGTCCGACCTCGACCCGACACAGCCCGTACGGGTGCGAACCGCGAACCGCTAGCGGGTATCAGCCCCTTTGTCTACGCTATGACCACATGCGGTCACCCCGCGTGTGACATGTCCATCGGCACTCGAACCCCACCGCCGTGGCACGATCCACCTCGGCCAGCGTCGGAGCCCCCCGCCGCGAACGGCTCCCGCCCCACGTCCGCCCTCCGATGCCCGAGTCCTCCCATCCTCCGCGCCCAACGGAGACAAACGCGAGGCCTCCCCCGTCGACCCACACATTCGTTACGATGCGACCGAGTGGCACCTTCGGCGCGGGACGCCGCTCCCCGTCCCGGAGGACCCACATGCACAGAACCGATGGAGCCCGCCCAGTGTCCAATGCCCTACCGCGACCGGCCACGACCGTCGCCCTGTTGGCGGACATCCCGAGTACGGGTCACGTGGGCGAGACGCGGGCGCACAGGTTCCCCCTGCACGGTGACGGAGTCGGCGAGCGCAGCGCGGCGTTCGTCGCCTTCGCCCGGGAGGAGACCGCGGCGGGCCGCAAGGTCATCGCCCTGTATCCCGCATGGCGGTCCGCCGACGCGGAACGGGCGGTCAACTTCGCCCGCGCGTCCCTGCGCACCGACCACATCGCCGGGATCGCGGTGGACCTGTCCCCACTGGCCCTGTCCCTGATCGCCGACCAACTCGCCTACCTCGCCCCCTACCTCCCCCCGGGGATGGTCGCCGCGCTCTGCGCAGAACTGCCCAGGCACATCCTGGCGGGCGCCTGGCTGCGCACGGTCTCCGGCCTGTCCACCATCCCCACCTCCCTGCGGCAGCACGTGGGCTCCTTCGCCCCGTCGGTGTCCTTCCTCGCCTACTGCGCGCCCACCCCCCGGGTGGGACGACTGCGCCCCGCCGACGTCCCCGGCAGCCTCCCGTTCCGGCCGGTCCCGCCGGTCCAACTGCTGAGCTCCACCCCCGACCCCGGGATCACCGGCGTCTTCGACGAGCACCTGCCACAGGTCATCCAGCCGGTGGCCACCCGTTCCCTGCCCGCCCAACCGCTCGGCCCCGCGTACTGGGGCACGGGCAAGTACGTCGAGTTCGTCGCGCTGAGCGCACACCCCCAGGCGCTCGCCTACGCGGCCAGCTCCATCCGCGCCGCCACCTGCTCGTGGTGCGGTGAGCCGATGGCGGCCGACCGCTGTCCCTTCTGCGCCGCCACCGCGACCACCAGCGCTCCCGCGGCCGCGCCTGCGGCACCCCCGGCGACCGCGCGAACCCCCGCTCCGCCACCGCACCAGCCCCCGCCGCCGGGGGACCGTCCCCCCGCGGAGCCCCGCCCCGAGGGCCGGGCACCCCGGCCCGACACCCCGCGCACCTACTCCCGATAGCGTTCTCCCCGGTCGCGCGGACCACCCACGACGACACAGGAAACGGAAAAGCCCCCTATGAACCCCCGTCAGCGACGAGGCGTCCTGCTCATGATCGTGGCGGCGATCGGTGCCGTCGCCGTGTTCGTCTCCGTGTTCACCTACCTCAGCTCCCAACAGGAGCGGCTGGGCGACACCGCGACCGTGCTGCGTCTGGCGGAGGACGTGGACGCCTACCAGCCCATCGGCGCGGACTCCGTCGAACGCGTCCAGGTGCCCAGCCTGTACTTCGACCCGGAGGTCTTCATCACCGACCTCTCCGAGATCGAGACGCCCTCGGACCAGCAGCTGGTCGCGGCCTCGTTCATGGAGGCCGGTGTCTACCTCCAACGCGGCATGGTCATGCCCCAGCCCACCCTGACCACCGGGGAGCGGGAGATCGCCATCATGGTCGACGCCGAGACGGGCGTGGCGGGCAAGGTCCGGCGGGGTTCGATCGTGGACATCTACGGCACCTTCCAGGCCCGCGACCACGGAGAGGCCTGCGCGGTACGGGTCATCACCGAGGTCGAGGTCCTCGACATCGGCGAGCTGCGCACCCAGGAGAACGCGACCGGCGGCGTCGCCGGGGTGGTCCCGGTGACCTTCCGGCTGGAGCCCGAGGACGCTCTCCAACTCGCCTACGCCGAGGACTTCTCCACCAAACTGCGGCTGGCCCTGGTCAGCCCCGACGGCGGCGGTTCACCGGGCGAAGCCGAGTTCTGCAGCGGCGACTTCGCCGACATCGTCGGCACCCGGGACGACACCACCACGACCGACCAGCGGCGCGCGCCGCGGGGGGAGTAGACGTTGAGTTTCCGAGTCCTGGCGGGGATGCCCAACTCCGAGGCGGAGATGGTGCTGGCGGCGCGCTTCGAGGAACTGGGCACCGCCGACCTGGTGGCCACCCGGCCCACCACGTCCGCCCTGATCGACGCCGCCGGGGAGTTCCCCGACCTCGACGTCGTCCTCGTCCACCAGGACCTGGGACCGGCGCCGGTGTTCGACGCCGTGCGGGACCTGTCCCACCGCCACCCCCAACTGGCGATCCTGCTGGTGTCCACCACGATGGACCCCGACACGTTCACCGGCGCCATGGAGGCGGGGGCCCGCGGTGTGCTCTCGGAGGACTCCGGAATCGCCGAACTGGAAGCTCGCGTGTCCAAGGCCGCCGAGTGGTCGCGCACGCTGCGCCGCCACCTGGAGTCGGCCTCCCTGGACCTGCCCGTCTCGGGGTTGCGCGGGCGCATCGTCACGGTCAGCGGCGCCAAGGGCGGGGTGGGGGCCACCACGTGCGCGGTGCACCTGGCGATGACGGCCGCCGCCGCGGGGCGCGTGGTCTGCCTGGTCGACCTCGACCTCCAGACCGGTGACCTGCCCGCCTTCCTCAATCTGCGCCACCGGCGCTCCATCAGCGACCTGGTGGACGCCGGGGACGACATCAGTCCGGGCATGCTGTCGGAGACCCTGTACGTGGACCCGCGCGGACCCCACGTCCTGCTCGCTCCCGAGCACGGGGAGCGCGGTGAGGACGTCGACGCACGCGCCGCACGCCGGGTCCTGTCCGCACTGCGCTCCCGGTACGAACTGGTCGTCGTGGACTGCGGGTCCACCATGAACGAGGCCACCGCCATGGCCGTGGAGCTGGCCGACACCGCCGTCGTCACCGTCACACCGGACGTGCCGGCGATGCGCGGCGCCCAGCGGTTGATGGCGATGTGGGAACGGTTGCAGATCCGCACCCAGGACTCGGTGTTCTCACTGGTCACCAGGCACAGCCGAAAAAACGAGGTGCAACCGGACTTCCTGCGCCAGCTGCTGGGCACACGGGTCCTGCGCACCCCCGTCCCGGCCAACTACCGCGCTCTGGAACCCGGCGAGAACAACGGTGACCCGACCAAGGTCACCGACGAGGCGCTGCGCAGGGCGTTCGCCCGCCTGGCCGCGGAGCTGGACCTACTCGACGCACCCGAGCACGGCCCGGTCGGCGGACAGGCCGGGGCGCCGGCCCCGCCCGGCCGGATCGGGATGTCAGCCCACCCCCCGGCGTCGTCACGCGACGGCTCCCCGTCGACCCGTGACGTGTCCGGGTTCCTCAACGCGACCTCGACCGAACCCGCGCGCGCATCGGCCAACGGCCTCCCGGAGCTGTCCGCCGGCAGCCGCCCGCCGGGATCCGGATCGGGGGGACCGGGGAGGTTCGGTGCCTGAGGACCGGGTGGGCCGCACCCTCCGAAGCCGGCTCCGCCCGGGGGCCGGCACGAACCCGCGCCCCGCCGCGGGCACCCCGCCGCGGCGTGGCGACCGCGGCGGCGTCATCGTGGAGTTCGCCGCGGCGGTGCCGTTCCTCATGCTGGCCCTGGCGCTGGTGTGGCAGGTGCTGCTGCTCGGTATCACCTCCATGTACGCCTCCCACGGCGCGGCCGAGGCCGCCCGGCAGGCCGCCGTCACCCCGGACGACATCGAGCGCGTCGACGAGGAGACACGCAAGCGGGTCCGGTCGCCCTGGAACGGCGAGGACGTGCTGACCGTGGCGGTCGTCGAACGCGACGGCGCCCGGTACGCCCAGGTCACCATGGCCATGCCGGTCTTCCTCCCGGGGGTGGGCGGCCCCTGGGACATCACCGCCGAGTCCCGGGTCGTGACCGAGGTCGAACCGAGGGGGGCGACACCGTGACCCCCGCGTCCGTACGACGCCTGCTGACGGGCCGGGCTCCCCGCCGCGACTCCGACCGGGGCGGACCGCTGCTGGAGTTCGCGGCCATGTTCCCGATCCTGCTCATGGTCTGCGTCCTGGCGATCGAGGTGTTCCTGGCCTTCGTGGCGGTCGAACGGCTGGAGTCGGCGGCCCGCGCGGGGGCCCGGGTGGCCGGAGCCGAACAACTGGCGGGAGCGGAGGCGGCGGCGCGCGAGGCGCTGCCGCCGTGGCTGGACGACGCGACGGTCACCAGCGGTGTCAACGACAGCGACGGGTACTACGTGGAGGTCTCGCATCCGATCCCCATCGTGTTCTCGTCCGTCGGCCTCGACCTGACGCTCACCCGCCGCGTGGACATGCCCCATGTGTGACGCGGGCCCGGTGCGCGAGCGCACCGACGCACCGGTACCGGAGGGAAGGAGAGGAACGCCGTGGGTCTGAAGGACCGGCTGGAGGAGGACCGCGCCAACGAGGGGCGCGGGGACCGCGGAAGCGTGACGCACTGGCGGCGGCGCCTGCTCGAGGAGATCAACCTGGAGGACCTCACCCGCCTGACCCTGGCGCAGAGGCGGGTGCGGTTGGAGAAGGTCGTCGGGCACATCCTGTCCCGTGAGGGGCCGGTACTCTCCGAGCGTGAGCGCTCCCTGCTGATCCGTCGCGTGGTCGACGAGGCGCTCGGGCTGGGTGTGCTCGAACCCCTCCTCGCCGACGAGACGGTCACCGAGATCATGGTCAACGGACCCGACAACGTGTTCGTCGAGCGCGCGGGGCGGATGCAGCGGGTCGACGCCACGTTCAACGGCGAGGAGCAGCTGTACCAGACCATCGACCGGATCGTCTCCCTGGTCAACCGCAGGGTGGACGAGTCCTCGCCCATGGTGGACGCCCGTCTGCCCACGGGTGAGCGGGTCAACGTCATCATCCCCCCGCTGTCCCTGTCCGGCCCCATCCTGACCATCCGGCGCTTCCCCAAGCCGTACCCGATCGACGAACTGGTGCGGATGGGGAGCCTGGACGCGGCCACCGGCATCCTGTTGTCGGCCATGGTCCGGGCCCGGTTCAACATCGTGGTGTCGGGGGGTACCGGCACCGGCAAGACGACCTTCCTCAACGCGATGTCGGCGTTCGTGCCCACCAGCGAGCGCATCGTCACCATCGAGGACTCGGCCGAACTCCAGCTCATGCAGGACCACGTCGTGCGTCTGGAGTCACGGCCGGCCAACATCGAGGGCAGGGGCGAGATCGCCATCCGCGACCTGGTCCGCAACGCCCTGCGGATGCGGCCGGACCGGATCATCGTGGGCGAGGTGCGCGGAGCCGAGACCATCGACATGCTCCAGGCCATGAACACCGGCCACGACGGCTCCCTGGTCACCGTGCACGCCAACTCCGCGGACGACGCGATCCACCGCCTCCAGACCCTGGCGACCCTGGGCGAGGGCCTGGTCCCCTACGACGCGATCCGCGACCAGATCAACAACGCCGTGGACGCCATCGTGCACCTGGGCCGGTGGCCCGACGGGTCGCGCCGGGTCAACGAGGTGTCCGTGGTCTCCTCACGGCGCCGTGAGGAGTTCCGGCTGGACCCGGTGATGACCTTCGAGGCGCTGCCGATGGGCCCGCACCGGGCCGTCGAGGGCGAGTTCCGGCACCGGCCGCTCCCCCGCCACGTCGCCGGGCGCATCTACCAGGTGGGCGAGAGCGTCCCGGCCGCGTTCGGCGTGGTGCCCGACGAACGTCCCGGGGGCGACCGGTGAACCGTCCCGCCGCGCCCGACCGGGCGCACAAGTCCCACCGACCCCGAAGGGAGCCCCGGTGAACTGGCAGTTCGTGGCCATCCTCGGCGGTCTGGCCGTGGTGCTCGCGCTGGCCCTGTGGGCGCTGTGGGAGTTCGTGGCCAGTGCCCGGACGCGGCGGCTGATCGCCGCGCGCAGCGCCCTGACCCAGGCCGAGTACGAGGCGTCGACCCTGTCCGCGCGCCTGGACGCGGCGATGCACCGCACCCAGTGGGGGGCGCGGCTGCACCGGAGGATCACGCGGTCGGGCGCGCAGGTCAGACTGTCGACCTTCGTGGGCGCGCTCGTGGGCGGCTCGCTGCTCGCCGTGGTCGTCGTCTGGCAGGTCCTGGCCCCGGTCCTCGGCCTGCTCGCGGCGGGCGGGGTGGCGTTCCTGTTCTTCTCCTACCTGAACCGGGCCGAGGCCAAGCGGCGTGAGGAGTTCACCTCGCAGCTGCCGGACCTGGCACGGGTGTTGGGCAATGCGACCTCGGCGGGGCTGGCGCTGCCGACCGCGGTGTCGATGGCCGCGGAGGAGCTGGACGGTCCGGCGGGTGAGGAGCTGAGTCGGATGGCCGAGTCCATGAAGGTGGGTGCGAGCTTCGAGGAGGCGGTCGCCGAACTGCGCGAACGGATGCCCTCGCGCGAGCTCGGAGTGCTGTTGTCGACGCTGGTCGTGGCGTCCCGGTCCGGCGGTTCACTGGTCACGGCGCTGCGCAACATCTCCACGACCCTGGAGAACCGCAAGGAGACCCGTCGCGAGGTGCAGACCATCCTGAGCGAGACGACGAGCACCGTCTGGGCCCTGGGGTTCATGTCGGTGGGCGCCCTGTTCATGATCAACGCCATCGAGCCCGGGATCATGCGGACGATGACGACGTCCGCCGCGGGGGTCGGGGTGCTGCTGGTGGTGGCCGCGCTGTACACCGTCGGGTTCCTGTTGGTCGCCCGGATCACCAAGTTCGACCTGTAGAGGGGCTTGACCGATGAGTGGCCTGTACTCCCTGGTGCCGTTCGCGGCGGCGCTGGCCGCGGCACTGGTGGTGCTGACCGCCTGTTACGGCGGCTATCTCACCCTGTCCCAGACCCGGGTCCGGGTGGACGATCCCACGGCGTTCGCCCCGCGTACCCGGTCGGACCGGACCTTCGTGCTGCACCGGATCACCGAGGCGGTCGGGCGGCCGTTCTCGCGGTCGCTGCTGTCCTCGCTGGGTGAGCGGCGGCGCGCGTCGATCACGGAGCGGATCGAGGCCGCGGGCCGCCCCGAGGGCCTCACCCTCGAACGGTACGTGCGGCGCAAGATCGGCGAGGTGGCGCTGTACGGCGGTGTCGGTGTCCTGTTGCTGCTGTCGGGCAACCCCCTGATGGCGCTGGTCGTGCTGGCCTTCGCCGGGCTGACCGACCTCAACCTCCACGTGCAGAGCCAGGAGCGCTCGGACCGGGTGCAG
The DNA here is from genome assembly GCF_055632325.1 of Nocardiopsis sp. KDC1DS13DA1. Lineage (NCBI taxonomy): Bacteria > Bacillati > Actinomycetota > Actinomycetes > Streptosporangiales > Nocardiopsidaceae > Nocardiopsis > Nocardiopsis sp. KDC1DS13DA1. The sequence continues at coordinate 231,275 of NZ_JBVMUY010000021.1, forward strand.
TCCCAGCTGCCGGACTTCCTGGACGTGCTCGCGGTGACGGTGAGCGCGGGCATGTCCTTCCGGGGCGCGGTGGCCCGGGTGGCCGAGTCCATGCCGGGTGTCCTGGCCGACGAGTTCTCCCTGGCCCTCCAGCAGATGGAGCTGGGCACCCCGCGCCGGGAGGCGTTCGAGACGCTGCGGCGACGCAACCGCAACGAGTCGCTGAGCAAGTTCGTGACCGCGATCCAGCAGGCCGAGGAGCTGGGCGCGCCGCTGAGCGACACCCTGGTGGACATCAGCCAGGACATGCGCCGGGCCGACGCCCAGTACATGCGCCGCAAGGCCCAGCGGATGAACCCCAGGGTGACGATGGTGACCGCGGTGACGCTGCTGCCGGGGCTGCTGATCCTCGTGGTGGGATCCATGTTCCTGGGGACCGAGGTCAACATCGGCACCATCCTGGGCGGCTGACCCGCGGCCCGCGCGAGCGTCGCGCGGACCGCGGAGCCGCGGCCGCTAGGCGGGAGCGGCGGGCGGGAACGGGATCGCCGCCAGTGCCGGGAACAGTTCGGCCTCCTCGTAGTCCAGGTGGGCCTCCAGCTCCTCGGTCATCCGGGCGAGGTCGGCTCGGAACCGCTCCGGATCGGCCGTGGACAGGTCGGCGAGCAACCCCTCCAGCTCACCGCGCAGGCGGTTGACCGTGCGGTGCTCGGCCGTCAACCGCTCCACCACGTCCGCGAGGTCGGGGGCGCGCTCCGCCAGGTGGGGGAACATGGACTCCTCCCCGTCGTGGTGGAAGCTCAGGGACTCGCAGAAGGCCAGGCAGTGCTGGCGCAGCTGGAGGCTGAGCCCGAGCGGCGCCGACCCCTCGGCCCCGGTGCCCCGGTCGGCCAGGTACGCCTCGGCCTCGGAGCTGACGTGGCGGAGCTGCGAGCGCAGCCAGGTGTGCACCTCGACGAGTTTGTCGGCGAGGGTGGCGACCTCGCCCTCGGTGTAGCGGCGCTCCAGCGAGACGACCGGGATCACCCGGTCGGTTCCCCTCTGGTAGTCGCCGTACCCTGGGACCCGCCCGACGATCTCGGTGAACAGCCGGTCCCGCTCGTCGCCCTCCAGGGGGACGGCGACGGCGCCGAACGACCCGGTACCCAGCTCCACGCGCACCATCGGATGGGCGAGCACGTTGTGGTACCAGGCGGGGTTCCGGTCGGCCCCGCCCGCCGAGGCGACGACGAGCAGCCGGTCACCGACGCGCACGTACCCCAGCGGGGTGGTGTGCTCGCGGCCGGAGCGCGCGCCGACGGTGGTGAGGAGCAGCAGGTCGCCGCCCTCGAACATGCCGCCGACGCGGCCGCCGTTGGCGCGGAACTCGGCCACGACGGGGACGTTGAAGTCGCTGACGTGGGGTTCGGGTCGGGCGTGGGGGTTCTTGGTCAAGTGGTTCTCCTTCGACGATGGTGGTGGGTGTGGGCGACCATCCCCGAAGGCACCCGCGGCGACCCGGGCGCGGACGCGCGCACGGGTGGCGGGTGAACGTGCCAGGGATCCGGACGTGCCGGGATCGAGGGGTTCGGGGAGGTCGCGGGATCGACGTCACCGGCGTGGCGATGGCCTACGCCTCAGGGACGGACCTCAGATGCGGTACGCGCTGTGTGCTCTGCTCACGGCTGGCTCCCCGGAACTCAAGGTGCCTCCATACCGCCCGGCCGGCCCACTTCTCTTGGCCGGGGGCACGCGACACGGCGGGAATCCTACACGAAGCGCCGAGGTGGGGCCAGCCGTAGTGGAAACCGGGTCACCAGCCGTATGGGACGCCGTCGCTCCGCTCCGTAACGTTCCCCGGGAACTGTTCGATCGGAAGGACGACGCCATGGACCGCACCCCTCCGGACCTCCGGACGGCCTCCGCGCCGCCCCGGGTACTCGCCCCCGACCTCGCCCGCGGGTTCATGCTGCTGTTCATCGCGCTGGCCAACGCCCAGTTCTTCCTCACCGGCCCCGAACCGGTGCGTTCGGCCGCCGACCAGGCGGTGGCTCTCGTGCAGGGCACGCTGGTCAACGGCCGCGCGATCCCCCTGTTCGCGTTCGTGTTCGGCTACGGCATGACGCGGATCCTGGGCCGGGTCCGAGACGGCGGGGGCGGATGGGTCCACGCGCGGATCCTGCTGCGGCGGCGCGGCTGGGTGATGCTGGCGATCGGGTTCGTACACGCCGCCCTGTTCCTGCCGGTGGACATCGTCGGCGCCTACGGATTGGCCGCCCTGCTCTTCGTCGGAATGCTCCGGCTGAGGAGCCCGGTCCTCCTGTGGACCGCCGGGCTCGTCGCCGTCCTCACGACCGCGGTGACCACGGGGTTGACCGTGCTGTTGGCGTCGGGCGGAGAGGAGACGTCGATCGCGCCGCCGTCCCTGACACAGGACTCCTTCCGGCTCGCCGTCCTCGAACGGATCCAGGAGTGGCTGCTCTACACCCCCGTCACCATGCTGCTGGTCGCCCTGCCGATGATCCTGGTCGGTATGTGGGCGGCGCGGCACCGTGTGCTGGAGGATCCCGGTGCGCACCTGCGCGCGCTGACCCGCACCGCGGTGGCCGGACTCGGGATCGCGGTGCTCGCGGGACTCCCGAACGCCCTGGTGACCGCCCATCTGGCACCCGTCCCATCGCCGCTCGTCGGGGGAACGTTCGCCGTGGTCCACGACGTCGCCGGTTGGGCCGGAGGGCTGGGGTGGGTGTCCGTGATCGCCCTGGTGGCGTGGCGGATCGGGGAGCGCCACGGCCCGGTGGTGGGCGCGGTGGCGGCCGTCGGTCAGCGGTCGCTCACCTGCTACCTGCTCCAGTCGGTGGCGTTCACGCTGGTGTTCGCGCCCTACTGCCTGGGTCTGGGCGCGACGCTGGGATACACCGGAGCCGCGGTGGTGGCCGTCGGCACGTGGCTCGGTACCGTGGCCCTGGCGGTGGCCCAGCAACGGTCGGGCGGGAAGGGCCCCGCCGAGGTGCTGCTGCGCCGCCTCGCCTACGCCCGGACGGGGCACACCCCCAGCCAGTGACCGCGGGCGGGTGCGGCGCCCTTCGAGGACGCCGCACCCGTGGTGTCGAAGGAGGGTGGGGTCAGGAGACCGGCTCGACGGCGCGCTCCTGGCCCTGGGCCGCCTTCCGGTACCGCCGCCGGAGGACGACCAGACCGGTGTAGAGGCTGGCGAGCATGACGACGGCCATGAAGACCAGCATGCCCACCGGTCCCACCTGGGGGCTGACGATGAGCGGGATCGCCGCCGCGGTGATCAGTCCGCCGCCGAAGAACGGCTCGAAGATCAGCTGCTTGTAACCGAAGGCCGGGTAGGCGGGGGTGCGCATCTCCGGGTCGACGACGCGCATGAGCACCAGACCGGTCGCGGTGACGCCCAGGGACTGGCCGAACTCGCCGATGCCCCGCTCGAACCAGTGGCTGGGCATCATGCGGGGTGCCAGGACCAGGAACGCGAACAGGCACCACAGCAGACCGGCCACCGTGAGCGTGGCGAACGCGGCGAAGTTCTCCGCGATGGCGCTCAGGGACAGCGTGGCCATGGCCGCGATGATGAGCATGTCGAGGGACAGGCCCTGGATGCGCTCGACCGTCTTGTGGTCGACGACCTCGTCGCGGTCGAACCGGTCGATGAGCAGTTGGAGCAGGATGCCGCCGATCATCGCCATCGGGAACAGCGGAACGTAGGCCATGATCTCGATGTGGTCCGCCCACAGCGCCTGCTCCAGTGCCCGGAGCCCCATGAGCAGCAGTTGACCGATGAGAACGGCGAGGGCGACGAGGCCGAAGTGCAGGGTGAGGGGGTCCATGGAGGAGGGGTGGATCGTCATGGTCGATCCCGGTGAGCGCTTGTCCCGCTCGACCAGCCCGGCCTGCTCGTTGTCGGTCCCCTTCGCGTCTGAGCTGATCACGGTGGTCTTACCGCGCCGGGCTCCCCAGTTGATGAGGATGATCCCGACGATGATCCCGGACAGGAGACCGACCGTGGCCATCCCCAGGGCGAGGTCCTGACCCTCGGCCCAGCCGACCTCCGCGAAGGTGCCGCCGAGCCCCGCGGCGGTGCCGTGCCCACCGAGGAAACCGATCTCGATGAGCGCTCCGGAGATCGCGGGCACGTCCAGGAACGGCACGAGGACCAGCAGCGCGAGCGCGATACCGATGACGTACTGGCCGCTGGCGACGGTGACGCCGAAGGCGAGGTTGGGACCGGCGAGGCTGGCGGCCTCACGCAGACGGGGCAGCCGTTTGCCCAGGAAGAGACCGGCGAACACCACGGAGATCAGCAGTCCGGGCAGGGACGACCACACCGCCATCACGTCGGCGCCGAACAGTCCTCCCTCGGCCGCGCGCTCGGCGAAACCGACCGCCACACCCCGGTCGGCGAGCAGCCCCATGAGCCGCCCGAAGACATCCGGCCCGAGCAGCAGGGCGATCCCGCCCCCGATGATCGCCCCGGGGAGATAGAGCCGCTGCGTCAGCTTCCACTTGACCCGGACGAGCTTCGAGACCAGCAGCAACACCCCCAGCAGGAGGAGCGCGAGGCCAATGGTGTCAGGGGACATCTCTACCTCTCATGGCGACGGATACCGCGGTGGCTCCTCGGGGGTCCGACGCGGCTGCGTGGAGCGGCACAAACCTCGGCCCGGGGCCTCGTGGGGAGGCGGCGATCGCACGGCGGAGCGACATGGTCACGGCGAACGCCCGGGGCAGCCTATACGCCGTGACGCCATGGCGAGCACAGAGTGAACAGAACGTCGTGTACCGGCACCGGGTACCGAAGCCGCGTCACCACGGGGCTCCGCTTCCGGGAAGGGCGGGGCGGCGGCTCCGACGCGGACACGCAGCGTGACACGTCTCACGCCGGGCGGCGGGGGCGGGATCGGGGAACGGCCCCGCCGCCCGTCCCGGACTCCGGATAATACGAAGGGTCACCGGAGCGCGACGGCCGTGCCGGACGGCCCGCCAGCGCGCGGGCGGGAACCGCCGTGCCGGTTACGCCCCACCGCGAGAGGAGCCCTGTGAGGAGAGTCGGCTCGCACGAGACCGGCGTGGACGCGTACGGAACCGTGACCCACGGGGGCGTGCCCTTCACCGGTGTGTCGGTCAGCAGGACCATGGACGGCCGCCTGGAGGAGTCGGTGGCCTACCTCGACGGGGTCGAGCACGGCCCGTGGCTGGAGTGGTACCCGGACGGCACCCCGCGAGCCCAGGGCGAGTGCGACCGCCACCTGGGGGTGATCGGTCTGTGGCGGGAGTGGCACCCCGGCGGGCGGATCTCCCTGGAGGAGGTCTGGACCCACGTCGGCCACCTCACCACGAGTCGCGCGTGGGACGACCGCGGCGCACTCGTGAAGGACTCCTTCGCCACCGAGCCCGCCAGCGGGGTGGCGCGGGTACGGGCGGAGCACCTGGTGAGGGGTCCGGGAGGGATGCTCTCCGAAGGCGCCCCCTTCACCGGCGAGGCGTACACGGCCGACGCTTCGGGGCTGGTCACCGCGCTCGACTGCTACGCGGGCGGAGCCGTGGAGGGCGCGCGTTTCACCTGGTTCCCCAACGGCCTGATCCGCTCCGAGGAGCACGTGTGCGGAGGGGTTCGGGTCGGGACGTGGCGTCGGTGGAGGGCCGACGGACGCCTGGTGGCGGTGGACGGGTTCGATGACACGGGTGCCCTCGTGCGACGGGAGCGGTGGGAGGGAAACGGCGGCTCCCAGACGACGGGCGCCTGGGAGCGCGGACATCAGGTCCAGCAGTAGGCGTACGGCGTCACGAACACGCCCTGGAAGCTGACGTGCATGAGCCCGCGCACGCGCAAGCCCCGGGTGAGGCTGAAGTTGTGGCTCGAGGTCTGCCCCGCGGAGACGGACCGCAGTGAGGAGATCGGTTCGACGCTGAGGTCGGAGTACTGGACCTGGAACTTGACGGTGATGCGGGAGCCGCTGGACTTCTGGTACTCGACCAGGGCGCTCCGGCAGGCGACCGTGATGATCCTGAGCACGCCGTGGGTCAGGTAGAGGCGCTCGACGTCCGCCGTCGAGAAGTCGGCTCCGCCGTAGGTCTCCTCCAGGTAGGCGTCGACGCTCTCGACGTCGCCGCCCTCGCCCACCTCCAGGAGTTCGTTGTCGTTGGTGACGAGGATCTCGACCTCCTGGACGGACACGTCCGACGAGGACAGGTCCACGCCGTCGAGCGCGTCGACGGATTCGGCGGAGGGGGCCGCGAGCGGCGGCTGCACGGTGGGACGGGTGTCCGGGGCGGTGGCCGATGGCGCCGCGGAGACCGGCGGGGGTGCGGTGACCGGTGCCGTGGCGGCTGTCCGTGCCCCGGCGGGGGCGGCGGTCAGCAGCGGAGCGGCGACGGCCACCGCGACCAGCACGGCCAACCGGGGCACGAGGGATCCGGTGAGGCTCACGTTCACGTCCTTGGGGGGTGGGAGATGTTCACGTGTCACGTCGGCGGCGACGGAGACGGACGGAACCGGAGGAACGACGGCACCCCCATCTCACAACCGCACAAATCTCGGCGAAGCTACCATGGGGGACCAAGCGATTACGGATCACGCTCGTTCTTGGCCAATGTCGGCCACAGTCCCTGCGCGAACGCGGTTATCGGACGGGATCAGACCCGGCGGGCTCGTCCACCGAAAGCGGTGACCTGGTGGGACCCCGTTCCGCATGGGGGCCGGAACCCGTTTGACGCCCGTCACGGTGCTTGATATCCACCGCCCCGGGCAGGGTCGGCGTCCCGTGACCCGGGATCACCAGCCGTCCTCGCCCACATCGGCTCCGATGTCACGGCACGCCAGGACGCACTCCAGCAAACCCGGAAAACGGTCCTCCAGCTCCTCGTCCCGCAGCGAGACGAAGCACCGCGTGCCCTCGGTGCGGTTCTGCACGAGACCGGCGTTGCGCAGGATCTTCAGGTGGTGGCTCAGCGTCGACTGGGCGATCGGGAGGTCGATGTCCTTCCACGCCCGCTCGCCCTCCAAGGCGGCGAGCATCCGCACGATCCGCAGGCGGGTCGGTTCCGCGAGCGCCGACAGGACCGCGACCAGCTCCACGTCCTCGACTGCGGGATGCGTGTGCTCCCTGGGGGACAAGGCACACCTCCTCGTAGGGGCCCGGCGCAGGCCGGACGGGATTTGGAACATGGTCTGGGATGAGTGTAGCTTCGATATTCGATGTTCGTCGAACATCGAACGTGCACGCCCGCCGGCACCGGACCCTCCGGCGACGGGCGCCCACCGCCGGAACCGTTCGTTTGCTGGGGGAAGAGGGCCACCATGTCCAGAGTCGCGCTGTCCGTGCTCGACCACGCCACGATCATCGAGGGGTCCGACCCCGGGGACTCCCTCCGCTCCGCCCGAGAACTCGCACAGAACCTGGAGACCTGGGGCTACACCCGTTTCTGGCTCTCCGAACACCACAATATGCGGGCCATCGCCAGCGCGGCCACCTCGGTCGCGCTGGGGTTCATCGCCGAGGGCACGTCCACGATCCGGGTCGGCGCGGGCGGGGTCATGCTGCCCAACCACTCCCCCCTGGTGATCGCCGAACAGTTCGGCACGCTGGAGTCCCTCTACCCGGGACGGATCGACCTGGGGCTGGGGCGGGCACCCGGCACCGACCCCCGCACCATGCGCGCCCTGCGCCGCGACCGGAGCGCCTCCTCCACCTTCCCCAGCGACGTCCAGGAGCTGCGCGCCTACTTCGAACCGGCCGAGCCGGGCCAGCCCGTCCGCGCGGTCCCGGGCGAGGGACTGCGCGTGCCGTTGTGGATCCTGGGCTCCAGCCTCTTCGGCGCCCAGCTCGCCGCGCAGCTCGGCCTTCCCTACGCGTTCGCGTCGCACTTCGCCCCGGAGGCCCTGTACGAGGCGCTCAAGGCCTACCGGACGGAGTTCCGCCCGTCCGCGCAGGCGAGCGAGCCGCATGCGATGGCGGGGGTGAACGTGGTCATCGCCGACACCGACGCCGAGGCCCGGCGCCTGTTCACCTCGATGCAGCAGCAGTTCCTCGGCATCGTGCGAGGCGACCGCGGTCTGCTCCGGCCCCCGGTGGAGAGCCTGGACACCCTCTGGCGACCGGGTGAGAAGGAGCGCGTGGACGCGACGCTGCGGTACTCGTTCGTGGGATCGCCGGAGACGGTGCGCGCGGGGCTGGAGCAGTTCGTCGCCGACACCGGTGTGGACGAGCTGATGGTGTCGACGATGATCTACGACCGGAAGGCGCGGCTGCGGTCGTACGAGGCGCTGGCGGACATGTTCGACCTGGAGGGGCCGGGTGTCGAGCTGACCTGAGCGGAGGGGGGCTCACGGTTGGTGGGAGGGCCCGGCGGCCGGTCCGCTCAGCGGGGCCGGGTCAGTCACCCCCTCCTCCCCCGCCGCCGTCACCGCCCCCGCCTGAGCTGTCACCGCCGAAACCGCCGCCGAACCAGCCGCCACCGTCGCCTCCGGAACCGCCGGTCCCCGCGTCGATTCCGCCGCCCCAACCGCCACCGGAGCCCGAGGAACCTGCGGCCGGGTCCGACGACCCCTGGCACAGCTCCGCGAACCAGCACAGGTTGCCGAGATCGTAGGACTCCGGGGACGTGGGTTCGGCCGGGTCCAAAGGACCGCTACCGGAGGAGGGGCGGTCGCCCCGGGGCCCCGTCGCGCTGATCGGGGCACGGCCCGGGGAGGAGGCGTTCGCCCGCAGGGAGCGGAAACCGGTGACGGCGGTGTGGCGCAGCGCCCGGTCCCGGCTCATCGCGTCCGAGGCCGCGTACCGGCGGACGGCCTCCGCCGCGACACGGTCGCCGTGCGGGGTCCTGATCGAGGGGCTGACCCCACCGGTCGCGGCGAGGACCAGCCGGACGACGACCGCACCGACGACGGCGGCCATGCAGCCGACGGCCGCCAACCAGGTCCAACCGAGCGTGGTGGCGGAGCCGAAGAGCAGCAGGACGACGGCGAGGGTGAGGGCGAGACCGATGACCACGTTGGCGGTACCCGACCTTTGCCTCCTGCGAGCCAGGAGTTCCCGGATCTCGGGGGAGTCCACGACGAGGCCGCGTCGGGCGAGGTCCTCCCGGAGGCCGTCGACGCCGCGACCGATGACCACACGGCGGACCATCTCGCGCGCGCTGACGCCCACCCGGTCCTGGAACGCCCCGACGATGGCGTTCCGGAGCGGGTCCTTCTCACTGAGGTAGTTCCGCCGGGGACCGACGAGGGTGAAGAATCCGCCCGCGGACTGCTGGCGCACGCGCCCGCTGAGAAAGGCGTCCGTGACCGCGACCTCCGCGGCCCGGACCGCGCCTCCGAAGAGGAAACCGAGCTCGTCGGGGGTGAGTTCGTCCGGGTTCGGCGGTGTCCCGGGACCGGGATTCCTCCCGGCCGCCGACCTGATCGCGGCGCGGCTGCGGAGCACGGTCACGAGGGGGAACCCTCCGACGACCAGGCCCGCGGAGACGGCGACGGCCACGATCAGGGAAAGAACAGCACCATCGGTCACGTCACGGCCCTCCTCACCCGAGGCCGGTCCGCCTGGTGAGGACGGGGCCGACCAACCAGGACATCCAACACCATGGACGGATCGGGTGCGCTGGTGGGGTGGTTGGCCGGTCCCACCCATGGCGCTCGGAGAAAGCCCGTGCGATCATGGGTCACCCGTCGAGTACTCATCGTGACACCGAGTGGTAGGAACGTGGCCGAGCCCCGTACGCTCATCGGTGTACCAGCAGGTGGACACCCGGCCTGTGGATGGCGTGTGCCCGTGCACGAGCGGGGGAACCATGAACGCACGTGGCCACATCCGGCCACCGGGAGCGCCCGGGCGCGGTCACGTGTCGGATAGTGGGACCGGGTGAATGTGCGTCCCCAGCACACGCGCTCCGGACGTCCCCGAGTGATTCGTCGTTCCGCCGCAAGAGACCACGATGACGTGGTGCACAAGACCCTCTCCCCCAAGGAGCCACCTCCATGAGCAGCCTGACCAAGCTCTGGGTTTTCCTGAGCACACGAGCAGTCCCCTCCCCGGGGAGGGATGACAGGGGTGCCGGAATGGTCGAGTACGCCGCCATCATCATCCTCGTCGCGGCGATCGCCTTCGCAATCTTCCAACTCGGGCTCGTAGAAAGCATCAGCGGAGCTATTGGAAGCGCGGTCGACGACGTTCTCGAAGGCCCCCAGGGTCCAGTGGCTCCCGCCCCCACCACCCCTGCTGGCAACTGAGATCCACCAATTCCTGAAAAAGGTCGCCAGAAAAGGCTATAAGATCTTGACTTCTCATCCGAGAATTTCTTCCACAAAAGGGGTTCAGAGGTCCCTTTTTTTGGGAACATCAGTCGCCTTAATTACACTTCTCACTTCGAGTTGTGTCGTCGCCCCCGATGGGGAGTCACCACAGGGGCAGGACGAGCCAGAAACCAGTCTTCCAGTACCTGAAATTCCCCCAGAGGGGAGGCCAGAGGAAAGCGATCCTGTAGCAAGCTCCATAGTATCCTCCACGGAACTCGGGAGCGACCTACAAGTTGATATCATTTCACTAGAAAGACTGCAGAACGAAATTCTCAGACTCCAGGTCGCGATAACCAACAACTCCACCGAACAATACCGCCTTCGCGATGGACTCGGAGAGGAGGGCGACACCTACACAGCAAGCGCCGTAACCCTCATCGACGCGGACAACCAGCATCGCTACCTCAGCTACGACCAGAGCGACGGGTCATGCTTTTGCCAGGCGTTGAATGGAGCCATCCCCAGCGGGGAAACAGAGAACCTGTGGGTAACGTTTCCAAACCCCCCAGAGTCCCTTGAGAGCATGACCGTGATCACTCCGCTCACTCCTCCGATTTTCGATGTCTCCATCAGCGAGTCATCGGAATCTCTTGAAAACGGAGACCTCTCGGAACCCGTGATCCTGGATCTCACCATGATCTCCGATAATACTGAGAACCAGACAGGCCGCACGGAGAACAACGAGGAAGTCAGCATCCTTCTTTCCTCTGATGTACTTTTTGAAACGAACAGTGCAGAACTCAGCCCGGATTCCCAGGAGATCATCGAACAGGTCGCTATCGAGATCAGCGACGCCAGTTCCACAGTCGTAAGCGTTGAAGGCCACGCCGACAACACCGGCAACGCATCCTTGAATGAAGCGCTTTCGCTCGACCGAGCCCAGTCAGTTGAATCCGTCCTCTCCGGCCTGGTAGACCGAGATGGAATCGAATTTGAGGTCAACGGATATGGATCCACCAACCCCATCGCGGACAACTCAACCGAGGAAGGCCGGGAGAGAAACCGGCGCGTGACCATTACTTTCGAGAAATAAAGAAGGCAGTGATGAGAAAATCGACTCGTTGGGCGGGTCTGCTCACTCTGGCCATCACACTCCTCGCCATCGCACCAGGCGGCACAAGCGCTTCGTCATCACCGACTACAGCCGCCGACCTCAACACCCTGGGGAGCTCTACTGGAAATGTAAACCTGTCGAGCGGCCTCAATGCACAGGTTCACCAAGCAGAGCGGAACGAATCAGGAAATCTCCTTTCCGTTACCTGGAGCATACAAAACTCCGGGGGCGAAAACGTCTCCATCACATGGCTCGGCGCATATTCTTACAGCTACTCCGGACCATACTTTTCCGGAGTCACCATCGTGGATTCAAACACACCAAACCGCTTCCATCCGGTGATGGATGGATCTGGCGCATGTGTTTGTTCCGGAAAAACCTCGAATGACTTCAGACGACGGATCAGACCCAACGAACAGGTCGCCTACTGGTCGCTCTTCTCGGTCCCCGGTGACGTTGACTCGGTCAACGTCGAGATCCCCGGCTTCGATCCGATCGAGGACGTTCCCATATCCTGATCCCCTCCCCCTACCTCCTCTCCCGGCTCCCACCCCACGACTGGAGGCGGCGTTGCCCACCCCCCACGGCCCCTCTCTCGGGGACACCCGACGGCCCTCCCCCACCGGCCCGCCCAGGCGCTCCGGTGACCGCAGCGGCCCGCCGCGCGTGCGGAACCGCCTTCGGGCCGCCGTCGGTTGGGTGCGCCCCCCGCACGCGCCGGACCGTGACCGGGGGGCCGCGTTCACCGAGTTGGCGGCTGTCACCCTGCTCGTCGCGGCGATCATGCTCGCGGTCTACCAACTGGAACTGAGCAGGACGTTCAACGAGGGTGTACGGCAGATGGTGTGCCTCGTCGAGGGACCCGGCTGCGGGGACGAGACCTGGGTGGAGGCCGACCGCCCCGAGGAACCGGGCGCCTACGAGTGGAACGGCGACTCCCCCAACACCTCCGACAACCAGGCGATCGGGATGAGCCAGGCCCGGGATCGCGGTTGGACCGACCAGGAGTGGGAGTGCCTGGACAGCCTGTGGTCCAACATCTCCGGCTGGGACCACACCCTCATCGACTCCGAGACCGGTGCGGTCGGCATCCCCGGCTTCCGAGCCGAGGAGCACGGCGCGATGCCGTCCGGCTTCACCGAGAGCGCGTCCGCCCAGATCTCGTGGGGCGTCGGCTACATCGCCGACACCCATGGAACCCCCTGTGTCGCGTGGAGCCAGTGGCAGGGGACCCGCTCGTACTGACCCGGCGCCCCGCCCCCCACGTCCGTCCGCAGCGGCGACCGCCGGCTCCCGCGTGTCCAGCGCCACGCTTTTCCATCGCTTTGTTGAGAGCGGCGTGAATGGCCCGCAAAGGCCTCACAGAACCGGGCAAACCTTTCTCAATTTCCTCTTATATCACTTATTTCACAACAATCACCCCCATAATCTGATCCTCTGGCGACCCACTGGCCAGGGAGATCTCGGGGGAAGCGGTGAAGATCGCCTATCTGATCAACGACATGTACGGCATCGGCGGGACGGTCCGCACGGTGGCCAACCAGGCGGCGGCGCTCTCCGCACGGCACGAGGTCGAGATCGTCTCGGTCTTCCGGCACCGCGCCGAGCCCGTTCTGCCGGTCCCGGCGCAGGTGCGTCTGCGGCCGCTGGTCGACGTCCGCCAGCACTCCGGCACCACCGGGATCGGTGGTCGCCCCCTGTACGAGGGATCGGAGCGGGCCGGGCTGCCGCCGCTGCTGTTCCCCCCGGAGGACACCCGGGGGTCCGCGCACAGCCGGCTGACCGACGACCGGATCGAGGAGTACCTCGCCACCACCGACGCCGATGTCGTCGTGGGCACCCGACCCGGCCTGAACGTCGCGATCGCCCGTGCGGCGCCCTCCCGGCTGGCCAAGGTCGGTCAGGAGCACCTCACCTACGATCAGCACTCCCTCCCCCTGCTCAGGGTCATGGAACTGGAGTACCCGCACCTGGACGCCTTCGTGACCGTGACCGAGGCGGACGCGCGGACCTACACCGACCGCATGCCGCTCCCCGGGGTGCGGGTCCTGTCCATCCCGAACGCGGTCCCCGCACCGCGCTTCACCGCCGACGGCCACGGCTCACGCACGATCGTCGCCGCCGGCCGACTGGCCCCCAGTAAGCGGCACGACCTGCTCGTGCAGGCCTTCTCGATGGTGTGCGACGAGTTCCCCGACTGGACGCTGCGCATCTACGGTCGCGGCGGCCTGCGCGACACCCTGGCCCGTCTGGTCGGTTCCCTGGGGTTGCAGGACCGGGTGTGGCTGATGGGTCCGCACCCGAGGGTCGAGGAGGCGTGGTCCCAGGGGGCGTTCGCGGCGATCACCTCCAGCGAGGAACCCTTCGGTATGACGATCGTGGAGGCGATGCGGTCCGGACTGCCGGTCGTGAGCACCGACTGTCCGCACGGCCCCGCGGCCATCATCCGCCACGGGGAGGACGGGATCCTGGTGCCGAACAGGTCCGTGCAGGGCATCGCACACGGCCTGGAGGAGCTCATGGCCGACGGCGGACTGCGGCACCGGATGTCGCGGGCGGCCCTGGCCGACTCCGCACGCTTCGATCCGGCCAGCGTGGTGCGCGAACACGAGCGCCTGTTCGCCCAGCTGACCGGGGAGCGGCTGTCCGCCGCATCGCTCGTACCCGCCTCCCGCCCCGCGCCCCCCGCACCGTGCCGCGTACACGCCCGCGCCTCGGACGGTCTGGCGGTGCTGTCGTTCACGCACCCGCCGGACCAGCTCGTACTGGAGCGGGAGGACGAACGCGTGACGCTGGCGCCCGACGAGGACGGGAGGGTGGTGGTGGATCCCGAGGCCGACCACCTGTCGGCACACACGTGGGACGTCCTGCGCGTGGACGGGGGCGCGAGGTCGCCGATCCTGGACGTGGAGATCCGCCAGGAGGGGTACCCCCTGTCCGCCGACCGCGTGGAACGCCTCTCGCTCGTCCTTCCGGACCGGTCGCGGAAGGGACGGCTCGTCCTCCACGTGCGCCGCTCGGAGCGGCACGCCGAGGTGGAGCACGTGGAGGTCGCCGACGGCCTGATCACCGTCCAGGGGAGGGTCCTGGGGCACACGGGTGCGGACGCGCGGGCCCGGCTCGCGGTGCGTGTCCGTACGGCGCCCAGGACCGTACGGGAGTTCTCCGCACCGGTGGCGGCCAGCGGACGGTTCACCGGGGTCGTCGACCCGGAGGCCGTGGTCCGGGGACGGCACGGCGAGGCGGAGAGGTGGGAGCTGCGCCTGGTGGCGTCCGACGGGTCGGAGTACACGGTGGGGCGCCACCTCTCCGGTGTGACGGGGTACCGGGGGATCATCGAGTACCCGGCGCACCAGGTGACGGCGCACCGGGGGTACGGCTCGCGGGTGCGCCCCTACTACACGGTCAACGACCGTCTGGGACTGAGGACGTCACCCGCCGCGCCGAGACTGGGCGTGGACGAGGTCCGTGTGCGGCCCGTGGGGCGGCGCCGGGACCGGCTGTGGTTCGACGTCCGTCTGGACACGACTCCGCCGGAGGGTGTGGAGTGCGCGGTGGAGGTGGTGCGGGGCAGCGACGCGGGACAGCGGTTCCCGCTGCACGAGGTGACCGCGTCGTCCGGAGGACGCCTGGTCGGTACCCTGCCGCTGCTGGACCGCGCTGAGTACGGCGCCGGCTCCGTACTCAGGGTCGTGTGGCAGCTGCGGTTGCTCATGGGCCCGGCGGGGGCTCTGGGACGGGTGGGGGCACGATCGGTTCCGCAGCGGACCAGCCGCCGCTGGAGCCGCGGGCCGTTCGTCCGTTCGGTGACCGTGGGACCGCAGAGCGGCGGGGACCTCAGGGTGACCGTGGCCGACGTGCACGTGGTGGAGGCGGTCAACCGCCGCCTGCGCTGACCGCCCCGCGGGCTTCCGGCGTCCGCGCCCTCCCCGCTCGTCCACAACCCCCTACCGATCACGGACCGGGGTGGATAAGCTACGCGGGAGGACGGCCGACCCCCGAAGGCCCCTCCGCGACCGAACCGCCCCGGTCTCCCCGCGCCCGCGGGGCGGGACCCCTCCCCCACGGAAGTCAGTCATGGGACTGCGACGGACCTCCCCCAGCGCGGCGCCCCCAGCGCGCCCCCACCGCCACCTCCAGGGCCGCGACGACCGCGGCCAGGCCAACATCCTGCTGGTCTTCGGCCTCACACTCGCCCTGCTCTCCCTCACCGTGCTCTTCGTGCGGGTCGGCGCCGCCAACGACATGCGGTCCCAGACGCAGACCGCGGCGGACGCGGCGGCGCTCGCGGCGGCCAGCGCCCTCCAGGACAGGGCCGCCGAGGAGCTCCTGGCCGGGGAGTACCCCCTGCCGTGGTTCGACGAGGAGGTCGCCGAGGCGCGGGCCGACGAGTACGCGCGCGCCAACGGGGCGGTGCTCACCGACATCCGGGCGAGTGACAACGCCATGGGGCGCAGCGGCAACATCATCCGGGTGGAGGTGCGCGGCGCCCTCTGCCAGCGGGAGCTGGAGGAGGACGCCTCGCGGGCGTGGAACGACGTGGTGTGCGACGGTTCGGAGGAGGAGACCGAGACGACCGTCGGCAACGCCTCCGCCATCGCCATCGTCGAGCCGCCCTACGAGTGCTCCCGGAGCGACGGCCGCGTCTCGTGCGGAGGGGACGACATCGACGGCCTCGACGCGGCCAGGGCGCTGATCGACGTGCACCTCATCGACCAGGAGGGGCAGTACAGGTTCGACGCCACACTCACGTACGCGGGAGGCACCATCGTGGACTGCCCCTCTCTCGGGGAGCTGGACCCGACCATGTGCTCGGTGCACCAGACACTGCAAGAGGAGTTCGGCGGCTTCTACCTGACGGCCGGGGGATGGCGCAACGAACCCGGCAGCGACCACGGCCAGGGTATGGCGGTCGACTACATGATGGCCGGGCTCGGCGCCCGGCCCACCGCCGAGATGCACGCCACGGCCCTGACGGTGGTCAACTGGGTGATCCAGAACGCCCAGCAGCTCGGGGTCAAGGGCCTCATCTACGACCACCACATCTGGAACGCCTCCCGGGACCCCGTGGGCCCGTGGGAGCAGGTCAGGCGCTTCCACCAGGACACGGGGAACAACACCCAGGACCACGTCGACCACATCCACCTGGCTGCGGGCCCCGGCCGCATGCTCTGAACCGCGCTCTGTCCACAGGTTCGGGCCGGGTCTTGTGGCACTCGGCCGCACCGTCGAACCTGGATGTATGACCGAAAGCGACCGCGCTGTCCCCGACCGTCCCCTGTTGTCGCGCGCCCTGCGCCCGATCCTCGCGCTGATCTTCGCCACGGCGGCCGCCTGGAACGTCACCTCCGCCCACGGGTGGGGGATCAACACCGGTCCGCGCGATGCCCGGGTCACCGGGTCCCGCCTCCACGCGGCCGTCCCGAAGGGGGTGAGGGGGGTCTGCCGCCAGGCCGTGACCGCGCACCGGGAGCGGGTCCCGGACACCGAACGGGCGCCGGTGGAGTCGGTGCCGGTCACCGCACCCGGGCGCACCGCCTGCGCCGCCGCGCAAGGACCCTCTCCGGGCCCTCCCGTCCCTGGCCCGCGCGCCCACCGCCACACCCCGGTGCCCGGTCCCCAGGGTCGGGGGAGGGCTCCACACCGCCCTGGACCGGCCGGGGTTCCGGGTGGTGCTGGATGCGACGGCGCGGAGTACCGCTCCGGGCGTGGAGCCCTGATCAGGGGCGAGCGGCGGTACACGATCATGCGCGACGGGGGCTGGAGCGTGCTCTCGACCAGCCCCCACGCCCCGCACCTGTCCGAAGGAGGCCGACCCGGCGCACCCGAACCCCGACACCGGACACCTTGGCCCGACCGTCACCGCACGCGTGCCTCCACTCCTGGCCGGACATGAACCCTTCGCCAGAAATGCCCGATCGACCGGCCCGCGACCCGGCCACAATCGGACAGAACCCCGGCACTGAGAGCGACCTTCCTCCCACAGCGGAGTGCACTGGCCCCGGGTAGGTGCGCGGAAACGCCACAAGAACGTGCGTGGACCCGTATCTTCGGTGTCTCAGGACCCCTGTCGGGGCACCACCCGATCACCGAGCGTTTCGATTCGTGGCGGCGGCGGGCCCCCGCTTCCGTGCCACCATCGAACAGAACAGTGAGTCACCACGTCACACTCCACGCACTCACGACCCCGGAGTCAGGCGACAACGGTCCGCAACAAACCCCCCGCGGCCGCACCGGCCGTTCATCGAACCGCAGAAACGAGGCCGAGCCCGTGTCGATGTCGATACCGGACACCTCACCCGCCGAGGACGTGCAGAACCAGGCCCCCGTCGGAACACGCCCCAACTGGTGGGTGTCGCTGGCCGTGGTCCTGGTCTGTCTCGTGGTGGTCTCGACCGGATGGGTGGTCACCAAGCTCACCGTGGGGAACGACTCCCCCTCCCGGGACCTCGCCGACGGCACCGACCCCGCCGCGGTGGCGACGGCTCCGTCGGTCGACGGCGTGTCCCCCGATGACGCCCGCGCCTTCATCCGTGTGGCGACCGACATCGTGGGCGATGCCACCGCCTTCCGGATCGTCTTCTCCGTGCACGGGAACGACGTCTCGGGCGAGCTCTCCGACACGCCCGGGGAGGGCGCCGGGGAGCAGGGCGGCGACACGTTCACCACGTCCCCTCCCGGTTCCGCGGCCGACACCGGGATACCGGTGGAGGACCTGTTGGGTGAGGGACGGGTGATCTACGACGTGGAGCAGGATCCGACGTTCGAACACGTCTTCCGAACGGTCACCGGCGCGACGGTGGAGCGCTACCAGATGAGCACAGGACAGCTGCTGATGAAGGCCGACGTCGGGGCGTCCAGACTGGTCACCCTGGACCACCCCGACGAGGCCGACCGCTACCTGGGTTCCAGCGCGTTCGCCTCGGTCCACCTGGAGGAGATCCTGGCCACCTCCACCGACCTCGTGTTCGCGGGCGTGGAGCAGGTGGAACTGGAGCTCCCGGGGCAGACCGTCACGCACGACACCTACCTGTACACCGGGACCTTCACCGCCCTGCGGGGCGGCTACGACACCGCCGCGGAGAGCAACACCCTCACCTCCGTGGAGGGAACCGAGTTCCGGCTGTGGATCGACGAGGAGGGGTACCCGCGAAGACTCGTCCTGCGGTCGGAGGACGGAATCGGCCAGACGCACGAGTACCTCTCGTTCAACTGACGCCCGCCCCCATGCTGACCAGGTCGGGAACGGTCACGGTGTCGTCCGGCTCATAGTCGTAGGGGGGATCGGGGACCTCACCCCGTAGCTCGGGCTGCGCCGAGTCCACGAGCAGGTTGTTCCGGGTGACCAGGTTGCCGGGTTCCTCTCCCCCGGCGGAGGCCGACAGTGCCGTGTCCTGGAAGTAGTTGCCCTCCACCAGGACGTTCGCGTCGAGGCCGGAGTCCACCCCGTACTCGCTGTTGGAGCGAAAGTAGTTGTTGAACACGTGCACGTGTTCGGCGTTGCGCACACGCGGGTTCCGGGCGGAGGTCCGGTCGAAGAAGTTGTGGTGCAGGGTCACGCGCAGCGCCCCGGACTCCTCGTCCTCACCACCGATGTCCACCGCCGCCTCCGCGTCGCGGAAGTGGTTCCAGGACAGGGTCACGTGGTCGGCCCCGCCGCTGACCGCCACCAGGGCCGAACCGCCGCCACCGGTGAACGTGGAGCCGTCCACCCACACGTGACGCGCCCCGCCGCGGACCACGACGGCCGTGCCGCCGGTCGCCATCCGCAGGTTGGTCAGGACGACGTTGGCGGCCCCGTCGACCACCAGCCGTCCGCCGGTGAGCTCGGCGCCTCCGTCGACGCCCACGAGGGTCTTGTCCGAACCGACCTCCACCGCTCCGTCGAGGTCGATCTCCCCGCTCACCTGGATGGTCAGGGGTTCCTCCTCGGCGAGCAGGTCGGCCAGCTCGCCGGGGGAGGAGGCGGTGACCGTCTCCCCGTCGGCGCCTCCGGTCACACCCGGCAGCTCGTCCCCGTCCGCCTCCAGGGACTCGGCGGCCCACCCCACGGGGAGGCGGGCCGGTTCCTCCTCGCCGGTCTCCTCCGGGGAACTGGACTCGTCCGCCTCGTCGGATCCGGGGTCACCGGCCCCGGGTCCGCCCGCGGTCGGCTCGGCGGCCGCACCGACCGGTGCCTCGGCCGCGTCCCGGACTGGTTCCTCGTCGCCCGTGCAGGAGGCGAGCGCGGCGCACAACAGCGTCGCCGCACACGCGGCGGCGAAGGGGTGAAGTCTCATCGAGGGCTTTCCAACGAACGGAACCGGGGGGTCTCTCGGACGTCAAGAGACTGTCACAGCCCGCCTTCGAGTCCCAACCCGAGGCCCCCTTGACACGTGGAGCCCCAGATCGGCACCGGGAACGGCGACGGGCGCCGACCCCCTCGCGGAGGCCGGCGCCCGGGTCGCCCGTCACCGGGCGGGGGTCGGGGTTCCTACTCCTGGAGCCAGCCGATGTCCTCGTAGACGTAGTCGGACATCAGACCGTACTCGCCCCAGTTGCGCAGGTTCTCGTCCATGACCCAGAGGCCGGGACGCTCGAACATGGGGATGGTCAGGACCTCGTCCCAGACGAGGGCGTCGATCTCGTTGGCGATCTCGGCGTAGCGGTCCGGGTCGGTCTCGGCCTGGAGCTCCTCGAACTTGTCGTTGATCTCCTGCGTGGAGTGGAAGCTGAGGTTGTTGCCCCACTCCGCGTCCTCGCCCTCACCGCTCACCGGGCCGCCGTAGTTGCCCGAGGAGTCACCGGCGTAGGGGTTGGAGCCGACGTAGACGAAGGTGGCCAGCTCGTAGTTGCCGGGGATGACGTACTCGGAGAACAGGGCGTTGCCCGGAACCTGCTGGACGTCGACCTCGACGCCGATCTCGGCGAGCATCTCGCGGCCGATGTCGGCCTCGTTCTGGGCCAGGGTGAAGTCGTCGGAGGCCACCCAGGTCAGCGTCAGGGTGTCGCCGTCCTCGTTGGTGCGGAACTCGTCACCCTCGGCCAGGGTCCACCCGGCCTCGTCGAGCAGTTCGCCCGCGCGCTCGGTGTCGTACCCGCCGAGCTCGCCGCCGTTGTCCTCGAAGCCGTACTGCGTGGAGCGGAGCAGGCGGTTGACCTGGCCGGTGATCGGCCAGTTGATCGGGCCGAGCGCGGCCTCGGCGAGGGTCTCGGTGTTGATCCCCAGGGCGAGGGCCTGGCGGACGCGCACGTCCTGCAGGTCCGGGCTCCCGGCGTTCACCGAGACGAAGCGGTGACCGTGGTTGACGGCGCGGGTGAAGTAGGCGCCGTTGCCCTCGCTCTCCTGCAGCAGCTGGTAGCCCGCGGCGTCGTAGCCGAGGTAGAACCCGTCGATCTCGTCGTTGTCGAACGCGGTCGGAGTGCCGTCGATGGCCATGGCGTCGAAGATGATCCGGTCGAGCTTGGCGGGCTCGCCCCACCAGTCGTCGTTCCGGTGCACGGTGATGCGCTCGGTGGTGTCGTCGAACTCCACGTCGCCGAACGGGCCGGCGGTGACCGGGTAGTCCTTGAAGTAGCCCTCCTCGAAGAGCTCCTCGTCCTCCATGTACTCCGCGGGGTAGAGCGGGGAGAACAGGGAGGGCCACTCGGCGTAGGGCTCGGCGTAGACGAGGGTGAAGGAGTACTCGTCGTCGCCCTCGACGAACTCGTCGACCAGCTCGTAGCCCTGCGTGGAGCCGAGCTCGAAGTCGCCGTCGCGCTCGCCCGACATCGTGACGTACTGGGCCTCGTAGTCGGCCGAGGTGACCGGCTCACCGTCGGACCAGACCGCGTCCGGGTTCAGCTCGTAGGAGACCTCCAGGCCGTCCTCGCTGACCTGGGCGTCCAGGACGTAGTCGGTGATCGGCTGGGGCAGGCCCTCGGCGTCCCAGCGGAACGCGCGCGGCATGACGGAACCGGCCACACGGCGCACGTTGGCCATGTTGCCCTGGGTGTGCGCCATGTTGTGCTGCTCGTCGTAGTTGGTGAGGGCCCAGACGAAGTCGCCGCCGTCCTGTAGGTCCTCGCGGGGGGCGGGGTTGAGGTCCACCGCGGGCAGCGACGCCAGTTCCTCCTGGGCCTGCTCCGGGTCGTTCTCCTCACCGCCACCGCCGCACGCGCTGGCGACGAGCACCAGGGCGGCGACGGGGGCGAGGTAGCGCACCTTCCCGATTCGCATGGGGATCTTCCTCTCAGGGGTGAGATGGCCAGCGCGCGGGGTGGCGCTGGCCGTGGTGCCGGGTCGGACCGCCGTCAGAGGGCCTGCCTTCCCTCCGCGAAGTGGCAGGCGACTCCCTGATCGACGCCGTCGGTGGCGAGGATCTGCGGCTCGACCGTCATGCACTGCTCCCGTTCGGGGTCGGAGAGAGTGATGAACTTCTGGCACCTGGTCCGGAACCTGCACCCCGTCGGTGGGTTGGCGGGGCTGGGCAGGTCACCGTCCAAGACAATGTGCGTGCGTGTCCGCTCCTTCTCCGGGTCGGGGATGGGGATGGCGGACAGCAGCGCCTGGGTGTAGGGGTGTGCGGGCCGGGTGTAGATCGCGTGCGTGTCGCCGATCTCCACGATGCGGCCGAGGTACATGACCGCGACGCGGTCGGCGATGTGCCGCACCACGGACAGGTCGTGCGCCACGAACAGGTACGCGAGTCCGAGCCGGGCCTGGAGCTCCTCCAGGAGGTTGACCACGCCCGCCTGGATGGACACGTCCAGGGCGGACACGGGCTCGTCCAGCACCAGCAGCTTGGGCTCCAGGGCCAGCGCGCGGGCGATACCGATGCGCTGGCGCTGACCGCCGGAGAACTCGGCGGGGAACCGCGTGACGTGCTCGGTGTTGAGGCCGACCAGGTCGATCAGCTCGTACACCCGCCGGGTGACCTCGGCCGCGGACACGCCGTGCGTGCGCAGCGGTTCGGCGATGATGTCGAAGACCGGCATGCGCGGGTCGAGCGAGCTCATCGGGTCCTGGAACACGATCTGCATGTCCCTGCGCAGGGAGAACCGATCGGCCCGGTTCAGCCCGGCCACGTCCCGGCCCATGACCTCGACCGTGCCGCCCTGCGGCCGTTCGAGCCCCATGATCTCCATGAGGGTCGAGGACTTGCCGCACCCGGACTCGCCGACCAGGGCGAGGGTCTCCCCCTCCCTGATGTCGAAGTCGACGCCGTCCACGGCGTAGACCGTGCCCACCCTGCGCTTGAACACGGTGCCCTTGGTGAGCGGATGGTGCTTGATCAGGCCGTCCACCCGCAGCATCCCGGCCCGGTCCTCCCGGCGCACGGAGGACGCGGGCGTCTCGGGGATCTCGGGGACCGGGTAGATGTCCCGCGCGGTCCACGCGTTCTCCTCGATCTCTCCGGACCGCACGCACGCGGACCGGTGCCCCCCGGTTCCCCGGACTCCTTGGTCCTCGGGGACGGACTCGCCGTCGTGGCGGGCGCGCAGTGCCTCCGGGGACGGCTGGTCGCCGACCGGCAGGAGGTCGGGCTCGGTGAACTCGCACTCGGGCAGGGCGATCGGGCACCGGGGCGCGAAGGGGCATCCCGGGGGCAGCGACGACAGCGACGGCGGGGTTCCCGTGATGGGGACGAGCGCGCCCTGGCGGTCGAGGTCCATCCGGGGGACCGCACCCAGGAGGCCCATGGTGTAGGGCATCCGGCTGCCGTAGTAGATCTCGTCGACCGTGCCCATCTCGACGGGGCGGCCCGCGTACATGACGAGCACCCGGTCGACGAATCCGGCGACCACGCCCAGGTCGTGCGTGATCATCACGATGGCGGCGCCGGTCTCGCGCTGGGCGGTGCGCAGGAGTTCCAGGATCTGCGCCTGGATGGTCACGTCCAGGGCGGTGGTGGGCTCGTCGCAGATGATGACGTCGGGGTTGTTGGCCATCGCCATCGCGATCATGACGCGCTGGCGCATACCGCCGGAGAACTCGTGCGGGAACGAGCGGTACCGCTGTTCGGCGTTGGGGATGCCGACCAGTTCGAGGAGCTCGACGGCGCGGGCCCTCGCCCTGTCCTTGGGCGTCTTGGGGTCGTGGACCAGCACCGCCTCGGCGAGCTGGTCGCCGACCGTGTACACGGGGGTGAGCCCGGACAGCGGGTCCTGGAAGACCATGGAGATGACCCTGCCGCGCAGCCGCGCCATGTCGCGGTCGTCCAGGCCCAGGATCTCCTCGCCGTGCAGGCGCACCGAACCGGTGATCCTCGCGTGCTCCGGCAGCAGGCCCATGGCCGCCATCGAGGAGACGGACTTTCCGGAGCCGGACTCCCCGACGATGCCGAGGACCTCGCCCCGGCGGACCGCGTAGCTGACGCCGCGCACGGCGCGCACGTCCGGGTTGCCGCCCACCCCGGGGAAGGTGACGGTGAGGCCGGTGACCTCCAGGACGGGGGTGTCGTCCGCGCTCCCGTCGCGCGCGGCGCCGGTGGTCGTCACGGTGTCAGTGCTCATGTGTGTCTCCCCCAGGACGTGTTCTGTGGATGCCGTCCGTCACGAGCGGCGCATCCGGTGGTGCTATCGCAAGGCCGAAGAAGGAGTCAGCCCGGGTTTGGCTGTCGACTGATGAGAACGCAGCGAGAGTGCCGCTGGGGCGACGCGCAGTAGGGCGGGTATTCACGGAGCACGTCCTAAGACCGGCGCGACTTGGACGACGGGTCGAGGGCGTCGCGCAGCCCGTCCCCGATCATGTTGACGGCCAGCACCATCACGACCAGCAGCGTCGCGGGGAACGCGAACATCCACCAGGCGGTGGTGGCGAACCGCGAACCGGCGGCGATCACGACGCCGAGGCTGACGTCGGGCGCCTGGACCCCCAGTCCGAAGTAGCTGAGCGCGGTCTCCCCGATGATCGCGGCGCTGACCATGATGGTGGCGTCCGCGATGAGCAGGGATGACATGTTCGGCAGGATGTGGCGCAGGATGATCTTGTGCGGGGGGACGCCCATGAACCGGGCGGCGTGGATGTACTCGCGCTCGCGGAGTGAGATGGTCAGTCCGCGGATCATCTTGGAGGTGACCATCCAGCTGAACACGGCCAGCAGGATGACCAGGACGAACCATCCGCCGTCGCCGGCGAAGTGGGTGGACAGGATGGCCAGGATGACGAAGTTGGGCAGGACCAGGGCCAGGTCGGCGACCCACATCAGACCCTTGTCGACGAGGCCGCCGAAGTATCCGGCGAAGGAGCCCACGACGGCCGCGACCCCGGTGGTGAGGACGGCGACGAGCAGGCCGATCATCAGTGACTTGCGCAGGCCCGCGGTGGTCTGCGTGAAGATGTCCTGACCGGTGCTGTTGGTGCCCATCCAGTGGTCGGCGGACGGTGCGCCGAGGATGTCGCCGAAGTCGCGTTCGCCGATCCCCCAGCCGCTGACGAGCGGTCCGACGAAGGCGAACAGGGCGAGGAGGGCGAGCAGGACGAGGCCGACGATGACGCGCCGGGTCCCGAGGAGTTGGCGGCCCAGGTCCCTGAGCCGGTTGGGAGCCTTGGGCACGGTCGGCGCCTTCACGGACTCCGTGCTCTCTTGGGTCGTGCTCATGGCGTGGTCTCCAGCCGGGGCGCCGCTGCGATGCGGGACGGTACGTGGCGGGTGGGGATGCGGTGGGTCGATGTCACGGTCACACCCGCACCCTCGGGTCGAGCCAGGCGTAGAGGATGTCCGACAGGAAGGACGCCGCCATGATCGTGATCGCCATGAACCAGGAGACGGCGGCGACGACGTGCACGTCCTGGCTGAAGATCGAGTCGATCATCCAGGCGCCCATGCCGTGCCAGCCGTAGATCTTCTCGGTGAAGGTCGCCCCGGACACCAGCGCACCGAAGGTGAACGTGAAGTAGGTGATGGTCGGGATCAGGGCCGTGCGCAGGGCGTGCTTGAACAGTGCCGCCCTTCGGGTGAGCCCCTTGGCCATCGCCGTGCGCACGAAGTCGGCGCCGAGCACGTCCAGCATCATGTTCCGCTGGTACCGGGCGAAGGCGGCGAACAGCGCGACGGCCAGGACGAAGGTGGGCAGGATCGCGTGGTGGACGCGGTTGAGGAACAGCTCCCACGCGTTGCCCTGGAAGCCCGCCGAGTACTCACCGGAGTAGGTCAGCAGCTGGAAGCCGAGGAAATCGTTGATGGCGTTCGCGCCGACCTGGACGGAGAGCGCGATCACGACGGTGGGCACCGACAGCACGAAGAACGACGCGGCGGTGGCCGCCTTGTCGAACCCCCGGTACTGGCGTACGGCGGCGTAGGCGCCGATGGCGATACCGATGGCGCTGCCGAGGACGGTGGCGACGGTGATGAGGCGCAGTGTGACCCCGGCCTTCAGCCACATCTCCTCGGTGACGTCACCGCCCTGGATGGTCTGGCCGAAGTCGCCGACGACGACACCGCTGATCCACGTGACGTAGCGCTCCGCGATCGGCGTCTGGTCGTTGAGGTTGAGCGCGTCCAGTTGGGAGTTGACCGCCTCGGGTGACGGTGGGGGCTGCATCTGCTCGAAGTACCCGCGTGGGTACAGGTTGGTGGCCGCGAGCAGGTAGGCGAAACTCGTCGCGAGAAAGATCAACACGACGTAGTTCAGTAGCCGCCTGGCCAGGAACTTGCCCAAAACTATCTCCGAACCTCACACCGAGCCCGGCGCTCGTTATCCGTTCCGACCGGCCACGACCGGAATGTCCGTGGCACCGGGGGCGCGTCGCTCGGGTGGATCCCACCGTTAAGCGTTCGCGATCCCGGGACCACTGGGTGGGGTGACAACCAGTGACCGACGAAACACGCTTCCTTCCGATTCACGGTCCGTGACCGGAATGTCAAGAGTCTGCGGGACAGTTGGACACTCGGAGGTCACCGACCCATCAAGAAAAGACAACGGTGCCTCTTTGGACATCATCCTCCGAGCGAATTGTCAAGGCTTGTACTCACAGCAAGAGGCGTACGACACAGTGCCACCATCAACCACATTGAGCTGCGAAAACAAGCCCCTACACCATCGAGTCTGCGACATCGACGCCGCATATCGGCCAAAGTTCACAAAACGGTCCAACCGCGAAAAAACATCGAAACATTCCAGAAAACCGCATGTCACAGCCACCGCCCCGCCCCCTCCGAACCCCATCCAGGGACACCGGCAACGCCGTTAATCGCGCTTGTAGCTAGACCGAATCTGGCTACCGTGAGTAGCCAGAGTTAACGGCGACTAACGATGGAACGCAGTCTCCCCTTCACGGGCGCCGCCGCTTCGACGGAACCCTCCCGGGGCCGCTCCGGACGCTCGGCCACCCTCGGGCGCGGCAGGAGCGGTGCCGCCGACCCCGATCTCGCCACCCCCCACCATGTGCCCAGTGAGCGGGCGGCGTCCCCGGCCACCCCCAGGGCGGTCCAGGTCACCGGCCCCACCAGGGCCACACCCCGGCCCCGGTGCCACGCCCCCAGATGCGGGAGGACGAGCAGTGCGCCCACGGCCACAGCGATGCGCCGCGCGCGCCGCCCGGCCCGCGGGGAACCCCCAGCTCCGGGGGGTCGGCCGACGGCCCCCGCCGGTCCCGGCGCTCCGGCGCCCCCGTCCCCGCGTCGCGCGACCGCCCCGGCCCCGACCGCCACCCCGGCCAGGACCGGCCACCAGGCACCCCGGGCCCACCGGCCTCCGACCCCCGCCGCGTACAGCAGGTCCCGGCCCGCCAGGAGCACCGCCCCCGCAAGCCGGTCCCCCGGACCGCCGGAGAGCCGCCGCACCCCGCACGCCGCTCCGAGGGCCATCGCGCCCAACGCCGGTACCGGGCGTCCGGCCGCCAGAAGGGCGAGGGCCGCGGCGCCGGAGCAGGGCAGTTCGGGACCGACCGCTCGCCGTCCGCGGCGCCGGGCGAGCGGTCCGGCCGACACACCGCGCGTGAAGCAGGCACGCAGGTAGCCGCCCAGATCGCCGACCGGCGGGGCCCACACCCGTGACCGGGGCTCGTAGCGCACCGACCACCCGCGTTCGGTCAGGCGCCACAACGCGTCCAGGTCGGCGCACTCCCCCGGGGCGGGGCCGAGAAGGTCGGGGCCGACGGCCGCCCGGCGCAGGACCACCGCGCGCACGGGGCTCAGGGGATCGGCACGGGTGTGTTCGTTCGCGGTACCGGGAAGTCGCCGCCCCCCGGTGGCGTGGCCCCAGGGCAGGACGGGAGCGGGATCGGCTCCCCGGTCGGCCCCGACCCGGTCGGCGGCGACCGCGGCCACGATCATCTCCGGGTACGTGGGAGCGCTGGCCCGGGCGGTCAGCACCCGGGGCAGGACGGCCGCCACGCCGGGGTCGACGAAGTGTCCCAGGGCCGTCTCCAGCCAGCCGGGTCCGGGGCGCGTTCCCGCCGCCAGGAGTGCCACGTGAGGGGCGGTCCACACGCCCGGTGCGGCGTTCCCTCCGGCCGTTCCACCGGTGGCGCCGGGAACGATCCGCGCTCCTCGGCTCCGGGCCGCCCAGGCGCACCTCCCGGTGGCACCGACGACGACGGGGCGCAGATCGGGGTAGGCGGCGCCGAGGTCGTCCAACGTCCGCGCCAGACCCTCGGGAGAGACCGGGCCGACGACGGCGACGTCCACCGTCCCGGGGCCGACGGGAGCCGCGGCCTCCACGGGACGGGGATGGGCGAACCCGGCGTCGATCAGGCGCCGGGCGAGGGTCCGCTCCGCACGGCCGGTCGGAAAGGCCCCGCTCGACCAGCGGACCAGCGCGCTGGCCTGGTCGGTCGTGAGGCGGAGCGCATGGGGGACGTGACCCCCGACCAGGACGTGCCCCTCGTCGGCGAGGCGGACGGAACGGTCGATCTCGACCCCCAGGCCGAGCGGCAGGGGCGACTCGGAGGGGGAACCGTACCTCGGGCGTCCGCTGAGGGTGCTCCACACCCCCGCGAAGCGGCCCCTGGACGGTGGTGGGCGACGGAGAAGAAGACCGCGCCGCAGGCGTCCGCTGAGGGTGCTCCACACCCCCGCGAAGCGGCCCCTGGACGGTGGTGGGCGACGGGAGGGCATGGGCCATACCCTGTCGCCTCGGACATCCGGTGCGCAAGACCGTGCGAAGCAGCAAAATTCAGTGGAGCTTCACAGAATCGTTACCTCGCCTCGCTGGCCCCACCAGTCACGAAACACCGTCGTAGCCCGCCCGAGATCCGTGCCACGACCTCACCGGTTCGCCTCTTTCTCCAGTTCAGCGGAGGATATCCTGTCCAAGCCAGGTCGGCCGGGTTTCGGGGGAGGCACAGAGCGTATGCTAAGCGCGAATACGCCCTCCAGTGTCGGAGGGCACCTCCCTTACCGATCATGACCAACCATGACGGGCCGCCCCTCGGCCCCACCCCCGTCCGGCGGGGAGCCCCGCGGCTCCTCCCACCCCACACGCCGACCACCGCACACCGCGCGCCCCGTGGCACCAGACCACTTCCCTCCCTGACCCAGGGGGCACCGATCCGTGTGTCCGTACCGCGCCGTGACCCGCATCCGCGGGCATGGACGCCACGAGGGCCCGGCGCACCTAGCCCCGCCCGCCGCGCACACACGTCATCGGGAAGTGAAACCCACCATGTGTGACACTGCCGCAGCCCAGGGTCCCCTGGTCACCCGACACGTCCCCGACCCCGGGGCCGCCCTCTCGTCTCCGGACCCGTTCTCGCCGCCGCGTTCCACGTCCCGTCCGTACCAAGGTCCGACGAGATCCATGGAAGAGCCCACCCCGTACAGCACCGACACCGGAACCAGACCGGTCAGACGCCGGTTCCCCGGACTGCCGAGCCAGATCGCCTACGCGCGCCGGTTCGTGGCGCGCCACCTGACGGCCTGCCCGGACCTGACCACGGTGACCCTCCTGACCAGCGAACTCGCCACCAACGCCATCACGCACAGCGCGTCCGGCCGGGCGACGGGGAAGTTCGAGATCTGCGTGCACCAGGCACCCGGCTGGGCCAGGGTGGAGGTACGCGACCTGGGCAACCTGGAGGAGTCTCCACGGCCCCAGCACCGGAACCCCTACGACACCGAGGAGCACGGCCGGGGACTGGACCTGGTCGAGGCACTCTCCAACGCGTGGGGCGCCGAGCCCCGCGGCGACGGGATGGGGCGCAAGGTCTGGTTCGAGCTGGTGTGGGAGCGCGACGACGATCCGCTCTGAGATCCGTCGGCGGCCGAAGGACCCCGGGGCCCTCGGCGGTACGCCGCCGCGCCTGAACCGTCCGTCGCCGTCACTCCGTGGCCGTCACCGGCTCGTCAGCCCCGCCGTCGTCGGTCGGCGCGGGCAGCCGGAAGCGTTCGTACAGCTGTCGTGCGTAGTCCTTGGCCTCTTGGGACGGCTCCTCGCCCAGCTCGTCGCGGACCAGGTCGTCGAGGCTCTTGTTCGATTCGTCCATGTGACGCAGACTGCCTGGAGTGCCCGGAGAGCACAAATCAACTCCCCGGTGACCCTGCGAAACCGGCGCACGTCATATCGCCCGTAACGGCCCAGAGGCGCCCCGCACCGTGTGCGGAGCGCCCCTGGGGCGGTGCCTTCCCGGCCGACCGGTTCCCGGTCCCGCGGAAGGGCCGGGTCCGTCAGCGCCCGACGGGTTCGCCCGTGGGCTCGTCCGAACCGCTGGCACCGTTCATCTCCGGTACGGACCGGTGGGCCGCGCCCTCGGTGCCCCGCGCGGCCGCGCGCTCGGCGCGACGGCGGTCCCTGCGGGCGGCCCGCTTCCCGGCGCGCCGTTCCTTGCCCGTCTCGACCAGCTGGTAGAGCACGGGGACCAGGATCAGTGTCAGCAGGGTGGACGAGACCAGTCCGCCGATCACCACGATCGCGACCGGACCGGAGACGAACGCACCGCCGCCGGTGAGGCCGGTGGCCAGCGGCACGAGCGCCGCGATGGTGCCCGCCGCGGTCATGAGGATCGGACGCAGGCGGTGGCGGGTGCCCTCGACGATCGCCTCGCCCAGCGGCATGCCGTTCACGCGGTTCTGGTTGATCAGGTCCATCAGGACGATGGCGTTGGTGATCACCACGCCGATCAGCATGAGCAGGCCGATCATCGCCGCCGCACCGAGCGGGGTGCCGGTCAGCATGAGCAGGCCGAGCGAACCGGTCGCCGCGAAGGGCACCGACACCAGCAGCAGGAGCGGCTGGACCAGGCTCTTGAACGTCGCCACCATGATCAGGTAGCAGATGACGATCGCCGCGAGTAGCGCCGTGAGCAGCTGGAGGAGGCCCTCGGACTGGTCCTGGCTGACCCCGGCCAGCGTGGCGGTGGCGCCCGAGGGCATGTCCAGCCCGTCCAGGGCCTGGGCGATCTCGGTGCTCACCGCGCCGAGGTCGGAGGCGGTCGGGCTGGCCGACACCGTGGTGCTGGTGACGCCGTCGATCCGGGTCAGTTCCGGGGGCTGCACGACCTCCTCCACGTCGGCGACGCGGTCCAGGCTCACCTCCTGCCCGGTGGGCGTGGTGAGCGTGAGGTCCTCCAGGTCCGCCCGGCTCTCCGGCGCCTCGTCGACCAGCACGACCACGTCGCGGCGGACGTCGTCGACGGTCGCGGAGCCGACGCCCCGTCCGTTGAAGGCGGCGGCGACCGCCTGGCCGACCGCGGCCTCGTTCAGCCCCAGTTCGGCGGCCTCCTCACCGTCGACGCGCACCTCCAGGGCGGCCTGGGAGGCGGACACCCCGTTGACGACGTCGTCGGCGCCGTCGATGTCGAGCAGGGCCTCCTCGACCATGTCGGCGGCCTCGGTCAGGGCCTCCTGGTCCTCGGCCGTGACGCGGACCTCGATGCCCGATCCGCCCATGCCGCCGGAGGCGTCGAGCCGGGGCTCGTAGTCGGTGTCGAGGGCGGCGAACTCCTCCCGCAGCACCTCGCGGTTGCGCAACTGGTCGGACTCGGGGTCGGCGGTGATGGTGTAGCTGATCCGGTCGGTGCCGGCGGCCATCATCGGGTTGCCGTTGCCGCCCACGCTGACCTGGTAGTCGTCCACCCAGGCCATACCGTCGAGCAGCTCCTCGACCTTGGCGGCCTCGGCGTCGGCGGTCTCCAGGGAGGTGCCGGGCTCCAGGTCCTGCACAGCCGAGTAGGTGTTCTGCTCGGCCTCGCCGAGCCAGTCGGTCTCCATGGTGGTCGCCATGTACACCGTGCCGCCGAAGATGACGGCGGCGCCCGCCAGGATGATGGCCGTGGCGCTCTTCCGCCTGGTGGTGATCCACCGGATGATCGGGACGTACACCCGCTGGAGCGGCGTGCGCAGCTCCGCCCGGGCCCTCTCGCGCTCGATCTCCTCCTGCGTGGTGTCACCGACCTCCTTGGGCCGCATGAACCAGTAGCACAGGACCGGAGTGAGGGTCAGCGCGACCAGCAGCGAGGCTCCGAGCGCGATCGAGCTGGTCACGGCGAACGGCATGAAGATCTCGCCGACCTCGCCGCCGACGAAGGCCATCGGCAGGAACACGGCGATGGTGGCGAACGAGGAGGAGGCCACAGCGGTGGCGACCTCGCGGACACCGTCCTTGACCGCCGTCATCCGCTCCTTGCCGTAGCCCATGTGGCGGCGGATGTTCTCCAGCACCACGATCGAGTCGTCGACGACCCGGCCGATCGCGATGGTCAGGGCCGCCAGGGTGAGCATGTTCAGGGTGAACCCGAACACCTGCATCCCCACGAAGGTGACCAGGATGGACACCGGGATCGAGACCGCGACCACGATCGTGGAGCGGATCGACAGCAGGAAGACCAGGATCACGACCACCGCGGCGGCCAGACCCATCCAGCCCGCGGTGAACATGTCCTCGATCGACTCGTTGATGAACGGCGCCTGGTCGAAGACCGGGGTGATGTGGATGTCCTCCCCGAGCAGGTCGGCCTGCTCGTCCAGCACGGACTCCACACCGGCGGAGATGTCGACGGTGTTGCCGTCGGGCGTGGGCATGACCATGAGCATGACGGCCGGTTCGCCGTTCACGCGGGAGATGTCGTTGGCCTCCTGCGGGACCAGCGCGACGTCGGCGACCTCGGAGAGCTGGACCGGCTCGGCGGCGGCCGCGGGCGCGCCGGGCACGGGCGCGGCGCTCTGCGCGGGTCGGATCCACACGTCCTCGATCTGTTCGAGGTCGGTGTGCTGTTCGCCGGTGGTGACGCTGAGCGTGCGGTCGTCCTCGTCGAGCGCGCCGCCGGCCATGAGCAGGCCGCTGCCCTCCAGGGCCTGGGCGATGTCCTGCGGGGTGAGGCCGGCCGACTCCAGCTCGTCCTCGTCCGGGGTGATCTCGACCCGTTCCTCGCCCACGCCCATCAGGACGGCGGAGCGCACTCCGGAGACCGACTCGATCTCCGGGACGAGGACCGTCTCCACGGTGGAGGCCATGTCCGGCTGCTCCAGGGTGTCGCTGCTCACCGCGAGGACCTGGGCGGGCAGCATGTTCGTGTTCATGGAGGAGACGTTGGTGTCCACGCCGTCGGGCAGGAACCCGGCGACCTGGTCGATCGCGACCTGCGTCTCACGGACCAGCGTGCCCTGCTCCTGGCCGTAGTCGAACTCGGCCTGGATGGTCGCGGTTCCGGTGCTGCTGGTGGAGGTGACGGCGGTGACGCCCTCGACCCCCTGGACGGCCTGCTCCAGGGGTTCGGTGACCTGGCCCTCCACGACCTGGGGGGTGGCCCCCTCGTAGGACGCGGTGACGGTCACCATCGGCAGTGAGAACTCGGGGAAGAGTTCGCGCTTGGCGCTCGTCACGGCGAGCGCGCCGAAAACCATGACCGCGAGGGTGATGAGGAGGACGAGCGCCCGGTTCCCGAGTGAGGCGTTCGACAGGCGGTTCACGTGTGCGTCCCTTCCGTTCCGTGGTCCGGGTTCCCCGCGGGGGGTCGACCCGCGGCACGGATCGTTGTCGCCGATCTGGACATGAGGGTTGTCGCTCCTAGTTCGCTGCCGTGTGGTGGTGTGCCGCCCCGCGAGGAAGCGCACACGAACCAGCACACACGAACGGCGTCGTTCGGTCGGACTTGCCGTCGGGTGTCGCGGATGTCGTTGATGTCGCGGGGGCGTGATGGGCTTCCGAGGGCGGGGTCCGGGTTGTCGGACGCCGTCTCCCTACGGGCACAACACTCACCATACGTCGCGTTATATCGGGTCTTCCGCTCCATGGGCCCGGTTCAGGGATCTCTCAGGGAGACGTCAGCCTTACGTCAGGGTCGACACCTGACCAAAGTTGGGGACATCATCCACAGGTCCGGGACACCCCGGGTTGACGTGGGCTTCGACACACACCCCGGGGACATCCGAACGTAACGGGCGCTTCACCGTCGATTTACGGACCCCCGGAAACGAGAGGGAGGGGGACGGGAACTCATGTCGCACCCGGGCGCAGCGCGCCGCCGGACCGGACGGCGCCCCCGGACCCACGCCCCGGACGGAGCGCCGGCGACTCAGGCCACGGAGGAGCGGCCGTCCGCGGGCACGTGCGGCTGCGCCGTTCCCCACACGACGCGCAGCAGGTCGTCCAGAGCGTGGGCGAGGGAGGCGTCGACGAGTTCGTAGCTGACCTGGCGCCCGCGCGCCTGGGTCCGGACCAGGCCGCAGTCCCGCAGGCACGCCAGGTGGTTGGAGACGTTCTGCCGGGTGAGTCCAAGCTGGTCGGCCAGGCCCGCCGGGTAGTTGGGACCGTCGAGGAGGGCCAACAGCAGGCGGCTGCGGGTGGGGTCTGACAGGGCTCGCCCCAGGCGGTGGATGGCGGACAGGCGCTGCTCGGAGGTCAACATGAAAATCATTGTACATAGGTTGCTGTATAGACAGCTTCGACTGTATAAACAGTGATGACTGAATCGTCTGTCGGCGTCGGAACGTGACCTCCGACACGGCCGTCCACGAAGGGGGTGCGCGATGGGTGCCGGACACGGGCACGGGCACGGCACGATGACCGCAGGGGCCGCCAACAGCAGACGGCTGGCCCTCGCACTGGGGCTCATGCTCACCGTCGCCGTCGTCCAGGTGGGCGGTGCCGTGTTCAGCGGCAGCCTCGCCCTGCTCGCCGACGCCGGCCACACCGCCACCGACTCCTTCGGGGTGGGCCTGGCACTGGCCGCCGTGTGGATCGCCACCCGGCCCGCCACCAGCAAGAGGACCTTCGGATTCCAGCGCGCCGAGATCCTCGCCGCGGCCGTCAACGCGCTCGCGCTGTTCGGCCTGTGCGGCTTCATCGTCATCGAGGCGGTCGACCGGTTGCGCTCACCCGCCGAGGTGTCCGGCCCCGGCGTCGTACTCGTGGCCGGTGTCGGCCTGGTCGCCAACGTCGTGGCACTGTTCGTCCTGCGGTCGGGGGCCGAGGAGAGCCTGAACGTCCGCGGCGCCTACGTGGAGGTGCTGAGCGACGCCCTGGCCTCGGTCGGCGTCATCATCGGCGGTGTCGTTCTGTGGCTGACCGGCTGGAGCCGGATCGACACGCTCATCTCCCTCGCCATCGCCGCCATCATCGTCCCCCGCGCGTGGGCACTGCTCAAGGAGGCCGTGCACATCCTGCTGGAGGCCACCCCCAGGGGCATGGACCTCGGCGAGGTCCGCGACCACCTCCTCGGCCACCCCGCCGTCGTCGACGTCCACGACCTCCACGCGTGGACCATCACCTCCGGCGTGCCCGTGATGTCGGCCCACGTGGTCGTGGACGAGGAGCGCCTCGGGGACAGCGGGCGGATGCTGGACGAACTCCACACCTGCCTGGCCGGGCACTTCGACGTCGAGCACTCGACCCTGCAGCTGGAACCGCCGGGCCACGCCGACCACGAGGGAGCGCGACACGCCTGAACACCACGGACGACCCGGGTTCGGTGACCCGTTCGGTCCCGCCCTGGTGGCAGAATCGTTCAGGTCCGGACAAGGCGTACGTGGAAACTCGGGTGAAACGGGATCATGGGGTGGGTTCCCGATGCGGTGCGTGATCGCACCGCTCAGACGGCCAGCGCCACGCGGCGGCGCGTCGCCCGCCTCCTGCACCGCCTTCCTCCGTTCCGGCGCCGGTCCGGAGAGCAGCCGACGTACCGGCCGCGCAGCGCCTGGGGCAAACCCGCCCGGGCCTTCCTCCTGATGTTCCTCGGGGCCGACCTGCTGGGCGCCGGACTGCTGATGACACCCGCCGCCTCCACCGACGGTCAGGGGCTGGACCTCGTCGACGCGGTGTTCACCTCGACCACGTCCCTGGCCGTGTGCGGTCTCTCCGTCATCTCGATCGGCGGCGACCTGACCGTCTTCGGCCAACTGGTGGTCACCGTGCTGATCCAGGTCGGCGGAATCGGCATCATGACGCTGGCCTCCCTGCTCGGCTCGGCGCTCGTGCAGCGCTTCAGCCTGCGTATGCAGCTCAACGTGCAGGCGGAGAACCGGGCCCTGGCGGTTGGGGACGTCCGGGGGATCGTCAGCCGGGTGGCTCTGGTCTGCCTGGTGATCGAGGCCGCGACGTTCGCGGTCGTCATGCCGCGGATGTGGCTGGGCCACGGGATGGGGATCGGCGAGGCGGCGTACTCGGCGTTCTTCCACTCGGTGTCGGCGTTCAACAACGCGGGGCTGTCGCTGTACGACGACAGCCTCACCCGGTTCTCGGGGGACATCATCATCCTCGGGGCCGTGGCCGCGGCCGTCATGCTCGGCGGGATCGGCTTCCCGGTCCTGCTCGAACTGCGCCGCCACTGGCGCACACCGAAGCAGTGGAGCCTGCACACACGGCTGACCGTCGTCACCAGCGCCCTCCTGTTCGTGGTCACGAGCGTGCTCGTCATCGCGATGGAGTGGAACAACCCGGACACCCTGGGCGGGCTGCACTGGTGGGCGCGGGTCACCGACGGGTTCTTCCACGGGGTCATGCCGCGCAGCGGCGGCTTCAACGTGACCGACACCGGGCAGATGCACGACTCCACGCTGCTGCTCACCATCATGATGATGTTCGTGGGCAACGGCAGCGCCGGAACGGCGGGCGGCATCAAGGTCGCCACCCTCGCGGTGCTCTTCCTCGTCCTGTGGTCGGAGGTGCGCGCCCACGACCGGGTGCACGTCTTCGGCCGCCGCCTTCCCTCCGACATCATCCGCCAGGCCCTCAGCCTGACCTTCCTGTCCATGACGGCGGTGGCGGGAACGACCGTGTTCTTCCTGCACACAACGCCCTTCTCGTTCATGGAGACGCTCTTCGAGGTGGTCTCCGCGGTGGGCGTGGTGGGGTTGTCCACGGGCATCACCCCCGACCTCCCACCGTGGGCACAACTCCTGCTCGTGGTGCTGATGATCGCCGGCCGCATCGGGCCGGTCACGTTCGTCACCGCCATCGCCTTCCGCGAGCGCAAGCGCCGATACGACCTGGCCGAGGGCCGGACGATGATCGGTTGAACCCCACCCACCCGCAGCCACCGAAGGAAGACCCGTGCCGTACACCAAGAAGGAATCCGACAAACGCATCCTGATCATCGGGCTGGGCCGGTTCGGCAGTTCCATGGCACTGGAGCTGGTCAACCACGGCTGGGAGGTGCTGGGCATGGACTCCAGCCCGCGCCTGGTCCAGATGTTCGCCGACGCCCTCACCCACACGGTGATCGCGGACGCCACGGACGACGAGGCGCTCCGGCAGATCGGCGCGGCGCAGTTCACCCACGCGGTCGTCGCGATCGGGTCGCACCTGGAGGAGAGCATCCTCGCCACGTCGCAGCTGGTCGACCTGGGGGTCCCCGACATCTGGGCCAAGGCGGTCAGCCGCCGCCACGGCCGCATCCTCGAACAGGTGGGCGCCCACCACGTGGTCCTGCCCGAACACGACATGGGTGAGCGGGTCGCGCACCTGGTGTCGGGGCGGATGCTGGACTACGTCGAGCTGGAGGAGGGGTTCTCGCTCGGCAAGACCAAGGCGCCCAAGGAGCTCATCGGCCTCCCCCTGGCCGATACCAGGGTCCGGCAGAAGTACGGGATCACGGTGGTTTCGGTCAAGCACCGCGGCGCGGCCTTCACGTACGCCAGCCGGGAGACCGTGCTGAGCAAGGGGGACGTGATCGTGGTCGCCGGCCGCACCGAGGACGTGGAGCGGTTCGCCGAGGCCGACTGAGCCCGTGCGGGGCGGGCGGGCCAGGACCAGCCGACCTGGATCCGCCGACCTGGGATCTTTCCCACCAAGCGGACAAATTGACAACCGTTTTCATTTTCCCGCATGATGGGACCCATGCGAACTGGGACCACCGTGCGGGCCGCCGCCCTCGGCGCCGCGACACTGATGATGATCACCGCGTGCGGCAGCGGCGGAAGCGGGGGCGACGGTGCGGAGGACGCCTCGCTGACCCTCGTCACCGGCGTCTACCCCCTGGAGTGGCTGGCCGGTCAGGTCGGCGGCGACCGTGTGGCCGTCACCCAGCTCACCGAGCCGGGCGCAGAACCCCACGACCTCGAACTGACCGGCCGCCAGATCGGCGAGGTCAGCGAGGCGGACATCGCCTTCTACGTCTCGGGGCTCCAACCCGCCGTGGACGAGGCCGTCGGCCAGGAGGCCGCGGACGCGGCGCTCGACGTCGCCGGCGTGGTCGAACTCCACCCCCTCGGCGACGAGGGCGGACACGAGCACGAGGACGGCGACGAGCACGCCGAGGAGGAGGGCGGGCACGACGAGCACGCCGAGGAGGAGGGCGACGGGCACGGCCACGGCGAGTTCGACCCCCACTTCTGGCTCGACGTCGACCTCATGGCGGAGGCCGCCGCCGCACTCGCCGACCGGATGGCCGAACTGGACCCCGAGGGCGCGCGGACCTACCAGGACAACGCCGGAGCCGTGACCGAGGAGCTGGCGGCTATCGGCGAGGAGTACGACGCGGGGCTGGCCGACTGCGCGAGCCGCGAGGTGGTCGTCGGGCACACGGCCTTCGCCTACCTCACCGAGGCGCACGGACTGGAGCAGATCGGCGTCAGCGGTGTCGACCCCGACACCGAGCCCTCCCCGTCACAGATCGCGGCGATCGCGGACATCGTGGCGGAGCGGGACATCACCACGGTCTTCACCGAACCGCTGATGCCCGCCGCGACCGCCGACACCATCGCCGCCGAGTCGGGTGCCGAGGTCGCCGTGCTCGATCCTCTGGAGGGGGTGACCGACCAGTCCCCCGGCGACGACTACCCGTCGATCATGCGCGGCAACCTGGCCGCCCTGAGCACGGCCCTGGAGTGCTCCTGACCACCCACTCCGGTTCACCCAGGACACACTGACCACACCCTCCCCCTCCCCGAGCCCCACCGGCCACCCGGCCGGTGGGGCTCTCGCCTGCACCCCAACGACGTTCCGCCCAGGAGTTTTCTGCATTTTTTTATGTTTTTGTCGGTTCTTCGCACCCCACACTGAGACCCTTCGATTACATGGCGCTTACATCACGCGAAAGCCTGGGACAAGTGGCCCTCGTCACGCTAGTGTTGTGAATGTGACAGTGCTGATGCACGTGCATATGTCAGTGCATCGGCACAGCACTTCCCCTCAAGTGACAAAGGAGCAGCACAGCATGACCGCACACAACGGCATCACCGCGACCGAGCTCACCGGTGCGGCGTGGCAGAAGGCCAAGCGCAGCAACTCCCAGGGCGCCTGCGTGGAGATGGCACGACTGAGCGACGGCTCGATCGCCGTACGCAACTCCCGGTTCCCCTCGGGGCCCGCACTGGTCTACACCCAGGAGGAGATCGACTGCATGATCCTGGGCGCCAAGGACGGCGACTTCGACAACCTGCTGAGCTGAACCGGCGGACCCGGCGCCCCGGCGGCACGCCTCGGAGCTCCGGCTCCGGACGTCCGTCCTCCCCGGCGGCGGCACCGGGCCTCTCTCACCCCGGGCGGGCCGCCGCCACACCTGGGGGCTCCACCGCGGCGGTGGAGCCCCCAGGACCGACGGGGCCGCGGTCACACGGGACGCCGGACACGGGCGCCGCTCCCCGGGCAGACGGGTCGGCGGTCAGTCCCTCTCCAGGTCCGCCAGCATCTCCTCAAGCATCTCCAGGGTCTCGTCCGGCGTGGCCGCCGCGACGCTCAGCCTGGTCATCGCCTTGGTGTAGGCCTCCACCACGCTCCGGCGGTCGACGATCTCCCCGTCGGTGAGCTGCTCCAGGTAGAGCAGGTCCGCGAGTTCGAAGTCGGAGTAGCGGAGCAGGGTGAACGATCCCGCCTCCGCGGCGTGCGCGCCGACCACGAAGGGGACGATCTGGAGGGTGATGTTGTCGTAGTCCTTGCAGAACTCGATCAGGCGCCTGATCTGGCCGCGCATGATCTCCCGGCCGCGCGGCTTGCCCCCGATGGGCCGACGGACCGCGGCCTCGTCGAGGATGACCCACATGCGCATGTCCTTGTCGCGGTCGAGCCGCTGCTGTCTGCGCAGCCTGGCCTCGATCCGCTGTTCGGTGACCATGTCGGTCTCCACGCCGCCGGAGATGATCTCGCGCGCGTACTCCTCGGTCTGGAGCAGACCCGGCACGAACTGGGACTCGTAGATCCGGATGTGGTCGGCGGCCTCCTCGAAACCCACGTAGCGGACGAACCACTTGTGCAGGGAGTCGCCGTACTCCTTCCACCAGCCCGGCTTGTTCGATTCGCGGGCCACTTCGAGGAATTGCTTGATGACCTTGCGGTCGGTGACCCCGTACATCTTGAGGAGGTCCTCGATATCCCGAAGCTTGAAACCGACCCGGCCGAGTTCCATCCGGCTGATCTTGGACGCGGACGCGCGAATCCGGTTCCCCGCGTCCTCACGGGTGATACCGCGCTGTTCGCGGTACTGCCGTAGCTCGTGCCCGAGGAGCATGCGACGCACGGTGGGGCCACTCCCCTTGCGCAATCGAGCGATATCCACGTTCGCCGCCTCTCTGTACATTCCTCGAACAAGGGTATCCGGACCGGTGGGACTCCTTTGCCGTGCGGCCGGGACACCACACGTACACGATATAGCCACGGTCTCCGTACGCGCGGAGCCACATCCGGTCACTGTCCCGTGTCCGACCGCCCCTCGACCGGTCGCGGCCGCGGACGGCGGGCGGCCGCCCGCCGGGGCCGGGCGGCACGTCACACGAATTGCGCCCAAACGAACTTTCCGCTGGGGGGTGTCGGAATCACTCCCCACTCTCGCGCGAAAGCACTGACGAGTGCAAGCCCCCGCCCCCCTTCGAGGGTCAGGTCCGCCTGCCTTCTCCTGGGCCACCGTTCCCCGCCGTCGCGAACCGCGCAGATGAATTCGCGGCCGCTGCGCATGAGGGAGAGCTGAATACCGCCCTCGCCCGGCCGGGACACCGGCAGGGGACCGCCGTGCCGGACCGCATTGGTCACCAATTCGGAAACGACGACCGAGACATCGTCGGACAAGTACCCCATCTCCCATTCGCGGAGAAGGACCTCGGATATCTCGCGTGCGGCGCCCACGGCGTACGGCCTGGGCTCGAAGCCCCACGTGACGGCGTCGTGCCGGTCACCGCACACGGGCGTGTTCCACCGGCTGGAACCGTGCTTCAGGACCCTGAACCACCAGCCACCGGCCGGTTCCGCCACCGCCTCCGCACACTCCATGCCTTCCACTCCTCCCCGGTGCGTGCGCCCCGAACCCGTTCGCCCCGCGCTCACGGAAATCGCCGCGAAACCCGCGCCCCGCACTCGGGGAACAGCACGTCACTCCGCTGGCGCGTGCTGCTGCACGGTTCGAATGCACGTGCACCCTGGCCTTGGAGGCAATCGTAGGCCAAGCCCTGACAATGTGCAGGGAAACAGGGACACCCATCCCCGGCGAGGTTTCCGGCGCATGTCAGGGGCTTCCGGCACGACACGTTCACACCACCCCTACTACCTACCGACCGGTAGGGATGGGGATAGGATTCCCCCGCGCCCACCTCGTGAACCTTGGAGGTAACACCATGTCCCCAACACCCCGTGTGGCCATCGTGACCGGCGCCGCCCGAGGCATCGGCGCGGCCACCGCCGAACGGCTGGCACGTGAGGGCCGGGCCGTGGCCGTGCTGGACCTGAAGGAGTCGGACGCCCAGGAGGTCGTGGACCGCATCACCGCCGAGGGCGGCCGGGCTCTCGCGGTGGGCTGTGACGTGTCCGACGCCGACCAGGTGGCCGCCGCGGTCGACACCGTCGCCGAGCGCCTCGGACCGCCGCAGATCCTGGTGAACAACGCCGGTGTCCTGCGCGACAACCTGCTGTTCAAGATGTCGGTGGAGGACTGGGACACCGTGATGAACGTGCACCTGCGGGGCGCGTTCCTCATGAGCCGGGCCGCCCAGGCGCACATGACCGAGCACACGTGGGGCCGGATCGTCAACCTGTCCAGCTCCTCGGCGCAGGGCAACCGCGGCCAGGCCAACTACTCCGCGGCCAAGGCCGGCCTTCAGGGCTTCACCAAGACCCTGGCGATCGAACTGGGCAAGTTCGGCGTCACCTGCAACGCGGTGGCGCCCGGGTTCATCGAGACCGACATGACCCGGGCCACGGCCGAGCGCGTCGGCGTCGACTACGACGCCATGAAGGAGTTCAAGGCCGCCGAGATCCCGGTCCGCCGGGTGGGGGAGCCGGACGACATCGCCAACACGATCGCCTTCCTCACCGGTGAGGCGGCAGGGTTCGTGTCCGGCCAGGTCATCTACGTCGCTGGCGGCCCGCTCGACTGATCTCCGCCACGGCGGCGGTTCACCCGACGACCGCCTCCGCGCCCCCGGGTTCCGCCCGGTTCCCGGGGGCCTCGAACTCCCCGACCACGACGGACACCAGCTCCTCGACCAGGTCGACACCGCCCGCGTAGCCGGGGTGGCCGTCGGAGAGGACCGCGATGAGGTACCCGTGCTCGGGGCCCACCACGTAGCCGACACTGTTGATGTTCCACAACCCGCCGTTGCTCTCCCGCGGGACCCAGCCGTTCTTGAGACCGACCGTGTCGCCGGAACCGGCCGCCGCGCTGATCCCCCACGCCTGTTCGGGGGCGACGGACTCCATGAGGCCGCGCGCGTAGTCGCGGTCCTCCTCCGAGAGTGGCCCCTGGTCGGTGTACAGGGCGCGCAGCAGGCGGATCTGGTCGGACGCGGTGGTGCGGGTGGCACCCCAGACGCCGCGCGGGTGCGGTTCGGTACCCCTGAGGCCGAGCGTCCCGGCCCCCTCCGTGAAGCCCTCGGTGAAGCCGAGGCGCGCGTAGAGGCCGTCGGTGACCCCGTTGTCGCTGTAGCGGATCATCCGCTCCGCCCGGGCGCGCTCGGAGGCGGTCAGCTCGCGGCCCTCCTCGCCGGCGCGGAGGAGCAGCAGGGTGAGAATGGTCAGCTTGGCGCTGCTGGCCATGGGGAACCGTTCGTGCGCCGCGTGGCTGAAGGTGGTTCCCGTACGCAGGTCCTGCACGGCGACACCGCACCGCACACCGTGTTCCTCGATGATCGCCGCGACCCGTTCGGAGAGGTCGCCCCGCTGCTCCGGGGTGAGAACGGAGCCCCCGACCACCGGTCCGGGCGTCTGCCGCGGGGGCGGCCCCGGGAGGGGAGCGACACCGTCGGCGACCGCGGTGCCCGGCGGTCCCGGTTCGGGGTCCCCCCGTGCGGCGGAGCCCGCCCCCGGTAGGGCGAGGGCCATGGTCACGGCCACCGTGACCGCCGCGAGCGCGTGCGGCCAGGTGCGCGAGTCGGCGGGAGGGCGCCGGGGCACGCTATCACCGGTCCGTTGGCGGGGAGGAATGGGCTGTTTTGCCCATTATCTACCCGTAGACGGGCGCCGGACTTAGCCGATATTGAATCGGTATGGCAGGATCTGGACTCGTTTCGGAACGCACACCCCTCGGTCACCCCTGACGGCGCGTCTCCTCGTCGATGCCGCGTGCCACGAGCGCTTCGCCGGTCGCGTCCGCCATCCGGAGCAGCTGGACGATCACCGGCACCACCAGCAGGTACGGACGTCCCGACAGGCCCCGGGCCACATAGCCCTCACGGGCGGTCCGCCAGGCCACCAGAACCATGGGGATGGAGCGCACGGTCAGTGCCAGGACCAGGGCGACGCGGTCGGGGTTGGCGCCCACGCGGCGCAGTGGTCGGGCCAGGCGCTCGAAGAGGCCGAGCATCTCACCGACACGGGTCGTGAGCGTGACGGCGTTGGCCAGCAGCACGAGGGCCGCCAGCTGTGCGCAGAGCCGGAGGGCCGTCTGCCAGTCGCCGAACAGCGTCTGGAACACACCGATGGCCAACAGGAACGGCCACAGGACGCGCAGGGCCCCGAGCGCGTGGCGCGGTGGCAGTCCGACGACCGGGTACAGGACGAGGGCGGCGGCGAGCGCACCGACCGCCGGCCAGTGGTGGTCCGCCACGATCAGGGCGACACCGACGACCAGCAGCGCCAGGAGCTTGGGACCGGCCGGGATCCGGTGCAGCGGACCCGAACCCGGCACGTAGAGGCCGGTCACCGGTCTGTCTCCTCCCGGTCCGGCCGTTCCATCCGGTCCACGTAGAAGGGCACCGCCTCTCCCGGAGCACCGTCGAGGACCACGCGTCCGTCGTCGATGACGAGCACGCGGTCGAAGCCGGTGAGCAGGTCCAGGTCGTGGGTGAAGAGGACGACCTGCTGGTCGAGGCGTTCCAGGGTGCGGTGCACCATCCGGGTGTTGCGCAGGTCGAGCAGGGTGGTGGGCTCGTCGCAGACCAGTACGTCGGGTTCGGTGACCAGTACCGACGCCAGGGCCAGGAGTTGCTTCTGGCCGCCCGACAGCAGGTGTCCGGGGTGGTCGCGGTGGCCGTCCAGACCGAACCGCTCCAGGATCCGGTCCACCCTTCCGGCGGTCTCCTCGGCGCCCAGGCGCAGCGACCGCAGGCCGATCTCCACGTCCTCGGCCACCGTGGGCATGATGATCTGGTGCGAGGCGTCGGAGAAGACGAACCCCACCCGACGGCGGACCCGCTTCGCGTGCCGCCGGGTGTTCCACTCCCCCAGGGACACCGTGCCCGCGTCCGGGACGACGAGGCCGTTGAGGGTACGGGCGAGTGTGGACTTGCCGGACCCGTTGGCCCCGATCACGCCGATGCGGTGCTCGGCGAGATCGAGGGTGACGTCGCGCAGTACCGCGCGGCCGTCGTAGGAGTGGGACACCCCCTCCAGTCGGAGCATCAGGCGGCCTCTTCGAGCACCGGGCGTCCGGCGGGCGGGATCGGGTAGGCGCGGAAGACCGTGACGGCGATGAGGGCGGTGACCACGGCCTTGACGGCGTCGCCGGGCAGGTAGACGAGCATCGAGAGTCCGGCGGCCAGGACGCCGTCGCCGAGGGCGACCGCCATCCAGGGCACACCGATCGCGTAGATGACGAGGATGCCGCCGACCAGGTTGATCCCCAGGCCCTTCCAGAAGGAGTACTTTCCGCCGCGGATCATGAGATCGGTGAGGACGCCGATGACGAGGGCGGCGAAGATCCAGCTGACGATGAATCCGGCGGAGGGTCCGGCCAGGACGGCGAGGCCGCCGCGTCCGCCCGCGA
The DNA here is from genome assembly GCF_055632325.1 of Nocardiopsis sp. KDC1DS13DA1. NCBI lineage: Bacteria > Bacillati > Actinomycetota > Actinomycetes > Streptosporangiales > Nocardiopsidaceae > Nocardiopsis > Nocardiopsis sp. KDC1DS13DA1. Next base: position 276,065 of record NZ_JBVMUY010000021.1, read on the forward strand.
AGAGCGGGAGTCCGGCCAGGCCGAGGGCGAGGAAGGTGGCGACGGCGAGGGTGCCGCGCTTCCAGCCCAGGAGGGTGGGGGTGAGCATGATGCCGAGCGTCTGGAGGGTGATCGGCACGGGGGAGAAGGGGATCGGGATGGCCACGGAGACGCTCAGGGCCGCGATGAGGGCGGCGAAGACGGCGATGAGCGACAGGTCGCGGGCGGTCAGGCCCTTGTAGCGGACGTGTGTGGTCGTGGGGGTGGGCATGCGGGGTTCCCCTCAGGGAGGTAGCGGGTGATGGATCCCAACTATTGTCCGGTATGCCCGGTTCTCGGGTGTAGGCCGGGGCGCACAGAAGGCCGCGCCCCGGTGTTGTGGGGGTTCGCCTGAGACGCGCGTCACTCCCGGTGGAAGGTGGCGTCCGCGCGGAGGGAGGTCAGGAGGGCGGCCCGGTCGGAGCCGGGGAAGGACAGATGGCCCGGATCGAGAGGATCCGGGCCCGTCCGCACCCGTCGGAGCGGCTGGTACCCCGACCAGGCCGATGCGGCGCCCGATCACCGGCCATGGCCCGGGGCTCGTCCGCGCCGCATAGGTGGAAGAGCCGGAGGACATCGCGGACAGCCCGGCCATCGATGCCCGGGCCCATGGGCAGACGGTCCCTTGCCGAGCCGAGGACCACGGGTGAGCCGATACTCGGCGCGGTCGAAGCCTCGGCTCGGAAAGAACTCCGCGAGCCCGGCGCTGACGGTCACCGACGGTAGTACGGGTACGTCGGCGAGGGCGTCGGTGACGGCTCCGGTGTCGGTCGGGGCTCGGGGCTCGGGCTGGGCGACGGCTCCGGGCTCGGTTCCGGGGACTGTGTCGGAGACGGCGTCGGTCGGGGCTCGGGACCCGCGTCACACGTGGACACCTCGGTGTCGAACGGGTGGTAGTGCAGTTCCAGGAAACGCGTGGCCGTCCGGGGCCCGCCGAGGTCCTGGGTGAAGGTCCCGGCGACCACGGTGCCCTCGATGTTGGCGGCCGAGTAGTGGGCGACGTCGGCGTCCGGGGCGTAGACCGTGCCCTCGACGCTGTCGACCCCCTGGGGGATCGTGACCGCGTCGGCTCCGTTGAAGTTCCACAGCGTGTAGGGCGCGGTGGCACCGCTCGCACCTGCCGGTGTGGGACCCTCCCAGGTGAAGGCGCCGCCCGTACCCGAGGTGTCGACGTTGATGATCAGTGGTGTGTCCGCGGTCGGCGGGTCGTCGAAGGTGAGCTGGGCGAGGGAGTTGAAGGCCTCTCCCGTGATGTTGAGGACGTTCTGCTCACCCGGCGTGAGGTGTACGTGCACGTCGGCTCCGGGCGGGATGTCGTTCGGGTCGTACTCGACGTCACCGTTGGCGTTGGTCAGGCGGACCGTGGTGACGCACGCGGACAGGCCCGAGGAGTAGGAGCGGAAGTCGGCGAAGGCCCGGCCGAAGTCGATGAGGTCAGCGTCGGCACCGACCGAGGCCTCGGGCTGCCGGGTGCTCAGCTGGACCCTCGGCGTGCCGTCGTAACCGGTCCCCTCCGGGGTGATCCGGGTGTTGACCTGGGCTCCGTTGAGGTCGGTGGTGTGCACCCCGGCGTTGTCGAGCGAGCCGATCTTGACGTAGCCGCTGGTGGGGACGCTGAGTTCGGCGGAGGATCCGCTGGCGGCGAAGTCCAGCCCGCCGCGCACCAGCAGCGCCACCGGGTTCGTCTCCCCCTGGCCCTGGACGGTCCCGGCATCGTCGATGCGCACCCTGTACTGCGATCCGAACGCCAGGTCACCGCCGACCGCGATCGGACCCTCGGACTCGGTGCCGGACAGGTAGGTGTCACCCTCGGAGATGGCGTTGAAACCGCGTGCGGGCGCGACGGGGTTGACCGTGACGGCGCCCACGGCGTGGGACGTGGGCCACCAGCCCCGGAAACCCGGTGCCGCCGAGAGGGCGCCCGCCGCCAGGACCAGCGACGCCGCGGTGACCAGGGAACGTCGGGCGGCCGACCGCTCCATTCTCACTCTGTGATCATTAATTCACTCATAGTAGTGAAAATGCCTCATATCGCACGTAACGCCACGGCGGTCCGCCGAGGAGAGCGGAGACTGGGCCACCGGCCCGCCGCCCCGCCCCGGAGCGGCACCGGGATACCGGGGAGGGGCACGCGAAGGCCTCTAGGCGTCCTGGCCCCCGGCGCGTCGGACGCGCTTGATCGGAACCGGGAGCACGCACACCGGATCGGGGAGCGCCAGACGGTGACCCGTGTCCTCGGGGATCCCCGTCCCGGGATCCACCCGCAGGGACATCAGGGAGCCCCCGTTCTGGGCCGCGGCCACGACGTGGTCGGGGTCGCCATGGTGGCCGCGTACGACGGTGAAGTGGCGCGGCCACGCGCCCAGCGGCGTGTCGGCCAGGTGCTCCAACCGGTCCCCGCCGTCATGGACGGCGAAGGTGGACAGCACGTCGGCGCCCCGGTTGGACACGTACACGCGATCACCGTGCACGGTGATCTCGGCGGGGAAATTGGTTCCGGCGGCCTCCTGGGCGGTGGCGGGGACCGATCCCAGGTGCTCGCCGGAGCCCGTGCCTCGGTCCCAGCGCACGACGTGCACCCGCGAGTCCAGCTCACCGGACACGTACACGTGGGTACCCGAGGGGGCCACCGCCATGTGGCGCGGACCGGTGCCGGCGGGCAGCCCGACTGCTCCGACGGCGCCCTCACGGGAGTACACGCGCAGGTCGTCGGTGCCCAGATCGGCCACCAGCACGTGATCGCCCACGCGTGCCGCGCTGTGCGCGTGCGGTCCTTCCTGGCGGTCGGCGACCGGGCCGCCGCCCATGTGCCCGAACCGCGCCGTGCGCACCCCCAGGGCACCGTCCGGCGCCAGGTCGTGGAAGGTCACGACACCGTCGGCGTAGTTGCTCACCGCGAGCTCGGAACCCGTGGAGAGTACGTGGCACGGCGATCCGCCGCCCGAGGGCACGGAGCCCAGTTCGGTGAGCGTGGCCGCACCCGACACGCGGAAGGCGGTGACCGTGCCCTCGGCACGTTCGTTGACCGCGTAGACCGCGTAGCCCCCGGCCCCCTCGGACGCGGTGTTGAGCGTCAGGAAGGACGGTCCGGGGGTACGCGCGGCGACGCCGCCGTCGGTCAGCTCCCCCGTCACGGGATCGAACCAGACCCGGTGGACGCCCTCGCCCTTGCCTGGCGGGTCGGAGTCCGGGGTGTAGGTACCCACGAAGAGGAGACGCCACCGCTGGTCCACCGAGCAACCTCGTTTCCTTCGCACATCCGCCGAAAGTGGTCTATACCACCAGCGGCATGCTATCGTCCGGCCGTCTTCACCGCCTCCAGCGCCTTCATGATCCGCTTGTCCGAGACCGGGTAGGCGGTCCGCAGCTCCTGCGCGAACAGGCTGATCCGGTACTCCTCCAGCATCCAGCGCAGTTCGGCCACGTCCCCGTCGGCCGCGCGCCCGGCGGGCAGCGCGCCCGCGACCTTGCGCACCGCCTGGCGCATCTGCTCGACCTTGGCCATGTTCACCTGGTCGCGCCGCGGGTTCTCCGCCAGCTTGTTCAGCCGGTACTCCACACCGCGCAGGTACCGGTGCAGGTCGTCCAGGCGGGACAGGCCGGTCCGGGTGGCGAAACCCTCCGAGACCAGGTCGCCGAGCTGGCCCTGCACGTCGTTGAGCGAGGGCAGCACGGCCAGGGACGTGGTGCCCTTGACCTTCTTGGCCACCTTGCGCCACAACGCGAGCACCCGGGCCACCTTGCGCAGCAGGTCGTCGAGGGCGTCACCGAGGTCGGCCCTGATCCGGTCGGCGAGCTTGGCGAAGTCCTCGGCGTTCCACACCGGACCGCCCTCGCGGGCCAGCAGGTGGTCGACGGCGGCGGCCTCGCAGTCGGCCATGAGCTTCTTGACCGACCCGTGCGGGTTGTCGGCGAGGGCGAGCTTGTCCGGGTTGTTCAGCCCCTTGCTCACCGCGAGCGCCGGAGAGGGGATGTTGAGCAGCAGGAGCCTGCGGGTGCCCGCCCACATGGCGGCGCGCTGCTCGGGCTGGGTGTCGAAGATCCGCACGGCCACGCTGTCGCCCTCGTCCACCAGGGCCGGGTACCCCTTGACCTTGGGGCCGAGCGCCTTGCGTTCCAGCGTGCGCTCCAGCGGGCCGAAGTCCCAGGAGGTGAGCCCCTTCTTCTCCACGCCCTTGGCCTCGGCCGAGATCGCCTCCCGGAGTCTGGGCTTGAGTTTGGCGCGGAGTCTCTCCAGGTCCTTGTCCTCGGCGAGGGACCGGTTCCTTCCGTCCACCGCGCGGAAGGTGATGCGCAGGTGGTCGGGCACCCGGTCCAGCTGGAAGGCGCTCGCGGGCACCTTCTCCCCCGCCATCCGGGTCAGCTCCTCGGCCAGTGCGTCCACGAGGGACCCCTGGTAGGGGACGAGTCCGGCGCGGGCCCGGGCGGCGTGGTCCGGGACGGGGACGAAGTTGCGGCGCAGCGGCTTGGGCAGCGAGCGGATCAGCGCGGTGACCAGGTCGTCGCGCAGACCGGGGATCTGCCAGTCGAACCCGTCGGCCTCGACCTGGTTGAGCACCTTGAGCGGGATGTGCGCGGTGACGCCGTCGGCGGCGCTGCCCGGCTCGAACTGGTAGGTGAGCGGGAAGGCGAAGGGCCCCTGACGCCACACGTCGGGGTAGTCGTCCTCGCTGACGTCACCGGCGCCGTCGTTGATCAGCTCGTCGCGGGTGAAGTCGAGCAGGGCGGGCTCGGTCCGGCGCTCCTTCTTCCACCAGGAGTCGAAGTGCGCGGCCGAGACGACGTGCTCCGGGACGCGGCGGTCGTAGAAGGCGAACAGCGCCTCGTCGTCGACGACGATGTCGCGGCGGCGCGCCCGGTGTTCGAGGTCCTCGACCTCCTCCAGGAGCTTGCGGTTGTCGTGGAAGAAGTGGTGCCGGGTGTCCCAGTCGCCCTCGACCAGCGCGCGCCGGATGAACAGCTCGCGGGAGAGCACCGGGTCGATCCGCCCGTACTGCACCTTGCGCTGCACGACGATCGGCACCCCGTAGAGGGTGACGCGCTCGAAGGCCATGACCGCGCCGCGCTTGCGCTCCCAGTGCGGTTCGCTGTGGTTGCGCTTGACGATGTCCCCGGCGAGCTCCTCGGCCCACTCCGGTTCGATCCTGCCGACCATGCGCCCCCAGAGCTTGGAGGTCTCCACCAGCTCGGCGGCCATGACGAAGCGCGGCTGCTTCTTGAACAGCGACGACCCGGGGAAGATCGCGAACCGCGCGCCGCGCCCGCCCAGGTACTCGTGTTTGTCCGGGTCCTTGAGGCCGACGTGCGACAGCAGTCCGGCCAGCAGGGACATGTGCACCGACCGGGTGTCGACCGCGTCCTCGGGAAGGCGGGGCACCTCCACGTCCATGGAGCGCAGCACCTGCTTGAGCTGGCCGTGGATGTCCTGCCACTCGCGGACGCGCAGGTAGTTGAGGAACTCCTCGCGGCACAGCCGGCGGAACTGGTTGCCCGACAGCTCGCGCTGCCTCTCGCGCAGGTACCGCCAGAGGTTGAGGTAGGCCAGGAAGTCCGACTCCTTGTCGGCGAACCTGGCGTGCGAGGCCTGGGCCTGCTGCTGCTTGTCGGTGGGGCGCTCGCGCGGGTCCTGGATGGACAGTGCCGAGGTGATCACCAGGACCTCGGCCAGACAGCCCCGTTCCTCGGCCTCCAGCACCATCCGGCCCAGGCGGGGGTCGATCGGCAGCTGGGCCAGGCGGCGGCCCGTGGCGGTGAGGCGGCGCTTCTTCCCCGAGGGGTCCGGGTGCAGGGCGCCGAGCTCGGTCAGGAGGTTGACGCCGTCCTTGATCTGGCGGTGGTCGGGGCCGTCCACGAACGGGAAGGCGGCCACGTCGCCCAGGCCGAGCGCGGCCATCTGGAGGATGACCGAGGCCAGGTTGGTGCGCAGGATCTCGGGGTCGGTGTACTCGGGGCGGGAGAGGAAGTCCTCCTCCGAGTACAGCCGGACGCAGATGCCCTCGGACACCCGGCCGCAGCGGCCCTTGCGCTGGTTGGCCGAGGCCTGGGAGACCGCCTCGATCGGCAGCCGCTGCACCTTGGTGCGGTGGCTGTACCGGGAGATGCGCGCCGTGCCAGGGTCGATGACGTACTTGATGCCGGGGACGGTCAGCGAGGTCTCGGCGACGTTGGTGGCCAGCACGACGCGTCGGCCCCGGTGGGAGCTCCACACGCGTTTCTGCTCGGCCACCGAGAGGCGGGCGTAGAGCGGGAGGACCTCGGTGTTGGGGAGCTTCTTCTTCTCCAGGGCCTCGGCGGTGTCGCGGATCTCGCGCTCGCCGCTGAGGAAGACGAGGACGTCGCCGGGGGCCTCGCGGCCCAGTTCGTCGACGGCGTCCAGGATCGCCTGGGTCTGGTCGCGGTCGGTCCCGCCCCCGGGGTTCCTCTCCTCAGGGTCGAGGATCTCGTCGGAGATCGGCCGGTAGCGGACCTCGACCGGATAGGTGCGGCCGGAGACCTCCACGATGGGGGCGTCGTCGAAGTGGCGGGAGAAGCGCTCGGGGTCGATGGTCGCCGAGGTGATGACGACCTTGAGGTCGGGGCGCTTGGGCAGCAGCTGCTTGAGGTACCCGAGGAGGAAGTCGATGTTGAGGCTGCGCTCGTGGGCCTCGTCGATGATGAGCGTGTCGTAGGCGCGCAGCATGCGGTCGTGCTGGATCTCGGCGAGCAGGATGCCGTCGGTCATCAGCTTGACCAGCGTGCTGTCGCCGGAGGAGTCGGTGAAGCGCACCTTGTAGCCGATGGTCTCGCCGAGCGGCGTGCCGACCTCGTCGGCGATGCGTTCGGCGACCGTGCGGGCGGCCAGGCGGCGGGGCTGGGTGTGGCCGATGGTGCCCATGACGCCGCGGCCCAGCTCCAGGCAGATCTTGGGCAGCTGCGTGGTCTTACCGGAGCCGGTCTCACCGGCGACGATGACGACCTGGTGGTCGCGGATGGCCTCGGCGATGTCCTCGCGGCGGGCGCTGACCGGGAGGGCCTCCGGGTAGGTCAGCTCGGGCACGGCCTCGCGGCGCAGGTCCACCCGCAGGGCGGCCTCGTCGATGTCCCGGCCGATCTGCTCGGTCACGGAGGCGCGGCGGCGCTCGTCGCGGATCTTGGCCAGGCCGTCGATACGGCGGCGGAGCCGGTGCCGGTCCGTCGGCATGAGGTCGCGCAACCGGGATCGCAGTGTGTCCGCGCCGGGCGCGGGCGTGGTGGTGCTCATCAGTTCTCAAGGTTATGAGGGTGGGCAACCGGTTTTTCACCCGGCTCGGCCCCGCAGCGGCGGCGTTCGGCAGCGGCGACCGGGAGTGACAACGCTCCGGGGGCCGGAGTTGTTCCGGGCCGGGGACGAAAACAGGGGCGGTTCACAAGGCACACCACACCCCCCGCGATGGGTTCCGCACCGGCGATACGGTCGTCCGGTGTTCGGCCGTCGCGGGAACAGGCGTGGCCGTGGTCGGCCCGGCCCCCTGAGGCACCGGGCCCGCTCCCCCGCGCTGTGCGAGGATGTTCCGTATGCCCAAGGACACGCGTACCGCCCTGGTGACCTCGGCCAGCGCCCTCCTGGACTCGGGCGGGATCGACGCGGTCACGCTGCGGGAGGCCGGGCGGCTGACCGGGGTGTCCGACATGGCGCCCCACACGCACTTCGCCGACAAGGAGGCGCTGCTCGCCGCCGTGGCCGCGCGCGAACTCGAACGGCTGAGCGAGGTCGTCGACGGTGCCGCACGCCAGTCCCGGAACTCCCAGGACGCCCTGCGGACGGTGCTGCGCTCCTACACCGCCTGGGCCCTGGACCACCCGGTGCGGTTCCGGTTGGTCTTCGGATCCTGGACCCGCCCACAGGAGGACCTCGACCGCTCCGCGGGCCGGGCCCGGTCCGCGCTGACGGCCGTGGTCGGCCAGTGCCAGCGCGACGGGGTCATCCCCGGCGGCGACCCGGAACGGCGCACCGCGCTCCTGCTGGCCGTGGTGCACGGGGCGATCGCCCTCCACCTGACCGGGCACCTGACCCGGGAGGGCAAGGGGAGGGCGGACCCGGACGACCTCGTCGACGACCTGCTCGACCTGCTGGGCACCGCCGCCGGATGATCCCCGACCGCCGCCCCTGACGGGGTGTCCGGCACTCCACGGGATCGTTGACACCCTGTCTCCCTCCGGGGCGGCGCCACCGGGCTAGTGTTGCCTGCCATGACGACGAACGACCAGGCCACCGCCCCCTTCACCCTGCACGTTCCCGACGCCGAGCTGGAGCCGGAGCCGCTCGACCCCGGGCAGATCGTCTCCGGTGACCCCGTGGTGACCGGCAGGGTGCTGTGGGAGTCCGCCGACGGCACCCAGATCCGCGGCCTGTGGCAGATCACGCCGGGCGTGGTCACCGACACCGAGGCCGACGAGCTCTTCGTCGTGGTGAGCGGGCGCGCCACCATCGAGGTGGACGGCGGCCCGACCCTGGAGGTCGGCCCGGGCGACGCCTGCGTCCTGCGCGAGGGCGACCGGACCACCTGGACCGTCCACGAGACGCTGCGCAAGGCCTACCACATCGGCCTTCCCCGGGACTGAGCCCTCGCGCACCGGAGGCGGGGAGCGCCGCCGCGTCCTCACGACGGGGGCGACGACGTGTCCAGACAGGACGTGTCAGCACCCCAGCTCCCGACCAGCCGCAGGGCCTCCTCCGACGGCGACCCCGGCTCGGCGTGGTAGGTCACCAGGGACTGGTACGGGTCGTGGGGCAGGGTGAGGGTCTCGAAGGACAGCGTCATCTCACCGACCACCGGATGGCGGATCCGCTTGACCCCGTGCCCCTTCTCCTTCACGTCGTGCTCCGCCCACAGCCGCCGGAACACGTCGCTCTTCATCGACAGCTCGCCGACCAGGGCCGCCAGCCGGGCGTCCTCCATGTGGCACCCCGCGTCCATGCGCAGATGGCTGACCACGTCGGACGCCTTGCCGTCCCACTCCACGAACAGTTCGCGGTAGTCCGGGCGCAGGAACACCAGGCGCGCCCAGTTGCGCTCCCGCCGCGGCAGCGCGCCCCAGTCGCCGAACAGCGCCGCCGCCATCCGGTTCCAGGCGAGGATGTCCGACCGGCGGCCGATCACGTACGCGGGCACCCCGGTCAGGGTGTCCAGCAGCTGGCGCAGGGAGGAGCGCACCTGCTGCGTACGCGCGGCGGGCTTCCCGCCGTGCCGCTTCGGCTGGGCCAGGTGGGTCAGGTGGGCGTGCTCGGCGGCCGTCAGCCGCAGGGCCCGTGCGATCGCGTCGAGGACCTCCGTGGACACGCCCCGACCGCGCCCCTGTTCCAGGCGGGTGTAGTAGGCGACGGAGACCCCGGCGAGCTGGGCGAGTTCCTCCCGGCGCAGGCCCGGCACCCTCCGGTACCGCCCGAAGTCGGGCAGGCCGACGTCCTCGGGTTTCAGGCGTGCGCGCCGGGTGCGCAGGAACTCGCTGAGCTCCGCGCGCCGGTCGAGCGGCGGTTCGGCCCCGGGGAGGGATGCCGCTCCGGGGGCGGTGTCCGAATCAGGGGTGGTCCCGGGAGCGGGGGCGGTGTCCGTGCGGGGGGCGGTGTTCCCCTCGACTGGGTACTCGTCCATGCCCGTCAGTATCCCCGATCCCCCGTCCGTGAGACTGGCCCCGCCAGTGGTAGGCACGGCCGTCTTACGTCGGGCGAAGGTCTGGGCGGCCCCCGGGCGGCCCGGCACACTCGGCAGAGCGTCCGCCCGGAGGGACGGACGAGGACGATCCCGAGGAGAAGCCTTTCGATGACCACCGTCGCCGCCTACGCCGCGCCCGCCGCCAAGGCACCGCTGGAGCGCACCACCGTCGAGCGACGCCCCGTCGGCGAGTCCGACGTCCGGATCGACATCAGGTACGCGGGCGTCTGCCACTCCGACATCCACCAGGCCAACGAGGGCTGGGGCGAGTCGATCTTCCCCATGGTCCCCGGCCACGAGATCGCCGGTGTGGTCGCCGAGGTCGGTCCCGGGGTGACCCGGTACCGGGTCGGCGACCGGGTGGGGGTCGGCTGCTTCGTCGACTCCTGCCGCGCGTGCTCCTACTGCGGGAAGGGCCTGTACCAGTACTGCGTCGAGGGCATGACCATGACCTACAACTCTCTCGACCGCCGGGGTGAGCCCACCCACGGCGGCTACTCCACCGGCATCGTGGTGGACGAGAGGTACGTGCTGCGCATCCCCGGCTCCCTGCCCCTGGACACGGCCGCGCCGCTGCTGTGCGCGGGCATCACGTCCTACTCGCCACTGCGGCGCTTCGGGGTCGGCCCCGGCTCGAAGGTCGCCGTCCTGGGGCTGGGCGGCCTGGGCCACATGGGGGTGAAGATGGCGCACGCCATGGGCGCCGAGGTCACGGTGCTCAGCCAGTCCCTGCGCAAGCGCCGCGACGGCCTGCGCATGGGGGCCGACCACTACCACGCGACCAGCGACCCGGCGACGTTCGGGGCACTGACCGACACCTTCGACGTGATCCTGTCGACGGTGTCGGTGGCGCTGGACCTGGGCCGGTACCTCCCGCTGCTCAGGGCGGAGGGCGCACTGGTCAACGTCGGCGCCCCGGACGATCCGATCTCGCTGGACCTGTTCTCCCTGATCTCGGGCGGCCGCAGCCTGGTCGGGTCGATGATCGGCGGCGTCCCCGAGACGCAGGAGATGCTGGACTTCTGCGCCGAGCACGGCCTCGGCGCGGAGATCGAGGTGATCCGCGCCGAGGAGGTCAACCGGGCGTGGGAGCGGGTGGTCGACAGCGACGTGCGCTACCGGTTCGTCATCGACACCGCCACGATCTGACCGACCGCGTCCTCGACCGCCTCCGCCGTGGTCCCGGCGTGCTCCTCCATCATGGTGAGATGGTCGCCCGGGACCTCGACGCGGGTGTGCTCCCCCGGCCACCGCCAACCGGCCCCGAGTTCCTCACCCGACGCGGCGCGGACCCGGTCACGCGGGCGGACCTGGACGGTCGGGACCGGCAGAGGACCGGGACGCCAGTCGGCGAACAGGTCGAGGTAGCCGCCCATGGCGGTCAGCCGCACCGCGTCCAGCAGCCCGAACTCACCGGCCCGCGCGGTCACCGAGTCGGTGACGATCGGCAGCATGCCCGGCTCGTCCGGAAGGGGCGTGTCGAGCAGTACGAGACCCTGGGGCGGACGGCCGCGGCGGTGCAGTTCCTCGGCGATCGCGTGCGCCGCCCATCCGCCCGACGACCGCCCCACGAGGACGAACGGCGCCCCGTCCGCTGCCCGGAGCACGGCGTCGGCTTGGCCGACCGTCAGGACCGCGCGGTCGGCGGGCAAGCGCTCGCCCTCCAGGAACCCGGGCGCGGGGAGGGCGTACACCGGGCGGTGCCCGCGCGACCGGGCCGCGAACCTGGCGAACTCCTGCGCTCCCGAGGTCATGACCAGGGACGGAAGGCAGACCAGGGCGGGCCTCTCGGGTCCGGCCGACAGCGGCACGGGCATGACCGGCCAGGCGTCGTCGGCGGAGAGCACCGCCCGGTCACGCGACCCGGCGCGGACCAGGGCGACCGCCTCCTCCGGCCGACCGTTCCGGCAGGCGGATCGGAAGCGCCCGACCAATGCGTCGGCGGTTCCGTCCCGGTGGGCGGGGCCGGTCCGCCTGGCCGTGGTGCCCGACGGCGCCGTTCCGGCCGAGGGGGCCGAAGCCCCGGTGCCCATCTCCGTGTCCACGTGGGCGGCCAGCGACTCCGGGCTCCGGTGGGTGAGGACCACGGTCGCGGGCAGCCGCGATCCGGTGGCCTCGCTCAGGTGGTTGCGCAGTTCGACGGCGGTGAGGGAGTCGAACCCGGCCTCCAGGAAGTCCCGGTCGGCCGCCATCCGTTGACCGGAGGGGTGGCCGAGGATCTCGGCGGCGCGTTCGCCGATGAAGTCCGCCAACAGGACGCGGCGTTCGGCCCCTGGCGCCGCGGCCCGCAGGCGTGCGGCCGCCGCGGTGCCGTGGGCGGCCCGACTCCCCTTCCCCGCGCGTACGAGTCCGCGCAGCAGGGAAGGGACGGCCTCGGGTGAGGTCGCCCGCGCTCGCAGGCCGACCAGGTCCATCGGTACGGGGAGCAGGTGGGCGTGGCCGGCGGCCGCGGCCGCGTCCATGAGCGCACGGCCCTCGTCGGAGCCGATCGCCGTCACCCCCCAGGTGCGGGTCATCCGGGTGATCTCGACCGCACCGAGATGACCGGTCATCGCGCTCGCGTCGGCCCACCGGCCCCAGGACAGGGACTGCGCGGGCAGCCCGAGGGCGTGCCGGTGGTGGGCGAGGGCGTCCAGGAAAGCGTTGGCCGCCGCGTAGGCGGACTGCCCCGCCGACCCGAACACCCCGGCGGCCGAGGAGAAGAGCACGAAGGTGTCCAGGTCGAGGTCGGCGGTGGCCCGATGCAGGTTCCAGGCCCCGTCGACCTTGGGCCGCAGGACCCGCTCCAACGCGGGGGCGTCGAGCCCGGTGACGGTGGCGTCGTCGAGCACGCCCGCCGCGTGGACCACCCCAGTGAGCGGATGGTCGGAGGGCACCGACGCCACGAGGTCCTGGACCTGGTCGGGGTCGGCGACGTCGCAGGCGACGACGGTCACACGGACCCCCAGGGCCCCGAGTTCCCCGACGAGGTCGGCCGCTCCGGGTGCCTCGGCCCCCCGGCGTCCGGTCAGCAGAAGGTGCGTGACACCGTGGCGGATCGCCAGGTGGCGGGCGACGAGGGAGCCGAGCGTGCCGGTTCCGCCGGTGACCAGCACCGTACCGTCCGACCGGCCACGTGTGGCGAGGTCCAGGACGACCTTGCCGACGTTGTGCCCCCGCTGCATGAGGCGGAACGCGTCCGCCACCCGCTCGACGGGGTGGCGGGTAACCGGGACACCGGGGAGTTCCCCCTTCTCCAGGAGGGGCAAGATCGCGGCGAAGGCGCGGCGGACGCGCTCCTCCGGCAACGTCGACAGGTCGAACGGCAGGTAGGCGACGCCGTCGTGGTCGGCGGCGACGCGGTCGGGGTCGCGAAGGTCGTTGCGGCCCAACTCCACGAAGCGGCCCCCGGGTGCCGTCAACCGCAGTGACGCGTCGACCGCGGCTCCGGTGAGGGAGTTGAGGACGACGTCCACGGGTGGGGCCACCGCGCGGAACCGGTCCTCGAAGCCGGGCCGGCGCGAGTGGGCCAGGTGCTCGTCGGCGATCCCCGCCTTCCTGAGCACGTCCCACTTCTCCGGGCTCGCGGTGGCCAGGACCGTGGCGCCCAGGTGCCGGGCCACGTGGACGGCGGCCTGGCCGGTGCCCCCGGCCGCCGAGTGGACGAGGACCGTCTCACCGGCCGTGAGGCCGGCCTCCTCGACCAGTGCGAGGTGGGCTGTGAGGTAGGCGGCGGGCGCCGCCGCGGCCGTGATGTCGTCCCACCCCGCCGGGACGCGGGCCACAAGCGCACGCCGGGCGACGGCCACCGGGGCGAAGGCCCCTGGGAACAACCCCATCACCCGGTCGCCGGGGGCGATGTCGGCCACGTCCGGGCCGACCTCCAGGACGACCCCGGCGCCCTCGTTGCCGATGTCTCCGGCCCCGGGGTACATCCCCACGGTCATGAGCACGTCCCGGAAGTTGACCCCGGCGGCGCGGACCGCGACGCGGATCTCGCCGGGTTCCAGCGAGCGCCACTGGTCGGGGTCCGGAAGGGGGACGAGGCCGTCGATCCGCCCGGGTTCGCGTACGCGCAGACGCCAGTCGGTGCGGCGGCGGGGCCACCGCGGGCCCGTGTCCCCGTGGTCGACCTCAGCCAGGCGCGGGACATACACACGGCCATCCCTGAGCGCGACCCGGGACTCTCCGGTGGCGAGCACCGCGCCCACCCCGGCCGTGTCGAGCCGGTCGGTGTCGAGCAGGAGGAAACGGCCGGGGTGCTCGCTCTCCGCCGAGGCCACCAGCCCCCACGCGGCCGCGCCCACCAGGTCGATGTCGCCGATGTCGGTGTCCCCGGGAAGCCGGACGGCCCCGCGCGTGATCACGACGACCCTGGCAGCGTCGAGGTGGGCGTGGTCCACCCACGCCTGGACGAGGGCGAGGACCCGGTGGAGTTCGGCGCGGACGCGGTCAGGGACGTCGCCGTCCCGGCCGTCCGGGAGGGGTACCAGGATCAGGTCCGGTACGGGCGTCCCCGACTCCAGGGCGGACTCCAGCGCCGCGGCGTCGGCGTACCACGCCACACCCTCCGGTCCCCGCGCACCGACCGTCACCCACGTGCGGGGCTCCGGTGCGTGGCCCTCAGCGCCCGCACGTTCCCTCTCCGTCCAGTCCACCCAGTCCACACGGAACAGGGCGGGCGGTTCAGCGGCGGTCGGCGCGTCGCGGACCGTGAGGCGGTCGATCGACAGGACCGGTGTCCCGTCGTCGGCCGTGTAGCGGACCGACCACGTGTCACGGCCGGTCCGGGTGGTCCGCGCACGCAGACGTGTCGGTGCCCGACCGGTGTGCGACCGGACGCCGCTCCAGGAGAACGGGAGCGGCCGTCCCGGACTCCCGTCACCGTTCACGCGGTCGAGCAGGAGCGCGTGCAGCCCCGCGTCGGCGAGGGCCGGGTGCGGACCGGCCATCCCCCGGGCGTCCTCCGGCGGGGTGTCCGCCTCGACCTCGCCCACCACGCCGTCGCCGTGCCTCCAGGCGGCGCGCAGGCCCCGGAAGGCCGGTCCGTAGTCGTAGCCGTACTCGGCGAACCGGGCGTAGGCGCCCTCGACCGGCAGCGGCTCCGCACCCACGGCGGGGGCCTCCTCGTGCCCGACCGCCCGCGTGGTCTCCGGGGCCACCCCCCCCTCCGCGTGCGCGGTCCAGTCCTCGGCACCGGGGCCTCGGGACAGCACCCGGACGGCCCGGCGGCCGAAATCGTCCGGCGGTTCGACCAGGACCTGGATCGGGAGTCCGGCCCCGCCCCGCGGTAGCTCCACGGGGGCGCTCAGGGTGAGGTCGGCGATCTCCGGGCACCCGCACACGCGCCCCGCGTGCAGCACGAGTTCCACCACGGCGGTTCCCGGCAACAGGGTCCGGCCGTCGACCACGTGTTCGCCGAGCCAGGGCAGGCGACCGGGGTCGAGCACACCGGTGAGCAGCGTCCGCCCCGTGTCCCCGATCGGGACCCGGGCGCCCAGGAGCGGGTGGTCCTCCGCAGACAGCCCCAGCGCGGCGGGGTCACTGTCGACGCGCCGTGAGGGCAGCCAGTGGCGTTCCCGCTGGAAAGGGTAGGTCGGCAGGTCGACGTGGGCGCGGCCGGTCGTGCCGAGGGCGCGCGCCCAGTCGACGGCCACGCCCCGGCAGTGCGCCTCCGCCAGGGCGGTCCACATCCGGGTGGGTCCGTCCTCGCCCCGTTTCAGTGTGCCGACGACCGCCCGGTCGTCCCGGTCGGCCTCCTCCAGTGTCCGCTCGATCGCCGCGGTGAGGACCGGGTGCGGACTGACCTCGATAAACGCGGCCCCGTGCTCCCCCAGGGCCGCGACGACGGGTGCGAGCAGCACGGGGTGGCGCAGGTTGCGGTACCAGTGGTCGGGGCCGAGGGCGGTCCCGACCACGGGTGGCCGTTCCGGCGCGGAGTCCGCCGACGCCCCTTCCGGAGAGGGTGCGACCGTCGTGTGGAGGGGGATGTCGCCCGCCTGCGGCCGGATCCCGGCCAGGCCGGTGCGCAGTTCGTCGCGGATCCGTTCGACGTGGGCGGAGTGGGAGGCGTAGTCGACGTCGACCCGTCGGGCGTGGACGCCGTCCCGTTCGGCGGCGGAGAGGAGTTCGACGACCGCGTCCACATCGCCCGACACCACGGTCGACTCCGGACCGTTGACCGCCGCGACGCCGACCCGGTCGGC
Source organism: Nocardiopsis sp. KDC1DS13DA1 (assembly GCF_055632325.1). NCBI lineage: Bacteria > Bacillati > Actinomycetota > Actinomycetes > Streptosporangiales > Nocardiopsidaceae > Nocardiopsis > Nocardiopsis sp. KDC1DS13DA1. The sequence continues at coordinate 291,939 of NZ_JBVMUY010000021.1, forward strand.
CCAGGGCGCGGCGAACCCCGCCGTGCGGTCGGCCCCGAGCCCGATCACGGCCATGGCGCCCGGCCCGGCCAGACTCCGGAGGAGCCGTGAACGCAGGGCGACGACCCGCGCGCCATCCTCCAAGGAGAGCACACCGGCCACGCACGCGGCGGCGATCTCCCCCTGGGAGTGGCCCACCACGGCGGAGGGCTCCACCCCGGCCTCCCTCCACAACCGCGCCAGGGACACCATGACCGCCCACAGCACCGGTTGCACCACGTCCACCCGGGCCCCGTCGCCCACCACGGGCGGAGCACCGGGCTCCGCGCGCAGGACCGCGCTCAGCGACCAGTCCACGAACGGCGCCAACGCCCGTTCGCACTCGTCCGCGGCCTCGGCGAACACGGGCGAGGAGGCCAGCAGTCCCCGCCCCATCTCCGCCCACTGGCCGCCCTGGCCGGGGAAGACGAACACGGGGCCGGAACGGTGGCCGGACCCGGCGGCCGTGCCGGTGACGACCCCCCCGGCGCGCCGCCCCTCCGCGATCGCTCGCAACCCCTCCAGGAGTTCGGAGTCCTTCGATCCCACGACCGCCGCGCGCCGGGTGAACACGGTACGGGTGGTGGCCAGCGAACGGGCGACGTCGGCGGCATCCGGCGCGGTGCCGTCCCCCAGACGCGCGTACAGGCGCGCGGCCTGGTCCGCGAGCGCCGCCCCGGTGCGGGCGGACAGGATCCACGGCACCGGCCCCGCCACCAGGGCGGGCGCACCGGTGTCCACCGAAACCACCGCGTCCGTGGCTGCCTCCTCGGGGGCCTCCTCCACGATCACGTGGGCGTTGGTCCCGCTGATCCCGAACGAGGACACGCCCGCCCGACGCGTCCGGCCGCCCCGCGGCCAGGGGCGCGCCGCACCCCGTACCCGCACCCGACCGGACTCCCAGTCCACCAGGGGGGAGGGGCGGTCGGCGTGCAGCGTGGCCGGGAGCACGCCGTGCCCCAGTGCGAGGACCATGGCCGTCAACCCGCTCACACCCGCGGCCGCCTGGGTGTGGCCGATGTTGGACTTGACCGAGCCGACGTCCACCGTCCCTGGACCCGCCGTGTCCGAACCGGTCCCCGCACCCGGACCGAACACGTCCAGCAGTGCCTGGGCCTCGATCGGGTCGCCCAGCGTGGTACCGGTGCCGTGCGCCTCCACCGCGTCGACGTCGTCCGGCCCCAGACCGGCGTCCGCCAGGGCTGCGCGCACCACCCTCACCTGCGCTGATCCACTGGGCGCGGTGAGGCCGTTGGAGGCCCCGTCCTGGTTGACGGCGCTGCCCCGGATCACCGCCAGGATCCGACGGCCGTTACGACGGGCATCGGACAGCCGTTCCAGCACCACCGCGCCCGCACCCTCGGAGAAACCGGTCCCGTCCGCGCCCGCACCGAACGCCTTGCACCGGCCGTCGGGGGACAACCCGCCCTGCCTGGCGAACTCCTCGAACAGCATCGGCCCCGTCATCACGGTGGCGCCGCCCGCCAGGGCGAGCGAACACTCCCCCGACCGCAGCGCCCGCACCGCCAGGTGCACCGCCACCAACGACGACGAACACGCCGTGTCCACCGTCAACGCCGGCCCCGTCAACCCCAACGTGTACGACAACCGACCCGAGGCCACGCTCGCGGCGGTCCCCGTCGCCAGGTAGCCCGCCGCGGCCTCCGGGACGTGACCCTCGGCGTAGTCCCCCAGACTGATCCCGGTGAACACGCCCGTGGGGGTGCCCGCCAGGGATGTCGGGTCGATCCCGGCGTGCTCGACCGCCTCCCACGACACCTCCAGCATGAGCCGTTGTTGGGGGTCCATGGCGGCGGCCTCGCGCGGCGAGATCCCGAAGAACTCGGCGTCGAAACCCGCCAGATCGTCGAGGAACCCGCCCGCCCGGGTCCCACCGGGCCGGCCCGCCAGGGTCTCCAGGTCCCATCCGCGGTCGGTGGGCAGGTCGCCGATCGCGTCCGCGCCCTGCTCCAACAGGCGCCAGAAGGCCTCCGGAGAGTCGGCGCCGCCGGGAAGTCGGCAGCTCAGGCCGACCACGGCGACGGGTTCGCGGTCGCGGGAGCGCAGGTCCTCCAGTTCTGCGCGCGTGCGTCGCAGGTCGGCGGTCACCCGTTTGAGGTAGTCGAGGAGCTTGGCGTCATCGGACATGGGTGTGGCCTCACCGGTTCGTGTCGTCCGCGACCGCGGAAAGCGGGCGCGCGGCGGGGAGCATGACGGGGCAGGAGGGAACGGGGCGGAACGGGTGACGTCTCGGGGCCGGTCGGTCAGTCGCGCAGGGCCTCGTCGATGAAGGCGAACAGCTCCTCCTTGGAGGCGGTCTCCAGGTCCCGGTCGGCCACGCCCGCGCCCGGGGCCGACGGGCTCCGGTCGGACAGCCGGTCGAGCAGCCCGCGCAGTCGGCGGGCGACGGCCTCACGGTCCAGGGCGGAGCCCTCGTGCTCGGAGAGGGCCGCCTCGATACCGTCGATGCGCGCCATGACGATCCGTTCGGTGTCCCCGAACAGCCGTTCCTCCAGGTGGTGGCCGAGCGCCGCGCACGTCGGGTGGGAGTAGGCCAGCCCCGAGGGCAGCCGCAGCCCGGTGAGGGAGGAGAGGCGGTTGCGCAGCTCGATCGCGGTCACCGAGTCCAGACCCAGGTCCTTCAACCCCCGGTCGGCGTCCAGCGCGCCACCCGACGGGTAGCCGAGCAGGACGGCGACCGTCTCGCACACGCGATCGGTGAGGGTTCGGCGCCGTTCGGTACGGCCCAGCCCGGACAGCCGTTCCACCAGACCGTCCTCCGCGCCTCCGCGGGTCCCGGCCCCCTCGGCGGCCGTTCGGCCGAGGTCGCCGATGAAGGGGCTCGGCCGGTTGACGGTCAGCGCGGCGCGGAACCGCGGCCAGTCGATGTCGGCGATCGCCAGCGCGGTCAGGTCGCGGTCGAGAGCCTGCCCGAGCGCGCTGACGGCCATGTCGGGGTCCATGGTCGGCAGGCCGTGGCGGCGCAGCAGGTGGGCGACCGCCCCGTCCTCGGCCATGCCCCGACCCGACCATGCGCCCCAGGCCACCGAAGTGGCGGGAAGGCCGAGGGCGCGCCGGTGGTGGGCCAGCGCCTCGCAGAACGCGTTGCCCGGAGCGTAGTTGCCCTGCCCGGACACGCCGAACACGGCGGAGACCGAGGAGTACAGGACGAAGGCCGACAGGTCCATGCCACGTGTCAGCTCGTGCAGATGCACCGCCCCGTTCGCTTTGGCCCGCAGGGCGCACGCCACCTGGTCGGGGGTGAGCGCGTCGACGGGGCCGTCGTCCAGGGCCGCGGCCGTGTGGACGACCACGCGCAGCGGGTACTCCTCGGGGATGTCGGCCAGGACGCCGGCCAACGCGGCGCGGTCGGCGACGTCGCACGCGGCGACGGTCACCTCGGCTCCAGCCGTACGCAGGTCCTCGACCAGTTCCCCGGCCCCCGGCGAGTCCTCTCCCCGGCGGCTGACCAGGAGCAGGTGGTCGGCGCCCCGCCGGGCCAGCCAGCGGGCAGTGTGTGCGCCCAGTGCCCCGGTTCCCCCGGTGACCAGGACGGTTCCGGAGGGTGTCCAGCGGCGGGTGGCCCTGGCTCGGCTGAGCGAAACGCGGCCGAGCCGCCGCGCGAGGACGCGGCCGCCCCGGATCGCCACCTGGTCCTCGCCCTCGGCCGTCTCCCCCGCGAGGATCCCGGCGAGCAGTTCTCCGGCTCCCTCCGTGCCCTCGGCGGGAGCGTCGATGAGCCCGCCCCAGCGGTCGGTGTGCTCCTGGGCGGCGACCCGGCCGAGCCCCCACACGAGCGCGGCGGCCGGATCGGTCACGGCCCCGTCGGCTGGGACCGCTCCGCGGGTGAGGCACCACAGCGGAGCGGTGACCCCGGCGTCGCCGAGCGCCTGGAGGAGCAGGACGGTGTACCGGTGCCCCGCCGCACAGGTCGGCTGGGCGATCCCGGCGTCGGCGTCGCCCAGGGCGGCCAGGGACAGCACTCCCACGATCGGTTCGGACCCCCGCCGGGCCTCGGTGACGAGGTCGGCCAGGCCGCGGCGTTCGGGTGCCGAGGGCAGGTCCACGATCCGGGTCCGGTGGCCACGGGAGTGCAGGGCCGCGGCGCAAGCGGCGACCGTGTCGTCCAACGGCCCGTGGCGGAACAGCAGCCAGGTGCCCGAGGGGGTGGTCCGCGCCCGGTGTCCCCGGACCGGCACCCAGTCCTCCTCGTAGACCCAGTCGTCCAGGGAGCCGGTCATGCCCGGAGCGGGCTCGACCGCGCCCGGGGCGGAGCCGTCGCCCCCGCCCAGCCGCCAGAAGCGCTGGTGTTGAAAGGGGTAGGTGGGCAGGTCGACGACCCGGCGGCGGCCGCCGAACACCCGCTCCCAGTCGGGGTCGACGCCGTGCGCGTGCGCCTCGGCCAGGGAGGTCAGGAACCGGAACGGGCCACCCTCGCCGCGGCGCAGCGTGCCCAGGACGACCGCGTCACGAACTCCGGCGGCCTCGGCGGTCTCCCGCAGGGCCGCGCCCAGGAGGGGGTGCGGGCCCACCTCGACGAACGCGCCGTGTCCGTGCGCCAGCAGCTCACGGGTGGCGGCCTCGAACTCGACCGGGCTCGCCAGCCCCCGGTACCAGTACTCGGCGTCGAGAGCGGTCCCGTCCAGGTGGCCACCGGTGACGGTGGAGTACATCGGGACGTCGGGCCGTCGCGGCGTGATCCCGGCCAGCTCGGCCGTGATCCGCGCACGCAGCCGCTCCACGTGCGGGGTGTGCGAGGCGTAGTCCACCGCGATCATCCGCGCGTGGACGCCCTCGGCCTCGTACCCCTTGACCAGGCCGCGCACCGCCTCGGGCTCGCCCGCGACCACCGTCGACTCCGGGGCGTTGACCACGGCCACGTGCACGTCCGCACCGAGCCCGGCCAGGCGCGCACGCACCTCCCGTGCGGACCGGCCGACGGAGGCCATCGCACCCGTGCCCGACAGCTCCAGGACCGCGCGGCCGCGCAGGGCCACCACGCGGGCCGCGTCCTCCAGGGAGAGCGCCCCGGCCACGCAGGCGGCCGCGATCTCCCCCTGGGAGTGGCCCACCACGGCCGAGGGACGTACCCCGTGGGAGCGCCACAGCTCCGCGAGCGAGACCATGACCGCCCACAGCACGGGCTGCACCACGTCCACCCGGTCCATGAGCGCGTCGCCTTCGCGCAGCGCGTCCGTCAGGGACCAGTCGGTGTACGGCGCCAGCGCCGCCTCGCACTCGGCCATCCGCCGCGCGAACACCGGTGCGGCGTCCAGCAGGTCGACGGCCATCCCGGGCCACTGGCCGCCCTGGCCGGGGAAGACGAACACGGGCTGGTGGTCGCCCCGGGCCGTGCCGACCACCGCGCCGGGGTGCGGCCGTCCCCGGGCCACGGCGTCCAGGGCCTCCAGGTAACCCGCCCGGTCACCGGCGACGACGACCGCCCGGTGGTCCAGCGCGGACCGCGTGGTGGCCAGCGACCAACCGATGTCGGCCGGGTCGGCCTCGGGGTGCTCCTCCAACCGGTCGCGGAGGCGCTCCGCCTGCGCGCACAGGGCGGCGCTGTCACGGGCCGAGAGCGTCCAGGGCAGGGGGCCGACGGGCCGATCCGCGTGCGGTGTGTCCCCGTCGGCCCACCCGTCGGCGCCCTCGGGGGCCTGCTCCACGATGAGGTGGGCGTTGGTCCCGCTCATCCCGAACGAGGACACCGCGGCCCGGCGCGGCCGGTCGGACCGCTCCCAGCTCCGCTCCTCGGTCAGCAGGCGCACCGGCTCCGAGGACCAGTCCACGTGGGGCGTGGGCGTGTCGGCGTGCAGGGTTCGCGGCAGCGTCCCGTTGCGCAGGGACAGCACCAGCTTGATGAGTCCGGTGACCCCGGCCGCCGCCTGGGTGTGCCCCAGGTTGGACTTGAGGGAGCCCAGCCACAGCGGCCGGTCCTCGGGACGTTCCGGCCCGTAGGTGGCCAGCAGTGCCTGGGCCTCGATCGGGTCGCCCAGCGTGGTACCGGTGCCGTGCGCCTCCACCGCGTCGACGTCGCTCGGCCCCAGACCGGCGTCGGCCAGCGCCCGACGGATGACCCGTTCCTGGGAGGGGCCGTTGGGCGCGGTGAGGCCGTTGGAGGCCCCGTCCTGGTTGACGGCGCTGCCCCGGATCACCGCCAGGATTCGACGGCCGTTACGACGGGCATCGGACAGCCGTTCCAGGACGACCATCCCCGCGCCCTCGGAGAAGGCGGCGCCGTCCGCGCCCGCACCGAACGCCTTGCACCGGCCGTCCGGCGCCAGGCCGCCCAGGGTGGTGAACTCGGTGAGCGGCCCCGGGGAGGACATGACCGTGGCGCCGCCCGCCAGGGCGAGCGAACACTCCCCCGACCGCAGCGCCCGCACCG